>NZ_LKDU01000004.1:0-161709 GCF_001401855.1 Pseudoalteromonas sp. P1-7a | reverse complement strand
TATTTGCGAATTGGAAGAAATGGCCGCAAGGTTGATAATTGGTCTGGTAAACAAGGCGGAATAGGGGTTAACGTTAATATTAAAAATGGTGCATTAAGTTCACAAGGTATCGACTATTCTAAAAATTTATACACTGAACACCCAGATACCCATGTGTCTTTTTCTGGCCTTGTAGTTCCTTACTGGGACGAAATTATCAACATAGTACAAGACGCAGCTTTGCAGTTTCCAAATGTAAGGTCGTTAGGCTGGGATATTGTTATAACCGAAAATGGCCCTTTAATATTAGAAGTTAATGGCGATTACGATGTTCTGGCACAGCAGACTTGTACACAGGCCTTTGGAGAAAATAAAGAGTTTTACAAAGAGTTAATTAAGTATGCAAACGATACAAAATACATTAAACATTTTGTGAACTAGAGTAGTTAAAATGCTGAAAAGCTGAAACTAGTACAAAGTTTAACAGTGTTACATTTAATGTAACTTATTCTCACGCTGCGAAGCTATATCATCGAAAAATATAAAGAGATATGCCGTTACTTTTCATTTCAGATTTGTGATGAATAGCTTCGACCCGTTATTTTTTTAATACATTAACCATAAGTGTATTTACAAAGACTCTTTTGTAATCTTAGTTATGAATGGTGGTTTTTATCTCCTAAAAATCGCCTTTTTAATTATAGTGCCCTAATAATATAAAGACTTATTCAAAGTAATAACTCAATTCTATAATAAAATTAACCACCACTGATTACGCAAATATTAAAAATACAAGTAATTAACATTTACCCACCCATTGTTGCTGTTTTTTTTGGATCTGTTTTGTTTTATGTACTTAATTAAAGTGTAACATATTGATTTAATGGGCTTGCTAGAGCCAGGTGAGTGGCTTTTAATCCTTTAGTTGTATTTTTTTGTTTTAATTTTTGTTTTTGTATATATAATGAACTTTCAACTTTGTTGTGTAATAAATTTTGTTAATTAAATAGTTTATATGTCCATCCAGGATGGAATTTTTACTTTAGAGGGATTAAATGAAAAAAATAATTAATTTAAAAAAATTAAGTGGAGTAATTGCACTTACTTTAACAAGTTCTGTTGCTAATGCGACAGATTTAGGTGTTGCTAATAGTTTTTCTGCTTTTGTTTTTGACGAGTTTAAATCGCATGTTGGCCGTGCAGATGGTGCAATTGCTGCTGGAGAAATTAATTTAAAAGGCGTTTACAGTGTTGGCTATAATCGCCCGTCAAACCCTCATGAGTATTACTTAATTAGTGAAACCGGTATTGAATTTAAGCGTGGCCGCCAATTTGTAGGCAGTATGTTAGCTGGCGGTGGAATAGATGCACATTGGAGTGTTCGTTGGGGCATGGAGCGGGGCGCTACCATTAGTAGTCATCAAGACGAATCGGCCTTTCCGTTTAACTTTGATGAACAAGAAGAACATTACAAACATTTAAGCGCTGAGTTAAATAACTTAAACGAAACAGGCGCTGTAAAGTGGAAGTGGGGCGGGCTTTACCTAAAAGGTGACAAAACCTCTGAAACACAAGTATTTAATATAGATGCTGCGCACTTTGCTGCTGCCCATACCTTTAAAGTTAAAGGTATTCCTAAAGGCGCAACTGTCATTTTTAATATTTCTGGCGATCAAAAAGTTAATGTAAGAAGTAAAAACTTTGCCAGGTTAAGAAAGCATGCTTCTCAAACGGTTTTTAATTTTGTAGATGCACACAACCTAAATATTGAAGGAAGCCGATGGGAGGGAGTGATTTTAGCCCCTTATGCTGATATTAAAGGACTGTTTGGTATTGCAAAAATGCCTGTAATTGGTCAAAGCTTTAAAGGTTCGATGGCATTATTAGGTGGTGAATTTAAGGGTAACCTTCCATCAATCGTTGAACCTATAGCACCGTTTGAAATTACGCAAAGATGGAGTTGGAATTCGAGTGACTTTATGCCGGAGTACAATCAAGTAATGAGTACGCCAGTAGTTGCCCAGCTTAGTGATGACAATAACGATGGTATTATTAATAATAGTGATGTAGCAGATGTAGTAGTAGTTACTTTTAAAGGAAGCGATTATTCGAAGGGGGTTGTTAGAGCTCTGAGTGGTATAGATGGTTCTGAACTTTGGGACTACGCCCAAGGAGCCATTATAGCAGATGCAGCATTCTCCGTGGGTGCTGCTGATTTTGATAACGATGGTGATGTTGAAATTGTAGCGACAAATCGATTTGATAGTTTTATATCTGTGGTTGATAACAATGGAGTAACAAAAAAGCAAATAGCTAAAGTCAATTCTGGTTGGAGAACCACAAGTGACATTACCATAGCAGACATTAATAATGACGGTTCTTTAGAGTTTATTCTTGGTGATGCTCTTTATAATTATGATATTGGCTCATTATTTAACTTTAATAGGGCACCTACCTCTACTATTTTTGATTCAAATGGCGATGGGGCCCAAGAGATTTTCACCTCAGGTAAATTGTTAGATGAAAATGGTGCAGAACTTTGGTCCTATAGCGGTGAAAACGACATATGGTTCTCATCTATTGCTGATATTGATAATGATGAAAAACCAGAAGTTATTCTATCAATTCCTTCAGGGGTTACTTCGCAAGATAAAAGCCGTATTGTAGCACTTGAAGCTAACGGTAACGTAAAGTGGGAAGTTAATACACAAGCCAACCCTGGCGGAGGAGCACATGCCATATCAAACTTTTTGGGCTCAACTAAATTGGGTATTGTAAGTGCTGGTTACAATGATGTTACTATGTACAATAACAATGGTGAACTAGTTTGGTCTATACCTAATGATGATGAGTGGAGCGGTAAAATAGGCGTAAGTGCTTATGACTTTAATGCCGATGGTATTGATGAAGTTATAGTTCAAGAACACCTTACTGTTAGAGTACTAAATGGTGTAAATGGTGAGGTTTTATCTTCTGTTGACAATTCGACTGCATCGCTTTGGGAATACCCAATTGTGGTTGACCTAGAAGGCGATGATAACGCAGAGCTTGTTGTTGTTTCTAACAACTATGATTCTCGCTGGTCAATTAACAATGGGGTGACCGTATATGGTGCTGCTGATGAAAGCAAACCTTGGAAAAATGCAACACGTATTTGGAACCAGCACTCTTACCATCAAACAAATATTTCTCAAGATGGTAAAGTACCTGAGGTAGAAAAACCTAGTTGGTTAAACAATAATACTTATCGCTCAAGTACAATTAAATAATTATTTATTTTTTATTTATAAAGCCAATTAAGTTTTTAATTGGCTTTTTTTGTTGCGAAAATAATCTAAGAGTTCTTACATTCTTCGAATAAATAAGGTTAACTTTTGTCTAAATTAAAATCAGATCCAGCTGTGCGCAGTCTACTTAACCGAATGCCACACGATGTGCAGGATAGTTTTACCGAAGAGCAACTGGCCCATTTAAAAGTGGCGATAGGTGCAAGACAATGGGGTAAGCATACAGTTGATTGCCGTGGCGTAATTAAATTTTTTAAATATAGGTATTACTTTGTTGTACTAGCGGGGCGAAACAGGCGAGAGCTGAGCGAGAAAGAAAAAAAGATAGCTGCTGTATCTCATGCAATAACTGTATCACTATTTAGTTTTATTGTTATTAGCATATTACTATTGGTGGTTTATTTAGTTAAATCGGCTTTAGGGATTGATATATTTAGCGGCTACTCATTTGGCGTGTGGTCGTGGTTTAAGGAACTGTTTAAATAAAAACTAGGTTACAATGTTGTTTATAAATGTTTACCCAAGTATTTATAAGTTTATATTTGTTTTGTTTTATGTAACATCCTCGCTACTTAAAAATATTTTGCATAATATTGTTATACATTAAAACACCCTTAATATTGAATACGTAAGTATGATGCTGTAACATTTGCCGCACAGTTTTGTGGAGCTTAGTTCACTTATTAAGATATCTATAGGGATACATAGTATGACATCTTCAAGGACGTTTAAGCCTAATGGTTCGTCTGATGCAAATTTTTATCGTTTGTTCGATATTTTTGCATTGTTTTTGGCCTTTCAATGTTCTGCTGTTTTTTATAGCTTTGAACTCTCACCTACTTACATGGTTGCTGCATTAACCGTTGCGTTAAGCTTTTTGTATTGCGCTGAAATATTTTCGGCTTATCGTTCTTGGCGAGCTGGTAAATTTAGAACCATGGTTTTATGTGCTTGGGGCTCTTTGTTTGTAGCCTTTGCAGTTTTATTTTGTGTGTCGTTTGTATTTAAGTTTACAGAAGAGCTCTCGCGCATTGGTTTGGGGTTATGGTTTTTATTGAGTTTTGCATTTATGTATGGCTGGCGATTAGGCGCGCATATGTTTAAGCGTAATAAGCGCAAGCTTGGTATGAACTTACGTAATGTTGCCATTGTAGGTGCAACCGAGTCGGCCGTACATTTGTATAACGAAATTACTAAAAATGATGAACTAGGCTTTAAGTTTTTAGGCTTTTATGACGACCGACAACCAGAACGCTTGTTTGAAAATGCTACAAAGCATGATGTAGCAGGTAAAATTCAAGATGCAGTTGATGCTGCACGCAATGGCCAAATAAGTGTTTTATACATTGCCCTACCTATGAAAGCAGATAAACGCATAGCAGATATACTACTGCAGTTAGGTGACACCACTGTTGATGTACATATTATTCCTGACTTTTTAGTATCTAATTTAATACATGCGCGAATAGAGCATGTTGGCGAGCTTGATACATTAAGCGTGTTTGAATCGCCATTTATAGGCGCGCGTGAGTTTATAAAGCGAACTGAGGACATAATTGTTGCTAGTATCATTTTACTGTTGATCTCGCCTATTTTAATTGCCATTGCATTTGCTGTTAAATTTACATCTAAAGGGCCTGTTATTTTTAAACAAGATAGGTACGGCCTTGATGGGCGTAAAATTAAGGTATGGAAGTTTAGATCAATGACGGTTACTGAAAATAGTAATGTAGTAACACAAGCTAAAAAGAATGATGCGCGTATTACTCCGCTTGGTGGCTTTTTACGCCGCACTAGCCTTGATGAATTACCGCAATTTATAAATGTGTTAAAAGGCGATATGTCGATTGTTGGGCCAAGGCCGCACGCTGTTGCCCATAACGAGGAATACCGTAAAAAGGTAGAATTTTATATGCTACGCCACAAAGCTAAACCCGGTATTACTGGTTGGGCGCAAATTAATGGCTGGCGCGGCGAAACCGACACCTTAGACAAAATGGAAAAACGTGTTGAATTTGACTTACATTATATTAAGCACTGGTCGCTGTGGTTTGATATAAAAATTATTTTTATGACAATTTTTAAGGGATTTAAAAATGCAAATGCATACTAAAAAACTTGTACCACTTAGCGCTTTATTGAGCGCTATGATAGCTGCACCTGCTGCTGCTAATTTGCAACCGGGTAGCGTTATGACTAAAGATGGGGCCGAAATTACCCCTACGTTACAAACTGGTATTAGTAGTAACAGTAACTTTTTTAGCACCCCGAACGATGAAGAGTCGCGCTTAATTTGGACCATAACCCCGAATGTTAAAGCGGTTATTGAAGATGGCCCAGATAGCTATAGCCTAGACTTAGGCACTAGCAGCTCGTTACATAATAAAGATACTGCCGACAACTTTACCCAAGTAAATATAGGTGCAGGTGTACATAAAGAATTTACTAGCCAGCATAGGTTAGATATTAACGGCGATGCCGATTGGTTATATGAACCTCGTGGCAGTGGTTTAACCGAAGGCTTAGGCGATGCAGTTAACGAGCTTGTAAAGTACCAACAACACAATGTGTTAGCACGTTATGAGTACGGTGCGCAAAGCTCAAAAGCGCAAGTGGCGTTAAGTGCTGGTTTTTTTAGTAAAAAATACCAAAATTTTAGAGAAGTATCGCAGTACCGTGACTACGATAAATCGTTATTAGGCGTTACCGGTTATTATAATACCCAAGCCGCAACACGCACCTTTTTAGAAATTAAACAAGAAAACTACCGATACGATGTGTTAGCCAGTAGTGGTATATCGCGTGACAGCGACGATATAAAAGTACTTGCAGGTATGGAGTGGGAGGCTACAGCGGTTACTTCTGGCTCGTTTAAAGTGGGTTATCAGAATAAAGACTTTGACTCGAGTGAGCGTGAAAACTTTAGTGGTTTAAGTTGGGAGGCGGCCATTAACTGGCAACCACTTACATACTCTACTGTACGGTTTATGACTAGTCGCGCTGCAAAAGACCCACTAGTACAAGGCGATTACATTAAAGAGAGCGTTTATGGTGTTAATTGGACCCATAGTTGGAGCGATTACTTAAGCTCACTTGCAAGCGTTAATTATATTGACGAGCAGTATACTGGCGACGTTGGCCGTAAAGATAAAACTAAAAACCTCCGTTTAGGTTTAAATTATGTAGCGAGCAATTTTGGCATGGTTTCTACCTATGTAGATTTTATGGATAAAAATTCTACAGTAAATGCTATTGAGTTTGACCGTGTAATTGTAGGTGTTAACTTTACTTTTGCGTTAAAGGCTAATTAATGAAGTATTGTTTTAGTTTAATGCTGCTTGTATTTAGCAGCATTTGTTTTGCTCAATCTGCGCAAAATTATGTGTTAGGTGCGGGTGATAAGGTTGAAATTAAAGTATTTGGTCAACCAGATTTAGAGGTTACTGCACTATTAGGTAACAGTGGTGAGGTTAACTACCCATTTTTAGGAAAAGTTAAACTTGCAGGTTTAAATACCTCAGAGGTTGAGCAGGTAATAACACAAGGTTTAAAACCAGACTATTTAGTAAACCCTAATGTTTATGTGCAAGTTATAGAATATCGGCCTTTTTATATCCACGGTGAAGTAAAAGATCCTGGTGCTTATCCTTATCAGCCCGCAATGACCGTTAACCAAGCAATAGCTCTTGCGGGCGGGTTAACCGAGCGTGCATCTACCGATAAAATTTATATTTTTAAAGAACAAACTAAACAGCAGCAACAAAAAGGTAGTTTAAATAGCCAAATTGCAGCGGGCGATACTATAAAAATTGAACAACGCTTGTTTTAAGCAGTTTACAAGGCAGTAATTAATGAACCAAACATCCGAAAACTTAAACAGTAATGAAGAAATTATTGATTTAAGTGCATATATTAATGTTATTAAGCGCGCCAAGTGGCGAATTTTAGGTTTTGCGACTGTAGTTACATTATTAACTATTATGGTGGCCCTTACCTTAGTGCCTAAGTATGTTGCAACGGCTACATTACTTATTGAGGCAGAACAAACCAAAGCAGTTAGCTTTGAAGAAATATACGGGTTAGATTCTACTAAAAAAGAATATTACCTAACTCAGTTTGAGGTTATTAAGTCTGACAGTATTGCTCGCGAAGTGATTACAAAACTTGATTTAAAAAACCATAAAGATTTTACTGCTAAACCCTCGGCTATTAGTGAAGTTAAAGAGGCTATAAAATCTTACTTGCCTTTTTTAAACAAAAAAGAAGCCACTGTGTATTCTGCGGAAGAAGAAGCTGAGCGTGAAATGTTAGGTTTACTAGCTGCGTTTAAGTCTCGCCTTTCTGTTTCGCCTATCCGCAAAACTCAATTAGTACGTGTAAGTTTTGAGTCGAGCGACCCGAAGTTAGCGGCACTTGTTGCAAATACAGTGGGTGAAGTCTATATAGAAAGCCAAATGCGTGCAAAAATGGGCATTACGCAACAAGCATCTAGCTGGCTAAACACGCGTTTGTCTCAACTTCGTGTTCAGTTAGATGACTCTGAGGTACGTTTGCAGGCTTACCGAGAGCAGCAAAAACTAGTTGATATTGAAGGGATAGCGGGCCTTGCAACGCAAGAGCTTGAGCAGATATCGGAACAATTAGTAAAAGCGCGAAACGAAAAAAACAACCTAGAAAGCATTAACCGTGTAATTAGTGAATATGGCAACAATAACTTAGAATTGTTAGGCAGCATGCCTGAAATCACTTCTCATAGAGTAATACAAGATGTAAAGCGAGAGGTTATATTAGTCGAACGTAAGCTAAGTGACTTAAGCGAAGTATATGGCCCTAAACACCCTAAAATAATTTCTGCTAAGGCTGAACTTGCCACTGTAAAAAGTAACTTAAATAAACAAATTAAAGGCCTTATTACCGGCATTGAAAAAGAGCTAAACCGAGTAACGCGAACTGTTAGTGCGCTTGAACGCGACTTAGTTAAAATACGCGCTGAATACCAAGACATTACTCGCAAAGAAACCAAATATAACCAACTAAAACGTGAAGTTGAAACTAACCGTAATATATTTAATACGTTTTTATCTCGCTCTAAAGAAACCGAGGTAACAAGTGACTTTAGCTCAGCTGCTGCACGATTTACCGACCGTGCCTATGCACCAAAAGACCCTGCTAAACCAAATAAAAAACTTATTGTTATTTTGGCATTTGTTGCAAGTTTTGGTTTTGCTGTTGTAATGAGCTTTGTATTTGATGCCTTAAACGATACCGTTAAAACTAAAAACGATGTTGAGAGTAAACTCGCTCAGCGTATGTTAGGTTTATTACCTAATGTACCTATGCCTAAAAAGAGCGTATTCCCCATACATGCTTACCTTGATGATAACTACAGGCGTTTTGCAGAGTCTGTGCGTACATTTCGTACTAGTTTATTGTTAACTCAGTTAGAGCGCGACCATAAGGTTATTGCTGTTACATCGAGCTCGCCGGGTGAGGGTAAAACAACTACCTCAGCTAATTTAGCAATGTCGCTTGCGCAAATGGGTAAAGTATTACTTATTGATGCAGATTTGCGTAAACCAAGTATAGCAAAGCGCTTTGATATACCGGTATTTCACCCTGGGCTGAGTAATTTAATTATAGGCACCGAGCAGTTTAGTGAATGTGTGCATGTTGATGGGCAATCGGGTGTGGCTATTATGCCTAGTGGGCAAATCCCTGGTAATCCGTTGGAACTACTATCAAGCTCGCGCTTTAACGAAGTGCTCGATGTGCTTAAAACTAAGTACGATCATATTATTATTGATACACCGCCTACTCAAGCAGTGAGTGATGCACTTGTGATTTCGCAAAGTGCTGACTCGGTAATTTATGTTGTTAAATCGGACGTTACACGTATTAAACCAATAAAAGCAGGTATAGAGCGTTTATTTGAGTCTAAAGCGCATGTTGCGGGAATTGTGCTTAATAAAGTTGATATGAGTAAAAATAAAGATGAGCATAGCCATGGTTATTACGATTATTACGATTACTCACAAAAGCCTGAGCAACCTACCTCTTAATTGCTAAAAATTTATGTTTGATATTCATTCGCATATTTTGCCAGGCATTGACGATGGCGCTAAAGATTTAAACGAATCTTTAGCGCTATTAAAAATGGCGCAAAATGATGGAATAACACACATGGTAGCAACGCCACATATTCATATAGGCCGATTTAATAACTCAGCGAAAGCACTTAATAATGACATTGATGTTTTAAAGCGAGAGGCTTTAAATGCAGGTATTGATTTAAAGCTTGCGGTAGCTGCAGAGGTTAGGCTCGACATTGAATTAATGGCGATGGTTATGGCGGGGCAGTTACCTTTTATTGGTGCGTTAGATTCGGTTAATTATTTGTTGTTAGAGTTACCGCATTCCCACGTACCGCAAGGTTACGATAAGTTTATAAATTGGCTATCTAAACAAAATATAAAAGCGATAATTCCTCACCCCGAACGCAACAGAGATATTCAAGCAAACCCATTTTATATTGAGCGTTTAAAGCAGTTAGGTTGTGATTTTCAGTTAACTGCCTCAAGCATAGAAGGGGCGTGGGGCGATACTGCTAAAGCAATTAGTATTGATATGCTACAAAAAGGCTTGGTTAGTTATGTTGCAAGCGATGCCCACTCAGTCAAACGAAGGCCTCCATTATTAAGTAATGCAAAAAGGCTCGTTACCGATTTAATAGGTGAGTTAGAAGCACAACACTTGTTTGTTAACAATCCACAGCGTTTAACAGAGTCTTTGTTTGATGAGTAATTTAAAAAAGCTAACTCAAATTACATTGTTTGCAATTATTACTTTGTTTATTAGCTTTGAAAGCATACAAAGTATGCGCGCTAATGCGTGGTATTTTAATGCATTAAATACGCTAAAACAGCCTAGTGATTTACTAACACCTCAAGAGCTTAGCCTGGCAAACGAGGCAATAACACTCGCCACACAACTTGAGCCTCTCCAAGCGCATTATTGGCAGCTAAGTGCGTATATAAAAATGCTTAGCCTAACTAAAAATAATGTAAGCGTTGAAAGCGCTCCTAAAGTATATAAGCAAGTTGAGCTTTCTCTTTTAAATTCGTTAAAGCACAGAACGTCGTGGGCCGAAACATGGATAGACTTAGCTAAAGTAACAAGTTATCAAGAGGGGGCAAGTGATCGTGTGTTTGGTTATATTCAGCAGGCTAAAAAAGCAGGCCCTTATAAAATAGGTGTTCACTTAGGTATTATTGAAATAGCGCTTGTTAACTGGCCGCAACTCCCTCCAAAATATAAAGCTTTGTATGTTAGCGAGCTTAGCCTTGCAGCCAAGCATGGCTATAAATTTTCACGTGCGTTTGAGATAGCTAAGCAAACAAATACACTCCCTACTTTATGTTTGTCTCTTCAGTTTGGTGCACAATTTGAATCTGCCAGAAATAGCTGGATGTTTAAAAAACACTGTAAATAGGTTCCTTCCTTAGGAAACGATTTCAGCTATTAGTTATTTAACCTCACCACCGAGAGTAAAGTGAAATTGCGTGTATTTACTTTAGGGCGTTGCTTCTCACGTTAAAAGCATAGCTTCTTTTTAAAAGATTATGTGCACAAAGAGAAGTAAATGAGCACACATTAAGACACCTATTATGGTTTATTAACTTAGCCACTAGATTACTTCTCTAAAGCGAAGCGCCTCTTAACCTCTTTGTGAATATTTAATTAATTTTTAATAACCTGCGTGAGCAAGCTTCACGCCTACGGGTTATATATTTAAGCCGATTATGTAGACGTTGAGCTTGCTCACGTTAGAAGCGCAGCTTCTTATTAAAAGATCATGTGCACAAAGAGAAGCAAAAGAGGAGTAAATGAGATGACATAACCACTGGATACTTTTACTTTGTTGCTTACTTCTCTATAGCGCAGCGTCTCTAAACCTCTTTGTGAATAATTTTACTGTGGGCCTTGCTTGCTGGCGATTTATTTATAGATATGTAAAAAGCGTTGCTTTTAAACGCCAGCAAGCTGCGCGTCTACAGGGTAAGGTTTTGTATGTAATTGTAAACGTTGAATTTTTTCGCGTTAAAAGCGTAGCTTCTTTTTAAAAGATCATGTGCACAAAGAGAAGCAAAAGAGGAGTAAATGAGAAGACGTGACCACTGGATACTTTTACTTTGTTGCTCACTTCTCTATAGCGCAGCGTGTCTAAACCTCTTTGTGAATAATTTTACTGTGGGCCTTGCTTGCTGGCGCTTTATTTATAGGTATGTAAAAGCGTTGCTTTTAAACGCCAGCAAGCTGCGAGTCTACAGGGCAAGGTTTGGTATTTACTTGTAAACGGTGCGTTTTTCACGTTAAAAGCGTAACAAAAGAGGAGTAAATGAGAAGGCATAACCACTGGATACTTTTACTTTGTTGCTTACTTCTCTATAGCGCAGCGTGTCTAAATCTCTTTGTGAATAATTTTACTGTAGGCGCCTTGCTTGCTGGTGCTTTATTTATAAATATGTAAAAGCGTTGCTTTTAAACGCAAGCAAGCTGTGCGTCTACAGGGCAAGGTTTGGTATTTACTTGTAAACGGTGCGTTTTTCACGTTAAAAGCATAGCTTCTTTTTAAAAGATCATGTGCACAAAGAGAAGCAAAAGAGGAGTAAATGAGATGACATAACCACTGGATACTTTTACTCTGTTGCTTACTTCTCTATAGCGCAGCGTCTTTAAACCTCTTTGTGAATAGTTTTACTGTGATCCTTGCTTGCTGGTGCTTTATTTATAGGTAAGTAAAAGCGTTGCTTTTAAACGCCAGCAAGCTGCGCGTCTACAGTGTAAGGTTTGATATTTACTTGTAAACGTTGAGCTTGCTCACGTTAAAAGCGTAACTTCTTTTTAAAAGATCATGTGCACAAAGAGAAGCAAAAGAGGAGTAAATGAGAAGGCATGACCACTGGATACTTTTACTTTGTTGCTTACTTCTCTATAGCGCAGCGTGTCTAAACCTCTTTGTGAATAATTTTACTGTAGGCCTTGCTTGCTGGCGATTTATTTATAGGTATGTATAAAGCGTTGCTTTTAAACGCCAGCAAGCTGCGCGTCTACAGGGCAAGATTTGGTATTTACTTGTGGGCGCATAGTTTACTTATGTTAAAAGCGCAAAAGAATATGTGCAGCCTATTTAAAAATCACTTAACTTAGTTGTATGAAAACGCCCAGAGCCATTGTAAATAGCTCTGGGCTATAAATGGCTCTTAGTTGAGCCTTGCGCTAACTAAATACACTTTCGAAATTCTTAGGGAGAAGAAGAAAGTACCTTCTAGTGTAGTTAACTAACCTGTAAAACTCTAAGTTTTGTTTGTTTATTAACCTAAAATAATAACAAAGGCTTAATGGGGTTGTGCACAGGTTAACTAATGTATTGCTTGTTTTATACCCAGCTTATTAACTGCGTATTTTGCACAAGATCGCGTGGCAAAGAGTTTTTGATCTTATTTTTTTGCCATTTACCCAGCCCAATAGGGCAGCCACACAAAGTTAATATTACTTCGCCGGTGGCTTTCGTAACGTCTTCTAGGCGCACATCTTTACCATTAAAGTAGTCGTTTGCTTGCTCGTTTGTTAAAGCATAGGTATTGCTTTTGCATTCACTGCCAAACACGGTTGCAAATTCGTGAGTAAGCCTTACACCGTTTTTGTGAATAATACCTAACTGAATACCTAAACGTGCGTATTTAATTTTACTTTGCACGGCTTCAAACCCATCAGGAAATAACCACAGCTCTTTATCGCGTTGCATTAATTTACCTGGCAGCGCTTTTAAACCAAACTGCTTTTTAAGCTGGCTCATAAATAACGTGGTTTGCTTTTTATCAAACTCGTTAAACGGAAACGCACCTTTTTTAACTGTTTGGGCTGGGTTATTACAGCTTGCTCGTTTTTTAAATTTAGCAATAAAAAAGCCTTCACTGTCGTACGTTTGTGGCCACACATGTAAGTAGCCCTCGGCGGTGGTGGCTTTTTCTGCCCCTTCAAATAAATCACTTAGCGACTGCGGCTCAATGTAGTCGCCAAATTCACTGAGTAAATAATCACATACTTGTTGGTTTTCGAGCGGGGTGAGCGTACAGGTTGAATACACCAGCGTACCACCTGGTTTTAATGCGTAAAAGGCGCTTTTAATTAAGTCTTTTTGTACTTGAGCAATCTCAATATTTGATTCTATTGACCAATTTTTAAGTGCGTCGGCGTCTTTTCGTACTGTTCCTTCGCCTGAGCAAGGCGCGTCGAGCAAAATGCTATCAAAGCATTCAAACATGTAGTTACCAAATATAACACCATCAAAATGCGAAAGCGCACAGTTACCTACACCCATACGTTTAAGCGTTGCGCTCAGTACTTTTAAGCGAGACGACGAAAGCTCGTTGGCAACCAGTATGCCTTGGTTATTCATGAGTGC
Organism: Pseudoalteromonas sp. P1-7a; assembly: GCF_001401855.1. Taxonomy (NCBI): domain Bacteria; kingdom Pseudomonadati; phylum Pseudomonadota; class Gammaproteobacteria; order Alteromonadales; family Pseudoalteromonadaceae; genus Pseudoalteromonas; species Pseudoalteromonas sp. P1-7a. The sequence goes on along the minus strand of NZ_LKDU01000004.1, from coordinate 147,978 downwards.
GGCAAGTTGTGAGGTTTTAGAGCCTGGGGCTGATGCCATATCTAGCACATAGTTATTATTTTCGTCTGCGTTTTCAATACTTTTCTTAAGTGCCATAGGCGGTAGCATTGAGCTTGCCTCTTGCACGTACATGGCACCGCTTAGGTGTAGGTCGGTATTGCCCAGTGCTAAATTTTGCTCTTCATCGCTTGGGCGCTCTAGCCAAAAACCCTCGCTACACCAAGGTATAGGGGTAACTTGCCAGTTTTTTTGTTCTGCGCGCTTTAAAAATTCTTCAATCGAAATTTTTAATGTATTTACACGAATAGACTTTCTGAGCGGGCGACGACACGCGTTTATAAAGTCGTCTAAATTGAGGTGAGCAGGTAAATAGGTTTTTACGTCGTCAATAAAGTGCTCAGGAATATAAGTGTTGGCGTTCACGCAGTGGCTCGTACATTAAAAAATAAAGCGTGATATTAGCACTTTTAAAGTGTTTTTTCAGCGTTAAATAGCGGTTTTATAATTTGCCAGCATGTCGACATATTGTGTTTTTAGTTTAATTTTAAAGCAGTTTTATACGGCTTTAGATTAACAGTGTCGACAATAAGTGTGTTTTTTACTCATTTTCAACTTGTTTGGGGTTGACATGTTTTTTTATTAAGCACATAGTTAGTTCATTAATTGTCGACAATTTATTTATAAAGCCATGACGCAACCTTTTTTAATCGATACACCAATTACTACAGCTTCTGATCAAGTGTTTGTAGATATGCGCCGTGAAATAGTAGAGGGCAGCATAGAGCAAGGTAGCAAAATTTCAGAGCCAGAACTTGCTAAGCGTTACGGTGTAAGCCGCGCCACGCTTAGAGAAGCGCTTAATCGCTTAGAAAGCTGTTACTTAGTAGAGCGTAAAGCAAACGTGGGCTGCCGTGTAGTGGCACTCACTGCAGAGCGTTTAATTGAGGTTTATCAAGTACGCAGTTCTCTTGAAGGTTTAGCATGTAGGCTTGCTGCCGACAATATGGAACCCGATGAGGTTAAAGGATTAAAGCAATTACTTAATCAACATTTGCAAACTCAACGCGTTAAAGAGGGCGAGTCGTACTATCAAGAAGCGGGCGATTTAGACTTTCATTATCGTATTATTAAAGGTAGTAAAAACGCGCACCTTATCCATTTGTTGTGTAATGGACTTTACCAGTTAATACGTATGTACCGTGTGCAAATGGGTATGGTGGGGCCGCGTGTATCTAAAGCGTTTGACGAGCATTTAGCCATTATAAACGCAATAGAAAACCACGATGGTGAACTTGCTGAAATGCTGATGAAACGACACATAAGTGCATCGCAAGCTAATATTCAAACCAAATTTGATGTATACCAATCAATATGAGTATTCGAACAATTTAACTGATTAAATCGCTCTATAACGTCGTTAAGAATTTTTTATTTAGAACCACTAAACATAAAAATTATTGCCTAGTTACAGAACGATTTTCTTAGCGTTAAATAGACCTCATACACATACAGATTGGTATTTGTCATAAACAAAAACTTTATAAAAGCTAAAGGTTAAAGGTTAAAGGTTAAAGGTTAAAAGCTAACAGCTAACAGCTAAAAACTAAAAAACAGTCACAATTTAAAATTAAAACACTAAGTTACTCCATGTAGCAACCGTTCAAAGTCAGGAGAAAGTAATGTCAGCAGGATTAAAATTTAAACAGGCTATTGCTAATAATCGCCCATTACAAGTTGTAGGTACTATTAATGCTTACACAGCGATGATGGCTGAAAAAATGGGTCACCAAGCTATTTACCTCTCAGGTGCCGGTGTGGCAAATGCCTCTTACGGTATGCCCGATTTAGGCATGACCAGCCTTGATAACGTACTTGAAGATATTCGCCGTATAACCGGTGCCAGCGATTTACCACTACTTGTTGATGCCGATACCGGTTGGGGCGGCGCGTTTAATATTGCGCGTACCGTTAAAGAAATGACTAAAGCCGGTGCGGCGGGTTTTCATATTGAAGACCAAGTAGCGCAAAAGCGTTGTGGACACCGCCCTAATAAAGAAATTGTAAGCCAAGGTGAAATGGTTGACCGCATTAAAGCTGCCGTTGATGCTAAAACCGATAGCGATTTTTACATTATGGCTCGCACCGATGCATTTCAAAAAGAAGGCTTAAATGCCGCAATTGACCGTGCCGCTGCCTGTGTAGAAGCGGGCGCAGACGCAATTTTTGCTGAAGCCGTGCACGACCTTGCCGATTACCAAGCGTTTTCGGAAGCGTTAAACGTGCCTATTTTGGCTAACATTACTGAGTTTGGCCAAACGCCTATTTACACCAAAGAGCAGTTAAGTGAGGTAGGTGTTGAAATGGTGCTTTACCCACTTAGTGCGTTTAGAGCCATGAACAAAGCCGCGCTTAATGTGTACTCTGCCATTTTAAATGAAGGTTCGCAGCAAAGCCAAATTGAAAACATGCAAACACGCGCAGAGCTTTACGAATTTTTAGATTACCACACATACGAAAACACACTTGATAACCTTTTTTCATCAAAATCTGACAAATAATAATTATTAAAATCACACACAAATTTAAGATAGGAGAAGATCATGGTAGATAAAGCATTAGGCGGTGCAGGCTTACGCGGCCAAGTAGCAGGGCAAACAGCATTATGTACAGTAGGGCAATCAGGCTCGGGTTTAACGTATTGTGGTTACGATATTAGTGAACTTGCCGAAAAAGCGCAGTTTGAAGAGGTGTCGTTTTTACTTTCGCGCGGCGAGCTACCTACAGCCAATGAACTAGCTGATTATAAAGCAAAATTAAAAAGCCTACGTGGCCTGCCAGATGCACTAAAAACCGTGCTTGAAAATATTCCTAAAGACGCGCACCCAATGGATGTTATGCGTACCGGTTGCTCAATGCTGGGTAACCTAGAAATGGAACTTGATTTTAGCCAAGCAAACGATGCGATTGACCGTATGGTTGCAGTATTCCCTAGTATTATTTGTTATTGGTACCGCTTTACTCACGATGGTGTACGCATTGATACACAAACCGATGACGACTCAGTAGGCGCGCACTTTTTAACTTTATTGCACGACAAAGCACCGAGTGAGTTGTTTGCACAAGTAATGAATGTGTCGCTAATTTTATACGCAGAGCATGAGTTTAACGCCTCTACGTTTACGGGGCGCGTATGTGCATCTACTTTGTCTGATATTCATTCTTGTGTAACCGGTGCAATAGGCACACTGCGCGGGCCACTGCATGGTGGTGCAAACGAAGCAGCTATGGATATGATTCAAGGTTTTACAAGTGCTGATCATGCCGAGCAAGAAATTATGGGTATGCTAGAGCGTAAAGATAAAATTATGGGCTTTGGCCACGCTATTTACCGCGAGTCTGACCCCCGTAACGTTATTATTAAAAAGTTCTCTGAAAAACTAGCTAAAGAGGTGGGCGATGACGTGCTTTACCCTGTGTCGGTTAGGTGTGAAGAGGTTATGTGGCGCGAGAAAAAACTGTTTTGTAATGCTGATTTTTTCCATGCATCGGCGTATCACTTTATGGGTATTCCCACTAAGTTATTTACGCCAATATTTGTGATGAGCCGTGTTACAGGCTGGACGGCACATGTTAAAGAGCAGCGCGCTAATAACCGTATTATTCGCCCAAGTGCAGATTACACAGGGCCAGAGGCACGCAGTTACACGCCAATTGAATCAAGAGGCTGATTAGTCAGTATGTAAGGTGAGCAATACGCTCACCTTTTGCCTTTTATTTCCCGTCACTTATTAGCGAACCTGTATTATGACCATAATTAATAACACCCAATACCGAAAACCCTTACCCGGCTCAAATGTGGATTACTACGATACTCAAGCTGCGGTAGATGCAATTAAGCCAGGTGCATATGCCACTTTGCCTTACACCTCACGCGTACTAGCCGAAAACCTAGTGCGCCGCTGTGAGCCTGATATGCTAACCGATGCGCTTACTCAGCTTATTGAGCGTAAACAAGATTTAGACTTTCCGTGGTATCCGGCGCGCGTGGTGTGCCACGATATTTTAGGCCAAACCGCCTTGGTTGATTTAGCAGGCCTGCGCGACGCCATTGCTGCAAAAGGTGGGGATCCGGCAAAAGTGAATCCGGTGGTACCTACACAGCTTATTGTTGACCATTCTTTAGCGGTGGAGCACGCAGGTTTTGACCCAGACGCATTTGAAAAAAACCGTGCCATAGAAGATCGCCGTAACGATGACCGTTTTCATTTTATAAACTGGACTAAAACCGCTTTTAAAAATATTGATGTTATTCCGCCTGGTAACGGCATTATGCATCAAATTAACCTTGAAAAAATGTCGCCGGTTATTCAAAACCGCGATGGCATTGCATTTCCTGATACCTTAGTGGGTACCGACAGTCACACCCCGCATGTTGATGCTCTTGGCGTGATTGCTGTAGGTGTAGGCGGGCTTGAAGCCGAAAGCGTTATGCTTGGCCGCGCCTCTTACATGCGCTTGCCTGACATTGTTGGTGTTGAGCTAACAGGCACTCGCCAACCTGGTATTACTGCTACAGATATAGTATTGGCTATTACCGAGTTTTTACGCGAGCAGCGCGTGGTATCGACCTATTTAGAGTTTTACGGCGAAGGTGCAGATGCACTAACCCTAGGCGACAGAGCAACTATTTCAAACATGACGCCAGAATTTGGCGCCACTGCGGCCATGTTTTACATAGACGATAAAACAATAGACTATTTACGTTTAACAGGGCGAGATGAAGAGCAAATAGCGCTGGTAGAAAACTACGCTAAAACAGCTGGTCTTTGGAGCGAGAGCTTAAAAACAGCTAAATATGAGCGCGTGCTTAAATTTGATTTATCAAGTGTAGGGCGCAACATTGCTGGGCCTTCAAACCCACACCGCCGAGTATCTACTAGCGATTTAGCCAAAGAAGGTATATCTGGCACGGTTGAAAACGAGGAAGGCTTAATGCCTGATGGCGCATGTATTATCGCGGCTATTACAAGTTGTACTAACACCAGTAACCCGCGCAATGTAATTGCTGCAGGCTTACTTGCACGTAATGCAAATGCCAAAGGGTTAATGCGTAAACCCTGGGTTAAAACGTCATTAGCGCCAGGTTCTAAAGCGGTGCAATCATACCTAGAAGAGGCAAATTTACTCCCTGAACTTGAAAAGCTCGGCTTTGGTATTGTGGGCTTTGCTTGTACTACCTGTAACGGTATGAGCGGCGCACTTGACCCTGTAATTCAACAAGAAGTAATTGATCGCGATTTATATGCAACAGCGGTACTTTCGGGCAATCGTAACTTTGACGGGCGTATACATCCGTATGCTAAGCAAGCGTTTTTAGCCTCACCGCCATTAGTGGTGGCTTACGCTATTGCCGGTACTATTCGTTTTGATATTGAAAAAGATAGTTTAGGGCAAGATCAAAACGGCAACGAAATAACCCTTAAAGATTTATGGCCAAGCGATGAAGAAATAGACGAGGTAATAAAACAAAGCGTTAAGCCAGAGCAATTTAAAAAAGTGTACGAACCTATGTTTGATTTAACCGTAGATTACGGTGAAGAGAACGATCCCCTTTATAACTGGCGCGAGCAAAGTACGTATATTCGCCGCCCGCCATATTGGGAAGGTGCCCTTGCCGGTGAGCGCACTATGACGGGCATGCGCGCCCTTGCTGTACTTGGCGATAACATTACAACGGATCATTTATCGCCTTCAAACGCCATAATGGCAAGCAGTGCGGCGGGTGAATACTTAGCTAAAATGAACGTCCCTGAAGAGGATTTTAACTCGTACGCAACGCACCGAGGCGATCATTTAACAGCACAGCGTGCCACGTTTGCTAACCCTAAATTACTTAACGAAATGGTACGTGATGAAAACGGCGAGGTTAAACAAGGTTCATACGCACGTATAGAGCCTCAAGGTACTCATACCCGTATGTGGGAAGCAATCGAAACTTACATGCAACGTAAGCAGCCGCTTATAATTGTAGCGGGCGCAGATTACGGACAAGGCTCGTCTCGCGACTGGGCTGCAAAAGGGGTAAGGCTTGCAGGCGTTGAAGTGATAGCCGCAGAGGGCTTTGAGCGTATTCACCGCACAAACTTAATAGGTATGGGTGTATTGCCGCTTGAATTTAAACCCGGCACTACCCGCAAAACGCTTAACATTGATGGCAGCGAAAGCTTTGATGTAAAAGGCGAACCTACACCTGGCGCTACCATTGATTTGGTGATTACGCGTAAAAATGGTGAGGTACTAACGGTACCTATGAAATGTAGATTGGATACCCAAGAAGAGCTTTCTATTTATGCTGCTGGTGGTGTATTACAGCGTTTTGCACAAGACTTTTTAGAAGCAACCCAATCAGCATAAGGAGTGTGCATTATGTTTAAACCACAAATAAAAGTACCGGCAACTTATATGCGCGGCGGCACGAGTAAAGGTGTATTTTTTAAATTAACCGACCTACCCAAACCTGCCCAAGTGGCAGGTGAGGCACGCGACAATTTATTGTTGCGCATAATTGGTAGTCCCGACCCATATGGCAAACAAACTGATGGTATGGGTGGTGCTACATCAAGTACCAGTAAAACGGTTATTTTAAGTAAAAGCGAGCAAACCGATCACGATGTGGATTATTTATTTGGCCAAGTGGCCATTGATAAAGCCTTTATAGATTGGAGTGGTAATTGTGGTAATTTAACCAGCGCAGTGGGTGCGTTTGCAATAACGAATGGCCTAGTTGATAAAAGCAGAGTACCCGATAACGGTGTAGCCGTGGTGAGAGTGTGGCAAGCTAATATTAAAAAAAGCATTCTGGTTCACGTACCTATTACTAATGGCGAAGTGCAAGAAACAGGGGATTTTGAACTTGATGGCGTAACCTTCGCCGCTGCCGAGGTAAAGCTTGAGTTTTTAAACCCTGCCGACGGTGAAGGGGCGTTATTCCCTACAGGTAATGTAGTGGATGACTTAGAAGTACCAAGAATTGGTACCTTAAAAGCCACGATGATCAACGCGGGTATTCCTACTGTGTTTATTAACGCAAGCGATATTGGCTACAGCGGCACTGAGCTGCAAGATGACATAAATAATGATATCGACGCACTTAAAAAGCTTGAAACAATACGTGCCCATGGTGCGGTAAAAATGGGCCTGATCAGCAATATTAGCGAAGCACAAACACGCCAGCATACACCTAAAGTCGCTTTTGTGGCAGCGCCATTAGACTATAACGCGTCCAGTGGTAAATTTATTGAAGCTAAAACAATTGATTTATTAGTACGTGCTATGTCTATGGGCAAGCTGCATCACGCTATGATGGGCACAGCTGCAGTGGCTATTGGCGCTGCCGCTGCTATTGAAGGTACACTTGTTAATGTGGCCGCAGGTGGCGGCTCATTGAACGAAATTAATTTTGGACACCCCTCTGGTACATTAAAAGTAGGAGCCGAAGCTCAACAGATAGACGGCGATTGGCAAGTAACAAAAGCGAGCATGAGCCGCAGTGCGCGCGTGCTGATGGAGGGCGTAGTGAGAGCACCTCAATAGTACTTTCAACGTTTTTATTGAGTCATTAACGGTGCATACTGCGCGTTAATGACTTTTTAGCGTTTAGTTTTAATATAAAGCTAAATAAACATCCTGTTTATATATTTCATTTCAAAACACCACCTAACCCCATCCTTTTTCATTATATTAGCTTTGGCGGGCGTTTTTTTTAGCGTATCTGTCGCAATTACTTGAAGAATATTATTAACAAACTAAATTAAATGTAATATTCACTTAATATTGTGGATATATGGTACGCCAGAGCGATGCTTCTTAATGGTTTTAACATATGTTATTGAAAATATAGTAAAGCCTATGAAGAAGCGTCGTTTAAAATTAGATAAAAACTTGTACTCAAAACGTATAAAAATGTAGCAAAAACTCGTTACTTAATGTTACTTTAATTTATAAGTAACAAAGGTTGTTATTGTGTGTCTGTTTATGTTGTTTTGTAAACTTTCGCACGTATATTTAATAAAATAATTTTCTGATACTCATTGCAGGCTATCAAGGAGAAATAAATGGCACAGCGTATGACTAAAATTACCCCGATTGCAGCATCTGTTGCACTTACACTAGGTTTGGCGGGTTGTGGTTCAGACAACGACAGAAACACTTATGTTCCTCCAGTTGAATCGGTTACATCATCTGATGACGCTCAATTTAACGTAGAAATAACAGGTAAAGCTGTTAAAGGTGCAATGAAAGGTGCCGTTGTTAGCGTAATGACACTTGACGAAACAGGTCAAAGTGTTCCGGTTGCATTTAGATTAGAGGCTTCAGCAGAGGCTGAAACATTTACCGGCGAAGCAACGTCTCAAGATGCGGCTGATGCAGCAGTAGAAGCAAGCAAAATAGCGGGCAACCCCGATGCGCTAGTAACTGGCGATAATGGTAGTTACAGCATTTACCTTGAAGATGACTTTACAGGCCCTGTGTATATTACAGTTGCAACTGCTGAAGAGGGTGACGATAGTTATTTACGTTGTGATGCATATGTTGGCTGTGGAACTTACGATGAAGCGCCAGAAGCAGACGATGTAAACGATGGCGACACTAACATTGAATTTGGTGAATGGTATAAAGCTGATCTAGAGCTTTCGGTTGTTAAATATATTGCTGCAGCGGACGCTGATTCGTCTGATACAAGTGGTGCAGCAGGCGATGCAAATGTTGCTCGTTCGTTTAAAGCCAATGTAACCTTTTTAACTACGTTGGTTGCTCAAGCACTACTTGAAGCTGAAGCTGACGTTGACGCAGGTGCAATTGCATCAACAAGCTTAAATACGGTTATTCAGGTAATGGGTCCTGATGCAGCAGTATTATTATCTGCACTGTTAGGTGATGTATCTAACGGCGGCGCTGTTGATTTAAGTGATGTAGACGGTGAAGAAGCACTTTCACAAGGTGTATTAGCAATTGCTCAGCTGTCGTCGTCTATTCAAGGCTTATCTTCAATTAGCGAAGTAATGACTAGCATTAAAGAGGGTATTAAAGCAGGTACTTTAAGCACAACCGACGTTGCAGCAACTTTACAAACAGCTGTTTCTAGTACGGCGAGTGTGTTTGTAGCAATTGCAACAGGTGATGAAGCAGCAATTAAAACAGCCCTTGAAGCGGCTTATGCGGCTAAAGTCCCAGCACCTTCGGCGGCAGAGATAGCTGCATTTGCTGAAAACTCAGCAGGCATTGCTACTAAAGCTAAAGAAGCAAAAGACAATGCAGTTAAAAACGGCGCTGCAAGTGATGCAGAGCTGGCTGAAATTGCAACGGCTGTTCAAACAGTGTTAGAAGAACTTGGTTGTACAGGCGATGAGTGTGTAGCGGGCGATGACTTTTATGCTGATTTAGCAGTTGCTCTAAATGCTCAACTTGATGCATCTTCTACTGAGCTTACAGAACTTCAAGCATCGGTAGATGCTGCTGAAGAAATGCTTGCTGATGTTCAAGCATTAGGTGGTGATGCAATTACCGATGCAGACTCTGCAATTGAATTTGTTGCTGCTGTTGCAGCGCTTGAAAACGAAGCACAAGCTGCTGACTTATCAAATATGGCTGATATTTTATATGTTAAATCACAGGGCTATGTTAGCACAGCTTCTTTACTTGTAGAGCAAAGCTCTGACTATCAAGGTGTACTTGATACTGCAACTGATTTACAAGACGCAGCCTTAGTAGAGGTAGAAAACCTGAGCGATTACGATGCAGCAATTGCGCAATTAGTAACTGATGCACAAGACGCTATCACTGAGTACGAGATTGAAGTAGCCGCTGCTAAAGAAGTTGCTATGAACACTGCCGATGTTGCAGGTGAAAAGAAAACAGCTGCTAATACTGCAGAAGCTGCATCAACAAGTGCGCTTGCTGCTGCACAAGCTGCTGTTGACTCGGGTGACGATGCACAAGCAACGGTTGCTTTAGTTGATGCTGCGGTAACTGCTGCTTCTGATTTTTCTGCTGCTGTCGATGCGCTTGAGCTTGCGATTGAACAAGCCTTAGAAGCTGCAACTGAATATGAAGCTGTAGCAGTAACTGAAGCTGATATGGCTGAAGCCGCTGATTTAGTTGAAAGCGCAGAAATGATGGCCGAAGCTGCACAAACTCAGGCTGAACTTGCAAACGAGCAACTCGTAACAGCGCTTAGCTTACAAGCAGAAGCAGACCTTGCAGTGGCGACAGCATCAGTTAAAGAAACGTCAATGTCACTTTCTACAATGACGGTATTAACTAGCACGGGTGGCGATGCTCTATACGACACAGCTGAAGTGTTATTTGATGTGTTTGAAGAGCTTGCTGATATGGGTAACTCTGGCGAAGGTACTTCAACAACTCATCCTGAATGGGCATACGACTACAGCCTAGACAACTTGACGCTAATGCTTACAAACTCAGCGACCGGTAGCGAAATTACTGCTTCGGCAGCGTACCAAGATGATCAACTTGTTGTTGCTTGGGGTGGCATGCTAAATACACAAAGCGATGCAACTGTTGAGCTTGTTACAGGTGATGTAGCCGCGGATGCACTAGAAGAGTGTCAAGCATTTGCTGATGGTACTATTACCGATTCAACACAAATTGATTCGTGTTTAGTATTTACTTTTGACGGTGCTGTAAATGCAGATACCGTTGATGACGCAGAGCTTACTATGGCGCAAGCGTGGAACCGTGTTGAAATTATGGACGGTGACTCAGGCTTTATGGGTAACCTAAACTTAAGCGGCATGGATGAAACTGATTCTGCAATGTTAGAAGCTATGGGTATGTCTGGTGACTTAGACTTTAGCGTAATGTCTGAAGTGGATAGCAGTGGTGATGAAGATATGACCATGCTTGAAATTAAAGTTAACGGTGACGCAGCAATGGGTTACACGCTGTCTATGTCGGGTACCGAATCAGCTGGTTACATGGGTGATGTTAAAGCGATGTACGATGGCATGATGATGACCTTTGGTACCGCAACTAAAGTAACAAACGGTGTTTCGATTACTTACATTGATGATGAAGTAATTGAGTACACAGATGTGACTTTAATTGACTCATCTAACTAATACTTAAACTATAAAAGGGAAAAGCGGTGCGCTTTTCCCTTTTTTTATAGAAAGCGATTAAATTATGAAAAAAAAAATTCTCTTGTTAGGATTTTCAACTGCTCTACTTTCACCTCTAGCTTCTGCAAATAATCAATTTCAAATATTTACTCACTTTGACGCCGAAATCTACACTGAGGCACAGCCAGTACAGGCATTTGTAGATGACTTTGACGAGCCTATTAAATCTGGCGATAGTGCATTTACTTATAATATTTTTGAAATTGGTGTGGGCTATAATAATTTTAAAGTGGGCCTGCAGAGCCGTTATGATTATGTACTTAATTTTGACCCAGACACTGCACTTTATACTTATTTAGAAAAAAACGACTTACCCTTTGAAGAACGATTTTACACATATCAGTTAAATGCAAAGCAAGTGACCTCTAATGGGGTATTTGTTTCATACGATTTTAAATTTTTAGATAAAAACGCGCTCACTATTACGCCAAAAGTGTCTGTTTTTGCCAGTACACATTTTCAAGATGCTTCTGTAGATGGGCGAGTGTTTAGTGACGAAGTTGAAGGCAGTATTACTGCTGATTATAACTTTTCGAAAGATATTCTATTCAAAAAGTTTACCCCTTCTGAAAACCCTGAAGGCCTAGGTTATAGTTTAGATATTTTTGCCGATTGGCAAATAAATGATGATTTAAAAGTAGGCCTAAGTGTAAAAGATTTACTTTATAAAACTGACTTTGATGATACTGGCTCAGTAAAAGGGCAAACGACCGAAATTCCTTTCAGTGAAGATGAGAGTGGTAATGTTACCTCTACACCTACTGTATCTCTTCAAACCTCAGCTTTTGGGAACACCCAGTCACATACACTTGATATGGAAATGCGTATTACGGCTTTTGCCGATTACAGAATAAATAACCGCTACTCAACTGCTTTTACAGTAAAACAGTACGATAAAGATACCTTTAGTCAGTTAAAAGGGCGTATTCATTTTTGGGATCATTGGAAGGTACAAGCTGGCTATGAAACAAAAAGTGAAGCGTTTTTAGTTGGTATTGAAAACGAGTACTTTGGTCTTAATTTACAAACCGACAGCTTAGATTTAGATAAAGCTTATTATGCGAATGTAAATTGGTACATGAACATTAAGTTTTAAGGAATGAAGATGTTAAAAAAACTTTTACCTTTGTCAGTTGCTCTAGCACTTAGTGGCTGTGGTGGCTCTTCAAATGATAGTAGTGACGAAGCGATTGAAATAAGCGTAGCATCCACCTCTACCGTAAATTTTTATGTGCCTAAATGGCAATCAGTTAAAGGTACGCTTAATCAATTAGACGGCCAAGGCAATGTAGTAGAGTCTGTTGCAGTTGAAAACATAAATACTGCGAGCGTGAGCGTATCGCCTCTTAATTTTTATACATTTGAATTTATACCTGACGATAGTGCCTTGCCATGCCCACGCTTTACAGGTTGCGGCAGAACGCTTCGCGGCGATGTAAACGATATAAATGAAAACCGTTTAATTGATTTTGAAGAGATAACTGGCGTTAATTTAAACTATGCTGCTCGCGCTTATGTTGCACCGGGCGTTAATGAAGTATTTTTCTCGCCGTTAAGTACCGCAATTACGAATGCAAATGTTGACGCGACCCTTGCAAGCTTATCGGCAAGTCCTTTTTATCAGCTTACACACAGCAGCCTAAGTAATACACTAGAGGCAGAAATTGTGGCTGATGCATTTACTTATGGGGCTATTGTAGCTGGTGTGTCTGTTGAAGGGTTTGATTTAGCCACTGCATTTGATGATTTTATTACCGAGCAAGATGATACCAGTGCGTGGCAAACTTACAGTAATTTAGCTGATCAATACATTGCAGATAACCTTTACAGTGAGCTAGGTAATGGTTTAATTCAAAGTGTAGCAGGGCAGGTCAAGCAAACTATTGCGAGCGTGACTAGCTACACCAATTGGCAACAAAAGGTTGAAACTGAGCAAGCACTCGAGTCGCGCGAATTACTCGAAAATATAAGAGACGCACTGGGTGTTATTCGCTTACAGGACACAACCTACGCAGAGGATGTAGATGCTAAACTTGCGCAACTAGAAAGTGCATTTGATGATGATACTCAAAAAGCGATCACTGTGCTTGCTGAAGTACTTAACGAAGTGATCATAAATTATTCGCCCCTTGCGGAAGTTTCTGCAAGCGAAGGACAATACAGGTTACGCGATCTTGATATTAGCTATTCTACATCCCCTTACGAATGGCTAATTACGGGTACTTACGACGGTTTACCAGTTAGTATAGATATGTCTATTCCTACTTTTAGAATAAGTGGTGTACTGGGCGATAAAGTCGAAGGGGTCATGAGTGCTTCTGTTATCAACGACGATACTCGTTTAGATGTTGATGTGAGCGAATTACTAATTGAATTTGATGGGGTAAGTGAGCAAAGTGAGTTATTACCTGATGCGCAAACAGGCATAGCTAATATTATCACTGATGTTGTTATTGCTAAGCAGTCTGGCGAGCTAACAGGTGAGATATCATTAGATTTAAACCGTTTTGTATCTGCGTTTGCACAGGAAGTTACTTCTCTTTCTTCATTTGATTTTGAAGGGCAGTTTCAAAGCGATATTCAAACAACACCTTTTCATATTACCGCGCTTGAGGCTTCACCACTTAGTGGTGAGGAAAACGACGATTTAATGTTTGGCCTTGAGTTGTCGCTGCCCTTGGGTGGTGCGAGTGATTTTAGCCTGGCGTATGTAGGTGATGTTATTGATTTATCGCAGCTTACTAGTAGCGATGTCTTTATTAGCGTAAAACAAAAAGCCTTAGATTTACGCATTAGAGAAGTAAATAGCAATATTAGTTTAACTGCAAAAGGTGAAAACGGCCGTTGGCTCGACGTAAAACAAGCTGGCAGTAACTACAGCGGTGGCTTGTACTTAGGCGATACAAAAATTGCGGATGTAACTGCAGTACGTGGTATCCCCGGGGTGTTATTTCCTAATGGTGATTTTGAGTCGTTGTTTTAAACGCGACTTAACCCAATTTTAAGCCCAGCAAATTTAGTAAATGTGCTGGGCTTTTTTATGGACAAGGTTTTTTTATAATAGCTCTATTTCTACGGTTTCGTTTTTTTCAATATTGCCACTTTCTGCGGGCACTACAATAAGGCAATTTGCATGACTAAGCGATGAGAGTACCCCTGAGCCTTGCTTATTTATAGGCGTTACCAACAGGTTATTTTTTTCGTCGGTACTGGCAATACCGCGTTGAAAGTCGGTACGGCCGGGGCGCTTTTTAATCAGTGTGGTTGTAGTCGCTTTTAAACGTAACTTAGCAGTATGCTCATTTCCTGAAAGCTTTGTAAGGGCGGGTTTTACAAGTCGATCAAGCGTTACAGCCGCTGATACTGGGTTACCTGGTAAGCCAAAAAAGTAGCTGTTAGGTAATTGACCAAAAGCAAAAGGTTTGCCCGGTTTCATGGCAATTTTCCAAAAATGGATATCACCAATCTCATTTAATACTTCTTTGGTAAAATCGGCTTCACCAACCGATACGCCTCCAGAGCTTATTACAGCATCAGCTTGCTCATTTGCTTTTAAAAACGTGTTTTTAATCAGGCTTTTATCATCAGCGATAATGCCAAAATCAATAACTTCTATATTGCTATCATTAAGCTCGCTTAAAATAACAGCTCGATTACTTTCATAAATAGCGCCAGCAGGAAGCGCATTGCCCGGCTCTATAAGTTCATCTCCGGTAGAAAACACCGCAACTTTAAGTGTTTCATATACGCTTACTTGGCTAATGCCAATAGAGGCAAGTAAGCCTACATCGACTGCTTTTAGTTTTCTGCCAGCTTTAAAAACAACACTATTTTTTGCAATGTCTTCACCTGCAAAACGTACGTTAGCATTGAGTTCAATTTTGCCTGTAAATGTTATTTCGTCGTTATTTACAGTGGCGTTTTCTTGCATCACTACCGCATTAGCGCCAGAGGGCAGGGCTGCACCGGTCATAATTCTCACGCATTGCCCAGGGGTTAAGGTGCCCTCAAAGGTTTGCCCAGCAAATACACTGCCTACTTGCTGATAAGTTGTTAAGTCTTCACTTAGGCAAAGCGCATAGCCATCCATTGCCGAATTATCGTGACCAGGCACATTTATATCAGATTTAATATCGCGTGCTAGAACACGGCCCACACTGTGCATTATAGAAATGGTTTCTGCGGCTTTATTAAAGTTAATGGCGTTGAGCATATTACTTATTGCGGTATCTACTGGTAATAAACCAGGTGCATTGCATACATCGTTCATATATATTGTTTTTTATAATGTGTCTGATTTTTAAAACAATACTTATAATGTTAAAGCTTTACAATACATGGTGCGGTTATTTGTTGTTACTGTTCGTGCTATTTAGCAACTGCGTTAGCGCAAAAGAAACACTGCATATAGCCGTTGCGAGCAATTTTAAACCAGTGCTACAAAAGCTGATTACTGATCCTGCACTTAAAGATATAAATTTTAAAATATCGGCAGCATCTAGCGGTGTATTACACTCGCAAATTATGCATGGAGCGCCGTACGATGTTTTTTTATCTGCTGATGCGTCGCGTCCACAAGCACTTATAAAAGATGGTTTTGCAATTAAAGACAGTTTAACAACCTATGCAATAGGTTTATTAGCACTTTGGCAACCAAGTAGCAGCGTTATGAATAATAAATTAGCCATTGCGAACCCACGTTTTTCGCCTTATGGGAAATCATCAATGCATTATGCAAAAGCGTTTATAAAAACCCCCTATGAGTTTGTCTATGCAAATAATATAACTCATGCGTTTCAATTTGTTGAAACAGGCAATGCCGCTAAAGGTTTGGTTGCGTTATCTACGTTAAAGTCGGCTTATGGTAAAACTAAAAATAAAAAATATTTAAACTACACGCTTATCGACACTAAAAATTACCCTGAAATAACACAGCAAGGCGTTATTATTAGCGCGTCAAAGCATTTAACTGTTGCTAAAAAGTTTATGGCTTTTTTAAATGCCCCCGCAACCGCAAAAACATTATTAGCACTTGGCTACAAAGCAAAGGACAGTGATGCTAGCAAGTGATTTAACAGCGCTGTGGCTTACAATTAAACTTGCCTTTATAACAGCCGCTATCTTGTTAGTGATATGTATTCCGCTTGCGTGGCAACTTGCCAGTTACAAAGGTAAGTTAAAACCAATTTTAGAAGCACTTATAGCCATGCCTTTGGTACTGCCGCCTACGCTAATGGGTTTTTATTTATTGGTGCTGTTTTCACCTACGCATGCATTTGGCCAGTTTTGGTTTTGGCTTACTGGTACGCAGCTCGCATTTAGTTTTCAAGGGGTGGTTATTGGCTCATTATTTTATTCACTTCCGTTTGTGATGCAGCCGCTACTAGCGGGTTTTAAGCAAATAAATACCACCTATGACCAAGCAGCTATTGCTTTAGGAATAAGCCCATTTAAACGATTTATGTATTTAACGTTACCGCTATTAAAGCCAAGTATAGGCAGTGCCTTTGCGCTGGGCTTTGCCCATACATTGGGAGAATTTGGTTTAGTATTAATGATTGGTGGCAATATACAAGGCGAAACCCAAGTGGTGTCTATTGCACTTTACGATCATGTTGAGTCGCTTAATTATGGGGCTGCGCATCAATTATCGTTGGTGTTGCTCGCAATGGCGTTTGCGTGTTTAGTGTTGTTGTTTAAATTTAATAAAACCGTGATAAACGGAGCTGCTAATCGTGCTTAAAATACAATGCCATCAACGTTTGGACGATTTTGAACTCAATGTTGACTTAGCTATAAACCAATTTGATATTTTAGGGGTGTTTGGTCCTTCGGGCTCAGGTAAGTCGAGCTTATTAAAGGCGATAGCGGGGCTTACTACGGCGAAAAAGGTGTGTATAAATAATCATAATATTACCCATCTAAAGCCAGATAAACGCCTACTTACTTTACAGCTGCAGTCGTGCCCGTTATTTCCACATTTAAATGTGATGGGTAATTTACTGTTTACTCACACGCATTGTAAAAATAAAAGTCACAACCTAACGCCTGATCAGGTAATTGATTTGTTAGCACTAAATCCATTACTTAATCGTGATGTGGCGGGACTTTCGGGCGGTGAGCGTCAGCGTGTAATTTTTGCCAGAACACTGCTAAGTGGGCAATCTGTTGTTTTACTTGATGAGCCATTTAGTGCATTAGATTGGTCAACGCGTTTTACTATGTTGGCGGGAGTGCAACAACTTAATAAATCCCATGGTATTAAATTTATTATTGTTAGCCACTCTTTAAAAGAGCTGCTTTATTGTAGCGATACATTAATACATATGGCGAAAGGTAAGGTGCTTAAGTGCGGTGCTACACAAGACGTGGCGCACAGTATTTATACAAATAAGAGCCAAACACCACTGAGTGTACTTAGTTTTAGTAAGTCTGAATTTAATGATGCATTTGGGCTATGTAAGCTAACCCTTAGTAACAGCTTACAACATGTATATGCAGTGCCTTCGCTGGTAAAACAAAGTCATAGGTTAATTATAGAAAGCGGGCAAATAACCTACAGCAAAGTAAAACCGTCTAACCAGTGCAGTGCAAACGTGCTAATAGGTATGCTTGAAAATACCCAGCAGCTTGATGAGCAATGGCTACTTACTGTTAATGTAGATACGCAGTTGCTGTATTGCGCGGTATCTAAAAGGCAATGGCAACAAAGTAATGTGCAACTGGGTGAGCAGGTTTACCTAACAATAAATAATTTAGAAACGTCACATTATTAGTCGGTATACAGTTTAAGTGCATCAAATTAAGCACTGCAAACTGGGCAGTGCTTATTTTTAACAATGTTAAAACGGTTAAACTCCATACTCAAACCATCTACTAGTAATAGTTGCTCAGTGAGTTTACTGTTAAGTCCTGCAATAATTTTAAGGGCTTCAGTCGCTTGAATACTGCCTATAAGTCCTACAATAGGGGAGAGCACGCCTGACTCGGAGCAGCTTTGAGTTTGTTCGCCAAAGAGCTGTGACACACACCCATAGCAATGGCTATTAGGCGCCATTGTAAAGCAGGCAACTTGCCCCTCAAACCGAATAGCAGAGCCAGAAACCAAAGGCGTGCAGGTGTTATAGCAGGTGCTATTGAGTAAGTTACGCGTTGCTAAGTTATCAGAGCAATCAATAACAACATCCACTTTGCTAAGTAAGTGCTCAAGGCGCGCGCTTTCATCTAAAAATTCATCAATCGTGTGTATTTCTATTTCATTATTTAAATGAGTTAATTGCTTTTTTGCACTGTGGGTTTTTAAGCTGCCGATATCAGTGTGTTTGTAAAGCACCTGCCTTTGCAAGTTTGTCGCATCAACCACATCGTTATCGACAAGCGTTAATGTTCCTACTCCTGAGGCAGCTAAGTACTGTGCAACAGGGCAACCTAGTCCACCTAGCCCAACTATAAGCACATGGCTTTGCCATATTTTTTCTTGCCCATCGATATCCAGCTGAGGAAGCATAATATGGCGTGAATAGCGTAATTGCTGCTGATAGGTTAAAGGCGGTTTTTGCATTTATATTTTTTCTCATAATTTTTTTAAACAATACCAATTAGTTAAATCTTAGAGCAAGTAAAGCTTAAAATTTCTTTGCACTGTTTACGCTCACAGTGGCTGCTTTAATAGTGCAAAGCAAAAAAAATAACATTTCCAAAAAATATAAGTGCATGAAAAGCCTAACTAATAATTATTGGCTTAGTAATTGCTGAAGGCGGTTAACGTTAATTTAACAATCGCCGCAGTGTTTTTACTACCAAAGTTGTATTCGCTGCGTAAAACAATAATCGTTACAAGGAAAAAAACATGCAACCGAGTACTGGGTTTAATCTCATATCGTTTAGCGGAAAAATGAAAATACTACATTTAAGCTGGATGGTGTTTTTTATCTCTTTTTTTGTATGGTTTAACCATGCGCCATTATTAGGTGCCATAGCGAGCTCGCTAGGAATATCCATGGCACAGGTTAAAACGCTACTAATTCTAAATGTCGCTTTGACCATTCCTGCACGTGTGGTGGTTGGCATGCTAACCGATAAATTTGGCCCGCGTATTGTTTATGCGGCTTTACTTATTTTATGTAGCATACCGTGTTTTATGTTTGCCATGGCGACCACGTTTGAACAAGCCGCTATTGCCCGTTTTGCACTTGGCTTTATTGGTGCGGGTTTTGTTGTGGGCATTCGTATGGTGAGCGAGTGGTTCCCAGCAAACGAATTAGGCACAGCAGAGGGCATTTATGGTGGCTGGGGTAACTTTGGCTCTGCAGCAGCTGCAATGCTGTTACCAGTATTAGCATTGATGTTTGGTGGCGAAGATGGCTGGCGTTATGCGATTGGCTTAACAGGTGTGTTAAGTGTCATATTTGGTGTTATTTGGTACTTAAATGTATCGGATACACCTAAAGGTGGCACGTACTTTAAGCCCAAAAAGGTTGGGGCAATGGAGGTAACCAGTAAAGGTGACTTTGTATTACTACTTATTATGAAACTGCCTATGTACGGCGCATTGGCGTTACTTACTTGGAAACTTTCGCCAGCGGGCGCCAGTTTACTGTCTGAAAACGTTGTAATTTGCACCTATGCCTTTTTAGTACTGCTTTATTTATACGAAGTATATAAAACCTACGATATAAACGGCCATATTTTTAAACAACCAGTGCCAGAGTCGCACCGTTACGAATTTAAGCAAGTGGCAGTATTAAATATTCTTTATTTTACTACTTTTGGATCAGAGCTGGCTGTTGTATCTATGCTGCCATTATTTTTTAGTGAAGTGTTTGGCCTTGATATGGTGTACGCCGGTTTACTTGCATCTGCTTATGCATTTATGAACTTAGCCTCTCGCCCTGGTGGTGGTTGGATCTCAGATAGAATGGGTCGTCGTAAAACACTAATTGTACTAACCGCAGGTTTAGCTGTTGGTTACTTTGTAATGGGTTTAGTTGATGCTAGCTGGCCACTTTGGCTTGCGGTAGCAGCGGCTATGGCGTGTTCGTTCTTTGTGCAAGCAGGTGAAGGCGCTGTTTTTGCTGCTGTGCCACTCATTAAACGCCGTTTAACAGGGCAAATTGCAGGTATGACAGGTGCTTACGGTAACGTGGGAGCGGTTGTGTATTTAACGGCGTTATCGCTGGTGGACTACCAGACCTTCTTTATGATTATTGCAGCAAGTGCATTGTTAGGTTTGGCTGCATTATTTTTCATGAAAGAACCCGACGGTCATATCACAGAAGTTAACGAAGATGGCACCGTTGAACTTATTTCAGTGACTTAAGGTAGCGTTTAGTATGTTTGATGAAACCCAAAAAGCCAGCGCACTCACCAACGAACTTAACGTTGAGTTTGGTGGGCACAGCAGTAAAGGTATAAAAACCGAAAACCAAGATGCGTTTGCAGCCCTTAATACTCAAGCACAGGAAAAAGAGTCAAAAGGGGTGATTGCCTGCTTGGCCGATGGGTGTTCATCAGCAAAAAATGCTAAACAAGCGTCACAGTTATCGGTAACGCATTTTATAAATGAGTATTTAAATACACCACCCAGTTGGGCCATTAAAAAGTCGGTATCTAAGGTGTTGGCCAGTTTAAATCAGTGGCTGTATTCGCAATCGGTTAACTACAATCATGTTGGCCAACGCCAAGCTGATTGGATGACCACGTTTACAGCGCTTATTTTAAAATCGGCAACGGGTTATATTTTTCATTTAGGTGATACCCGAATTACGCGTTTACGTGAAAAAAATATGGAAGCAATAACACGCGACCATAAAGTAAACGATACCCTAACGAGGGCTTTAGGTGCGCAGCTTCATCAAGAAATTGATGTATACGAAGTTGAACTTAAAGCGGATGATATTTATATACTTACCTGCGATGGTGTACACGACGTGTTGCCATACAGTGATATACAAAAGCTAATTGATGAGCATACTAATTTAGAGCACGCAGCAAAAGCAGTGACAGAGCTTGCCATAGCAAGAGGCAGTGACGACAACGTAAGCTGCTTGCTTGTAAAAGTAAATAGTATTGCAAAACAAAATTTAGACGAGTTATATCACTCTTTAACGAGGCGAAAAATTCCGCCACCGTTAAAGGTTGGGCAAAAAATTGATGACTTTACTGTTATCCGCGAATTACACGCCAGTAGCCGTTCGCACATTTATTTAGTGCAACAAACACCCGATACGCCGCCAGTTGTATTAAAAGCGCCTTCGGTAAATTTTGAAGACGACGTGCACTACCTTCAAGGCTTTATAAGAGAAGGCTGGGTGGGGCAACGTATTAACCATCCCAACGTTATGAAGGTTTTAAATACCCAATCGCAAAGCCGATTTTTATATCATATTTGCGAATACATGGACGGGCAAACACTGAGTGATTGGAAGCATGATGTACCGCATCCTGAAATTACCCAAGTGCGCAGTATTATTGAACAAATAGTGCACGCACTGAGAGCATTTCAGCGTTTGGATATGGTGCATCGTGATTTAAAACTCGATAACGTGATGATAGACGCCCACGGCAAGGTAACATTAATTGATTACGGCACGGTAAGTGTTGCGGCAATGGATGAGTCAGTAAAGCAAATTGCTGATGATTGCCCACAAGGGACGGTAGATTACACCGCACCAGAGACACTTATTTCGCTGCATGCTGATTTTAAAAGCGATATGTTTTCGCTTGGGGTGATTGCTTATGAGCTACTGTGTTCAAAGCTGCCCTATAAAACATTGCCGATAAATCATACCCCTATTGATTACAGCCATTGGCAATACACAAGTATTCGTAAATACAGAGCCGATATCCCGTTTTGGTTAGATCAGGCTTTAATGAAAGCATTGGCGCCAAAACCAGAGCTCAGATACCACGCATTTTCTGAGTTTTTAGCAGATATTAATAAACCTAATCCACTTTTACAGAGTTCAGCCAATAAAATTTCAATAATGAAACGCGATCCAGTATTAGTTTGGAAGAGCATTTCGCTGTGCTTATTTATCATTTTATTGTGCGTACTCATAATTAAAAATTAAGAGATAAACATGTTAAATTATAAAAATAACTTACCTATTATTTTAATGATAGGGTGCATTGCTGCGCCTTCAATAAGTCATGCAGCACAAACCGACCTTAACTTTAGACTGCGCTTTGAAAGCGCAGAGCAAGATAACGCGTTAAAAGATGCAAGTAGCTTAACGCTGCGCACACGCCTTACGCATAAAACAGATGAAGTGAACGGCTTTTCTGCTCTTATTGAAGTTGAAGACAGCCGAAGCCTGTTAGGTGTGGACGATTATAATAATACACTAGGTAAAAATACTGATTATTCAGTAATAGCCGACCCAGAAACCACAGAAGTAGATCAAGCTTTTGTTAAGTACGCTAAAGATGCGTTATCTATTAAAGTAGGAAGGCAAGTAATAGCGCTTGATGGACAACGATTTGTGGGTCACGTTGGCTTTAGGCAAGACAGACAAACCTTTGATGCAGCAACAGTCAATTACACATTTAATGATATTAACCTCCATTATAGTTATATAAGTAAACGCAACCGTATTTTTGCCGATAGCAAAGATATTGATGCATCCGATCACCTTATTAATGCACGTTTTAAAACAAGCGTAGGTAAAGTGGTTTTATACGGTTATTTATTAAGTAACGACGCAGTAGATGACGACAGCTTAGATACTTATGGTGTTTCATTTACTGGGAATAAAACGCTCAGCGACACAAAGGTTTACTATAAGGCAGAGTACGCCACGCAATCTGCTTCAACGAGCATGAGTGATTTTGGTGCTGATTACTATGCCCTTGAGGGTGGCGTTGATTTAGGCGGTTTAGGTATTAAAAACGTGACATTAAAAGCCGGTATTGAGTCGTTAGGTTCTGATAATGGTGAGTATGGTTTTGCTACGCCGCTTGCCACAATGCATAAATTTAATGGTTGGGCTGATTCGTTTTTAGCAACCCCGGCACAAGGACTTGATGATATTTATGTAAGTTTAAATGGTAAAGCCTTTGACGGTAAATGGTTAGTGGCTTATCACAACTATGATGCCAACGATAATGCGAATGGGGTTGATGATTTAGGCTCAGAGCTAAACGTGCAATACGTTAAGCCTATTAATAAAACCTATGCTGTTGGCGCTAAATATGCCGATTATTCAGCAGGTGATAGCGCTGCAGGCAAAGTTGACACTCAAAAAATATGGGGGTGGGTCAGCGCTAAATTTTAAACGCTTAGGCACAGTTTAATCCTCGTAATTTAAAGCGTTACAAGTTGGTGCAATAACGCCAGCTTGTGGTGCTTTCACTTCTTTTTTACTGCACCAAGTTGGATAACTTACTGAAATATATTGATTATATATCTGGCTTGCATATTGCTATAACAGCTACATAACAAATTATATGTTTGAAGTACTAATGTATGCATTGAGAACTTTAAACAAAACAGGTGAATTTAATGCCAAGCAAGCAGCGTGTAGTCGTCGTAGGAAACGGAATGGTGGGGCATCATTTTGTACAGCAACTAGTAACGCAACAAGGTGACAGGAAAAATATTGCTATTACAGTGCTCAGCGGTGAAGACCGTCTCGCTTATGACCGTGTTCAGCTTTCGTCGTTTTTTAAAGGTAAAACCGAAGACGACTTAGCGCTTACCTCAAATAAAACCTATCAAGATTGGCAAGTGAGTTTTCATACTCACTCTAAAGTGGTTGATATAAACCGCGAAGAAAAAACAGTGACTACCTCAAAAGGTGAGTCATTTGCTTACGATAAGTTAATACTGGCTACGGGCTCATATGCATTTGTGCCACCCATTCCAGGTAAAGATCGTGAGCATTGCCTTGTTTACAGAACTATTAACGATTTACACGCCATAAAAAAATCAGCACATGCCAGTAAAGTGGGCGTGGTTATTGGTGGTGGTTTATTAGGGCTAGAAGCCGCAAATGCCTTAAAGCAGCTTGGCTTGCAAACTCACGTGATAGAGTTTGCCCCCCAACTTATGGGCGTACAAATAGATGGTGCTGGTGGGCGGTTACTAAAAAATAAAATTACCGACCTTGGCGTTACAGTGCATACCTCAGTGGCGACAGAGCAAATTATTGAGGGTGAAAACAGCCGTTATAAAATGTGCTTTAAGGGTGGTCAAACTTTAGAAACCGACATGATTGTATTTTCGGCTGGTATTCGCCCATACGATAACTTAGCGCGTGAGTTTAATTTAGAAATAGGTGAGCGCGGCGGTATCGTAATAAACAACCATTGCCAAACGAGTGATGAAAACATATATGCGATAGGCGAATGCGCCCTTTGGAATAACTTTATTTTTGGCCTTGTTGCACCAGGCTACGCAATGGCAAAAGTAGCCGCAGGGCATGTTTTAAATCATTCGAGTTCAATAGATGTTGATGAATTTAGCGGCGCTGATATGAGCACAAAGCTTAAATTAATGGGTGTTGAAGTAGGTTCAATCGGCGATGCCCACGCACGCACTGAAGGCGCAATTAGCTATTACTTTGAAGATCAGCCAAACGGTATTTACAAAAAAATAGTCACTAATGAGCAAGGCAACAAACTTATAGGTGCTGTACTGGTTGGCGATACCAGCGAGTACGATAATTTATTGCAGTACCACTTAAATAATATAGAGCTTAGTGTGCCTGCAGAGTCGTTAATAATGCCGCTTGCAGGTGACGCGGGTGAACTAAGCGCTGATGATTTACCACGTGATGCCATTATTTGTGCGTGCCACAAGGTGACAAAACACACCATTGAGCAAGCTGTTATGCAAGGCTGTAGTGACTTAAATGCAGTGCAACACGCTACTAAAGCAAGTACGGGGTGTGGAGGCTGCGAAAAACTAGTGCAAAGCGTTATTAGCAGTGCACTTAAAAATAAAATAGCCACGTTAAACCCAGTAAATGAGCCTGTATCACAGAGCGCTTAACGCGAATAATAAGAGAGCAGTATGGAAACTTTAAACACATGTTCAAATAAGCCTTTGCTTAAACAAACTACTTGCGCTTATTGCGGTGTAGGGTGCGGGGTTGATATTTCATTATTAAATAATACCCCCACAAAACTTGAAGGGACGCGCGAACACCCCGCTAATTATGGCCGCTTATGTGTTAAAGGCACGCATTTGTTAGATACAACCGGCACAGACAACAGATTAACATCGCCCCTTATTGATAACGAGCCTGCCAGCTGGGATGCTGCAACCAGATATGTGGCTAATAGATTTAACGCCATTATTAAAGAGCACGGGCCAGATTCGGTTGCGTTTTATGTATCGGGGCAGTTACTTACCGAAGATTACTACGTTGCCAATAAATTAATGAAAGGCTACATAGGCTCAGGCAATATAGATACAAACTCAAGGCTGTGTATGTCATCGGCGGTTGCAGGTTATAAACGTGCGTTTGGTGAGGACGTAGTGCCATGTACCTACGAAGATTTAGAACAAACTGAGCTACTTATTTTAATTGGCTCTAATGCAGCGTGGACGCATCCGGTGCTTTATCAGCGTATGGAGCGCGCAAAAAAACTTAATCCAAACATGAAAGTCGTGGTTATCGACCCGCGAAAAACCGATACAGCCGAACTTGCCGATACTTTTTTAAATATAAAACCAGGCAGCGACGCAGCACTTTATAACGGCTTACTTAATTATTTAAATGAACATGACTATTTAGATACGCAGTTTATTAACGCGCATACAAATGGCTTTGAAACCGCGCTTGCAGAGGCGAAAAAGTGGAGTATTAATGAGGTAAGTGACTTTTGTGATATTGACGCGCAGCAAGTGAAAGAGTTTTACGCCTTATTTGCAAAAAGTTCAGCTGCTATTAGTTTTTATTCGATGGGTATTAACCAATCAAGCTCAGGGGTTGATAAGTGTAACGCCATTATAAATGCGCACTTAGCGTCAGGTAAGTTGTTAAAACCGGGCTGTGGTCCGTTTTCAATAACTGGGCAACCTAATGCAATGGGGGGGCGTGAAGTCGGTGGCTTGGCTAATCAATTAGCGGCGCACTTAGATATAGAAAATGAAGAACATCAACAGTTAGTACAGCGCTATTGGCTTTCACCAAAAATAGCTAAAAAAGCAGGCTGTAATGCGATTGATATGTTTGATGAAATAGCCAAAGGTAAAATAAAAGCGATTTGGGTAATGGCCACCAACCCTATGGTGAGCCTACCTAATAACGCAGAAATACAACATTCACTTGAGCAATGTGAGCTGGTGGTTGTGTCTGACTGTATTGCCAAAAGCGATACCCTAAAATTTGCTAATGTGGCGTTTCCATCTACCGGGTGGGGTGAAAAAAACGGCACAGTAACTAACTCAGAGCGCAGAATATCAAGGCAGCGGCCGTTAGTTGAGCCTTTCTCGGGGGCTAAAAATGACTGGCAAATAATATGCTCAGTTGCTCAAAAAATGGGTTTTGAAGGGTTTGACTTTACAGACCCAAGCGGCATTTTTGATGAATGGGCTCAGTTAACTAATTTTGAAAATAACGGCAGCAGAGCGCTTAATTTATCAGGCCTAGTAGGGCTTACGCAGCAGCAATACGATAATTTAAAACCGGTTATGTGGCCGGTACTAAAAAATGAGCCTTATAAAAATGGGCGGGTTTTTACTAATAAACAATTTAGCACCGCAGATAAAAAAGCTCGCTTTATACCTATAACGCCTAAACTTCCTGTGCAGCAAACATCAAGTGATTACCCTTTTGTAATGAACTCAGGGCGAATACGCGACCAGTGGCATACAATGAGCCGCACCGGAAAAAGTACTGCGCTTTCAACACATATTACACGCCCGTATATTGAAATAAACCCCATTGATGCCAGCAGATTAAATATAAAACCAAACGATTTAATAACCGCCAATGCTAAAACGGGGCAGGTTACAGCGCATGCAAAAGTGACCGATGCCGTGCGCAAAGGCGAGTGTTTTATGCCTATTCACTGGAACAAGCAATTTGCCTCATCCGCTACGGTAAGTGGGCTTTATCAATCGGTTGTTGATCCGATTTCGGGCCAAGCTGAATGTAAGCATGGTGCCGTTGATTTAGTCAAAGCGCAGTTTGCTCAGTACATGCAATTTTTTAGCAAAACTGAGCTTAAAATAAACAGTGATTTTTGGCTTAAAGTTAACGCAAGCAATTGTGTTAATTACCAGTTAGCGCTTAATGAGGCACAAAATGACTTACTTTATTACTGCCAAACATTAACTGGGTTACAAGGGCAGTGGTCGGCGATGAGCACGGCAAAAGCCATGCATGTTCAATGTATTCAAAACGAGCAATTAGTGTTTGTTGCGGTTATTTCGTCAGATCAAAAAGACATATCGCTTGAGTGGATAAATCATTTATTTGCAGAGCCTTTAATAACCTTTAGCCAATTACAGTCATTGCTGTATGCAACCCCCGATGAAGAGTTTACCCAAGGCGCGCAAGTATGTAGTTGCTTTAAAGTACGTGAGCAGCCCATTATAAATGCCATTAAAAGTGGTACAAATACAGTGGAACAGTTGGGGGCTAAACTAAAATGCGGCACAAACTGTGGCTCGTGTAAAACGCAGTTAAGCCAATTAATAAAGCAGCATGGTACAAAAAACGCTAACAGTATTGATGTTGCGGTTGTCATTTAAAGTGCTATTTAGAAAAAATAACATAAACACCAAGGAAGCATATGCTTAATGATCAATTTGGTCGGCAGTTTAACTATTTGCGCCTCTCTATTACCGATGTGTGTAACTTTAGTTGCACCTATTGTTTACCAAACGGGTATCAGTGCGATACTCCGCGTAACTTTTTAAATAAAAATGAAATAAACACCTTAGTAAATGCCTTTGCGCAATTAGGCACTAAAAAAGTGCGTATTACAGGCGGCGAGCCGTGTTTACGCAGTGATGTAACCGACATAATAAAGCAATGTAAACACACGCCAGGTATAGAAAAAGTAGCTATAACAACGAATGGTTTTAATTTATTTAATAAAATTGATGAGTTTTACAGCGCTGGCCTAGATGCGCTTAATATTAGTATTGATAGCTTAAACCCGAGCATGTTTAAATTAATTACAGGGCACGATAAATTAGCCCAGATTTTAAAAGGGATAGACCGAGCAATTGAGCTGGGCATAAAAGATATAAAAATAAATGCCGTGCTGGCTAAGCAGTTTAATAAAAACCAATTAAAGGATTTTTTAAACTGGGTGAAACATAAAAAAGTAACGGTACGCTTTATCGAATTAATGGAAACAGGCAATGGCGCCACCTTTTTTGAACAAAATCATTTAAGCGGGCAAAGTGTTAAAACACGGCTTTTAGCACAAGGTTGGTTACAGGTAGTGAGAGGTAAATTAAACGGCCCCGCAGAGGAGTTTTGTCACCCTGAATTTGAGGGCCGCATTGGCTTAATTATGCCCTACAGCAAAGATTTTTGTAAAAGCTGTAACCGATTAAGAGTATCGTCATTAGGCAAACTACATTTATGCTTATTTGCCGAGCAAGGTATAGACTTACGCCCGCATTTAAATGCTGAAGATACGCCAGCCACTGTAAACGCTATTCAAGCGGCAATGGGCAACAAAACCATTAGCCATGAGCTTGATAAGCGCTTAACGGGCGCCACAACCCATTTAGCTATGTTAGGCGGCTAAAATGAGCAATAAAGCAGTATTTACGGGGGTTGTACTCGCGGGTGGGCAATCATCAAGAATGGGTAGCGATAAAGCCAATCTCATTTTAAAAAATAAAACATTACTGCAAAATGCCTGTGAATTATTAAAAGCTGTAGGAGCAAGTAATGTACTTATAAGTCGTAATGTACAAAGTGCTACTGCGCAATACATACCCGACATTTACCCTGATTCTGGCCCGCTTGGGGGGATTTATTCAACCTTAATGGCAACAGAGCAAGATATACTTGTAACCGCTGTTGATATGCCATTGCTTACTTGCACGTTATTATCGCAAATTGCATCTGCAGGCAGCGATAATTCCCACTTTCAATCAAATCAGCCACAAATACATGCGTGGCACTTTGAAAATGAACCGTTACCCCTGTATATTCGTAACACCCAAAGCGTTAAACGTCATTTAAAACAATTACTCATAAGCACAAATAGTCATAAATCAATTAAACAGTTTACCCGTAGTATTGGTGTACAAACGCTAAAATGTAATAAAGCGCACGCACTTGTTAATACCAATACACCGGCGCAATTTAGAGCTGTTAATGAGCAATTTGACCAACACAAACCTAATTTATTGAGAAGAACCCTATGAGCCACACAACTGAGTCACAAATCGCATTAAACATTGCCGTAATGACAGTAAGCGATACACGCGATGAAATTACGGATACGTCAGGCCATTATTTAATTAAAGCGCTAACTGAGGCAGGCCATCACTTAGCGGATAAAGACATCGTTAAAGATGATGTTTATCAAATGCGTGCAGTCGCCTCACAGTGGATTGCCGATGACACTATTCACGCTATTTTAGTCACCGGTGGTACGGGGTTTACCGAGCGCGACTCAACACCCGAGGCATTTGCACCGCTATTTGATAAAAGCGTAGATGGATTTGGCGAGCTATTTAGACATATTTCTTACGGCGAAATTGGTAACTCAACTATTCAATCGCGTGCATTGGCAGGCCTTGCTAATAATACCGTTATATTTTGCATGCCAGGCTCTACGGGCGCATGTAAAACAGCCTGGACAGGTATTATAAAAGATCAGTTAGACTCAATGCACAAGCCATGTAACTTTGCCCCGCATATTACAATTGGTAAAAAATGCGAATCGCGAGAGCAATAATATGCTAAGCCACGTAGACGAAAATGGCCAAGCAAACATGGTTGATGTATCGCTAAAAGAGGTGACTCTGCGCGATGCATCTGCCGAGGCCTATATTAAAATGAGCAAACAGGCTTTTGAGCAAGTGCTGCTTAATCAAAATAAAAAAGGTGACGTGCTAGGCGTTGCCCGTATTGCAGGTATTCAGGGCGCTAAAAAGTGCGCCGATTTAATTCCGCTTTGTCATCCGCTTGCACTGAGTAAAGTAGCTGTTGATTTTGAGCTTGATGAAGCAAATAGCCAAATTAAAGTCACCAGCTACTGTAAATTGGCGGGCAAAACGGGCGTTGAAATGGAAGCGCTCACCGCTGTATCTGTGGCGACCCTTACACTATTTGATATGTGTAAAGCCGCCGATCCGCTTATGGAAATACACGGTATGCGTGTCACGCAAAAAGCAGGAGGTAAGCATGGCGGCTGGCAGCGAGACTAATTTCAATGATACTGATGCAGCTGCAGGGCAGGTAAATGTACTATTTTTTGGCCAACTTAAAGAGCGCCTAAAGTGCGATAAGCTAACCGTTGAGATAGCGCACCCCCTTAGCGTTGCAGCGTTTAAACATATGCTGGTTGAGCAAAATCCGCATTGGCAGGCATGGCTTGAAGAGCGTGATGTTTTGTGTGCGCTCAATCAAACTATGTCATCAAGCGATGAGCTTGTAAAAGCAGGGGATGAACTTGCTTTTTTCCCACCCGTTACAGGTGGCTAATGAGTATAAGCATTAAAGTACAAACCCACGATTTTTCAGTCGGTGAGCAACACAATGCACTTTGTAGTAATAACAAAAGCGATGGTGCAGTAGTCACGTTTACAGGGCTTGTGCGAGAATTTAGCAGCGGCGATAACGTAATCGCCCTTGAGCTTGAGCACTACCCAGGTATGACTGAGCAACTACTGCAATCAATAGCCGAGCAAGCACAAACACGCTGGCAACTTGCCCGCATAAGCATTATTCATCGAGTCGGTTATTTAGCCCTTGGCGAGCAGATTGTATTTGTTGGCGTAACCTCCCGCCACCGCCAAGCTGCGTTTGAAGGCGCACAATTTATTATGGATTACTTAAAAAACCACGCTACGTTTTGGAAAAAAGAGCATTTTAAAGATTCATCAAACTGGGTTGAGTTTAAACAAAGCGACAAACAAGCACTGGATAAATGGCAAAGTATCGAACAGGATGCAATTGAGTAAATGCAGATAATCTCTACCAATATCTCTAAAATAAAAACGGTTGTTCATAACGGCAAAGAAGTTAAAACCGGTATTTTTAAAACGCCAACCAGTGCGCCTGTTGTTATTGAAAAGCTAAATATAATAGGTGATGAACAAGCAGATTTAGTTAATCACGGTGGGGTGGATAAAGCGGTTTATGCGTTTTCACATAATCATTATGCTTACTGGAAACGCACCCTAAAAAATGATGATTTAGCAGTCGGTGCCTTTGGCGAAAACTTTACAATTTCAGATCTTGATGAGCAAAACATTCATATAGGCGATCGTATTCGTGTAGGTACTGCACTGCTTGAGGTAAGCCAGCCGCGTGTGCCTTGCTTTAAATTGGCTATTGCACTTAATAATAAACAAAGCCTAAAACTGTTTACGCAGTATTATCACACGGGTGTTTATTTTAGAGTACTTGAGCAGGGGGTGGCTAAAACGGGTGATACAGTTACTATTGAATATAAAGCTTCGCATAATATTTCGGTTAAAACGTTGTTTCAGGCGTTCTTTGATAAACAATACCCAGATTATGAAAACGTATTATTAGCGGCACTTGAATTACCCGAACTTGCACTCGAGTGGCAAACTAAAATCAAAAAGAAATTAGGTATTTAAAAGAGCGTTATTAAAGCTGGATTACCCTTAATAAAAGCTCACTTTTAGCCAGTATTATTTAGTTTGTTAAGCAAGCGCTGATATGTATTTGCACACCAATTGGCTTAATGTGTCGTATTGATGGTTGTTGTTTATCGGCTTACTAAAATCACTACTTACTGCCACTGCGCTTGCCCCCGCTTCAAACCAATCTGTTAGGTTGTCTAAGTTAATGCCGCCTACGGGCATTAATGGCACATCAGAAAAAGGCCCCGTTAGCGCTTTAAAGTAATTAACCCCCATACTACCTGCAGGAAAAACCTTAATAATATCGGCGCCATAGTCTATAGCATTGGCGACATCGGTAGGGGTGAGTGCCCCCATTAACACAGGTAAACCATGGCGGTGGGCAAGCTCTACAACGGCTTGATTAGTATTGGGTGTAACTAAAAATTGCGCACCAGCATCAATCGCTTGTTGCGCAAGGGCGGTGTTAATTATTGTGCCAGCGCCAATCAGGGTATTTTTATAAGCAGCACGTGCTTTTGTTATTTCTTGCTCAAAGCCTGGTGTATTTGAGGTGATTTCTAGTGCGTTAATGCCTGCATTAACTAAGCAATTAATTAAGGGGGCTACATCGCTTTGTTGCTTTAAGCGAATAATAGCCACCAATTTATCTTGCCTTATTTTCTTGCTTATTTTTATTCTGTGGGCATTTAAAATTTGGCTCATAATTTTAATTCACTTTATTTTATTAAGAGACTTATCTATCAGCGTTTTTTTTAACTATAAAAAAAACCGCTGAAATATCAGCGGTTTTTTATAAGTAATAAATTACATTACACGCATACCAGGCTCAGAGCCATCATCTGGGTTAAGAATGTAAATTTCTTTACCGCCAGGGCCTGCAGCTAATACCATACCCTCTGACATACCAAAGCGCATTTTACGTGGTTTAAGGTTTGCAACCATTACAGTAAGTTTGCCCTCAATGTCTTCTGGTGCGTAGGCCGATTTAATCCCCGCAAACACTTGGCGAGTTTCGCCGCCTAAATCAAGTGTAAGTTTAAGTAGCTTGTCAGCACCTTCAACGTGTTCTGCTTTGGCAATTTTGGCTACGCGTAAGTCTACTTTTGCAAAGTCATCAAATTCAATTTCATCCGCAATTGGCTCTTTTGCAAGTGGGCTATTAGGGTCAATTGTTACTTTTGATTCTAAGCTTTCTTTTGATTCTTCTACCATTTTGTTCACTTTGTCCATTTCTACACGTTGCATTAACGGCTTAAACTTATTAATAGGGTGGTTTACTAGTGCATTTTGAACACCATCCCACGCTAAGTCATCGTTTAAAAAGGCTTCTACGTTTGCAGCCATACCTGGTAATACAGGTTTTAAATAGGTAATTAAAACACGGAACAAGTTAAGGCCAAGCGAGCACACTTCGTGCGCTTCTTGTTGTTTTGCTTCATCTTTAATAAGTACCCAAGGTGCTGCGGCATCAATAAATTGGTTTGCTTTGTCGGCAAGGGCCATAATTTCACGAATAGCGCGGCTGTATTCACGGTTTTCATAATGAGCAGTAATGCTTGGAGCAGCAGCTTGAAATTCTTCAAGTAGCTCTGGCTGCATGATTGTACTGCTTAATTTACCGTCGAACTTTTTAGTAATAAAGCCCGCACAACGGCTTGCTATGTTAACTACTTTACCTACTAGGTCTGAATTTACACGTTGTGCAAAGTCTTCTAGGTTTAAATCAAGGTCAATAATGCCGCTGTTTAATTTAGCTGCGTAGTAATAACGTAAATATTCTGGGTCTAAGTTATCAAGGTAAGTACGCGCTTTAATAAACGTACCCTTAGATTTAGACATTTTTTCGCCATTTACGGTTACAAAACCATGAGCAAATACATTGGTTGGTTTTCTAAAGTTAGCGCCTTCTAGCATGGCTGGCCAAAATAAGCTGTGGAAGTAAATAATGTCTTTACCAATAAAGTGGTACAGCTCAGCATCAGAACCCTCAGCCCAAAATGCATCAAAGTCGAGGCCTTTTTCGTCACACAAGTTTTTAAAGCTGGCCATGTAGCCAATAGGCGCATCTAACCACACGTAAAAATATTTACCAGGTGCGTTTGGAATTTCAAAACCAAAGTAAGGTGCATCGCGGCTGATATCCCACTGTTGCAGGCCATCGGTAAACCACTCATCTAGTTTGTTAGCCATTTCTTGCTGAATAGTACCTGAGTGTAACCACTCTTTTAACATGCCTTCAAATGCTGGCAGGTCAAAAAAGTAGTGCTCTGAATCTTTTAAAATAGGTTCAGCACCTGACATTACCGAGCGCGGGTTTATTAATTCGGTAGGACTATAAGTTGCGCCACACGAGTCACAGCTATCGCCATTTTGGTTTTCAGACTTACACGTAGGGCAAGTGCCTGTTACAAAGCGATCGGGCAAAAATATGCCTTTCTCAGGGTCGAATAACTGTGAAATGGTGTGCTTTTTAATATGACCAGCATCGTTTAGACGGTTATAAATAAGCTCACTCAATTCTTTATTTTCTGAGCTGTGGGTGCTGTGGTAGTTATCAAACTTAATGTTAAAGTCGGCAAAGTCGCGTTGGCGTTCAATGCTTACATTTTTAACCATTTCTTCAGGCGTGATCCCTTGCTTTTGCGCATTAAGCATAATTGGCGTGCCGTGAGCATCGTCGGCGCAAACATAATACGCTTCATGGCCTTGTAGTTTTTGAAAACGTGACCAAATATCAGTTTGAATATATTCCAATAAATGGCCTAAGTGGGTAGGGCCATTTGCATAAGGTAATGCGCTGGTAATGAGGATCTTTCGCTGCGTCATAATCATTCCGAATTGAGGATAAATCACCCTTTTTACTACAAAAAAGGCGATTATCATTAATTTATCAATAAGCTTAGGACTAATAGGTCGCTTAGCTTATGGATTTTTGTTAATTGACTGGTGTTAATGCCCTGAATGTTACATAATTCTGTGGCACTTTTCATCAAAGAAACGCTATTTAATTGCTATGTTTGGACTGTCGAAACTATTCTCCTCTAAATCGGTTCAAAAACAACCGATTATTACCGCTTTAGCGGCGTATCGTAGCGCGGCGTTTGCCGTGGGTATTGATGAAAGCTTTATTGATAGCATTTCACAAAATGACGATAAATCAATACGTATAAAACTGATACTGCCTTTTGCAGCGCAATCAGAAATGCCACTTGTTGAGCAGCATGTAAGTGAAAGTATAAAAACACCAGTAACCATAGACTCTTCGGTTATCATAAATGAACCTGCAAAATTTAAAGCCATTAAACATATTGTGCTGGTTGCCTCGGGTAAAGGCGGTGTGGGTAAATCAACTACCGCGGTAAATTTAGCGGGTGCGCTTAAAAATGAAGGCGCTAAAGTAGGGATTTTAGATGCCGATATTTATGGACCATCTATTCCTATGTTATTGGGGCTTGTAGGCGCAGAGCCACAAACTAAAGATAACAAACTATTACAGCCGTTTAACGCTAATGGGATCAAAGCCCAGTCAATCGGCTTTTTAGTGCCAAGTGATGACGCAACAGTGTGGCGAGGCCCCATGGCATCTGGAGCGCTTAACCAATTGTTAAACGAAACAGGTTGGGGTGAACTTGATTATCTGATTGTTGATATGCCGCCAGGTACCGGTGATATACAGCTAACTATGAGCCAAAAAGTACCAGCCAGTGGTACGGTTATTGTGACTACGCCACAAGATTTAGCTTTAGCCGATGCGCAAAAGGGCATTGCTATGTTTAATAAAGTAAACGTACCTGTGCTTGGTTTAATTGAAAATATGAGCCATTACATTTGTACTCATTGTGGTGAAGCAAACCATGTGTTTGGTAAAGATGGCGCAGAAAAACTGGCCCATAAACACGGCGTACCGGTGTTAAGCCATATTCCACTTGCTATAGATATTCGTGAATATTCAGAACAGGGTAAACTTATTGCCAGCGATACTAGCGCAGCTATTAGCGACACATACAGTGCTGCGGCAAGACTGATTGCCAGCACGCTTTTTTATCAGCAACACCAAAGCAGTGTTGAAATTGTGATTACAGAAGATTAAAAATGAGACTTTCAGACACACATATAAAAGAATACCTAAATGACGGCCGTATTGTTATTGAGCCTGCGCCAACGAGCGAGATGATTTCGGGCGTAACAGCAGACTTGCGCCTAGGGAATAAATTTAGAACTTTTAACGCACACAATGCAGCGTACGTAGATTTAAGTGGCCCTAAAGATCAGCTTAATAAAGCTATGGAATCAATAATGAGTGAAGAGATTGAGCTTGCTGATGGGGAAGCTTTCTTTTTACACCCAGGCGAGCTTGCGCTGGCCATTACCCATGAAAAAGTAACATTACCTGCTGATATAGTCGGTTGGTTAGATGGGCGTTCATCGCTTGCCCGCTTAGGTTTAATGGTGCATGTAACAGCACACAGAATCGACCCAGGTTGGAGTGGCAATATTGTTTTAGAATTTTATAACTCAGGTAAGTTACCACTAGCGCTGCGCCCAATGATGAAAATTGGTGCAATGAGTTTTGAAATGCTTTCAGGCCCGTGCGAAAAGCCATACAACATCCGTAAAGATGCAAAATATAAAGATCAAAGCAGTGCAGTAGCAAGCCGCATTAGTGATGATAACTTATAACAATATAAAGTTTTTAAGCGTTTAAATGGCCGTGTTGTTAGCTAGTTTAAACGCTTAATTACTTAACTGAGCGAACTAATATTAAATCTGTTTTTTATTTCTGGCTTTATAAACGAGTAAAAGCTCTACTACAATAGATAGTAAAATTACAATAATTACAATACCTTGAATAGTATGTAGTTTTTTAATTCGATCAACACTTTCTTTTTCGTACTGTATAACCACCGCATTAAATGCTTTTAAAAGCGGCTCTTTTGCTAAAGAAAAAAAGCTTTCTTGAGCTGTATCTAAATTAAGTGTTTGTGTTTTTATTTTCAGTACCTCTTCAACTCTATCTGAAAACATCCTTAATTTTTTATCAACATTAATTGGCTCTTTAAAATACATTGCTAATAGCTCGTCTGATAGTGGGCTTTCGTTACCTAATACTTGCGCCCCGTAGTGCTCACTCAATAAGTACTTATGATTATTTTTTAAAGAGTTTAAAGCATTAATGGCCAGTAATTTTGAATCCTGCGAGCCATACATTAAATACTCTAATGTAAACATGCTTACCCGTTGTGAGAGCATTCTTTGTTGGCCACTTACATTAACTATTTTCCCCGTATCGGATTGCGCTTCAATGACTTCTTCAAGCATAAAGTGTATACAAATAGATAAAATCGCTATAACAGTTAAAGGAACAATATAAACAAAAGAGATAGCACTGCGCTTTTTATATGTAGGATCAGTATTTACCATTTAAATGCTACTTATTTAAACTATTTATTCTTTAGGATAGGATAGTTTAAATATAAGATTTTTCACGTAAATAAAATTTACAAGGTAGCTTGTGACTTATTGAAATTGATGAAGTGCATAACCTAGTAGTTCAAAATAATGGTTAAGCGCTTTATTTGCTTTATTAACATGTTCAGCACTTGGATATATTAAATTACTGCTTTTTAAGCCACTGACTAAAAAGCTATTTTGAATAGTGCTGTGGGCATCTATGCAGGCTTCAAAGCAGCGTGCTGCTAACTCCTCAGGCATGCTCATGTAGTTCATGTTATGCGCTTGGTCGTGTTTAATGCATGTTTGTACAAATTCATTTGCATCTTCTCCATGACAATCTAAAAATACTTCTTTGTAAAAATCGTTTAGCGCTTTATTTAGAGGGTGAGCTAAGTTAGGTGTATTTGAAAGCCATAATTTTGATGCAAATCCAAAGCGAGGTTTAGCTGCAAATAAATGCTCGCTTATATGGTGGTCAAATGCATGAAACCACTCGTGAGCAAGTGCGCCACCGCCCGCGTTTTTAGCAAGCGCAAGGGTTTGTGAGGCTGCGTTATAATGCGCTTGCACACCTTTTTGTCCACCGTGCCCAAAGGCAAAATTTAGTTTGCCGCGCAGGCCAATGGCTTTGGGCGGTAAATGCAGTATTTGAGCAAGGTCGGCGAGGGCATCGTAAATTAAGTTTGCACTAATAAAACGCTCTTCTTTGGTTACCCATTTACCGATCACCATAGACCTAAAACCAAAGGTGTCTCTAATATCGCTAAAGTCGACTTGGTCGTCAAAGCGGTAATCGGGGCCTTGGCGAGTAAAGCCTCGTTTTAGTCTGTTTGGGTAACTACGCATTATAATTTAAGTGTGGTTAATTTAAGTATCGGGCTTTTACGTGTTCAGGCATGTGTTGGGTTTGTTTTTTTATTAATTCGTCTAATAAATTATAAAGTGGAGCAGGGTCTAGCTGCTCTAATAAAGACAAACTATGTGCAACGGCCTCAAGTGTAGAGAGACTATCAGCTCTGGGGGCTTTTCGAATAGCATAACGGTTTTTCGGCAACTGCTTAAAGCTCACGGTTTTGAACTTACTTAGCAATGGGGTGAGCTGTAAAATTTTATAGGCTTTTTTCCATGTGCCGTCTATCACAATTAAATGAGTGATATTGTTTATCTCAGCGCTGCGAGCTTTCTCATCTAAATTTATAGCCTGCTCATTAGGGTAAAGTAAAACTGTAGATTCTAAAGGTAGGCTTTTTAGTATTGCAAAATCGTTATTATTTTCACCTTTGACTATTTCGCAACCAGTAAGGCTTAAATTAACTAATTTTGCAGTGTTTTTAGCTATTTTTTCTTCGCTTGGGTGTTGTAGAATAATAACTCTAACTTTGTTATTTATACGTGAAACAGCCTTGCATATACAGGTTGAGGGCGTGAACTGACAGCGTTCACAAATTTTGCGACTCATTACTTAAACTTTTTATAGTGAGAGTATTCTGATAATTATACATTTATAAAGCAATAAAGTTGGATTTTTTTACGCATAGATATACAGTAATACTATTAATTATAAAATGACACGGAATGTTAAAAAGGGCTTAAAATATGACAGAAATACAAATAGATGACGCTGCCTTGCAAAGTATGCAGTCGTTACTGGGCGAGCAGTTTAAAGATACACTTGAATTTTGCTGTAGTGAGTTCGAGCGCCTTGCAAATGAAGTAATAGCGACTATTGGTAACGATAAAGAAGCGGCTATACGTCACGCCCATAGTTTAAAATCGAATGCAGCTCAGTTTGGTGCCACGAGTTTATCTGATGTAGCCCGTGATATTGAACTTAATCTAAATCAAGATAACTTAGCGCAAGCTGCTACGGCATCTACAGATTTATTGGCGCAAGTAAGTGGTTCGCAGGCCCAATTAAGAGCGTGGGTAGAGTCTAATTAACTTTATTTGTTAACGTGAATTTATTTCAGTATTAAGCAACTAATTACGCTGGCATTTTACGCCTTTACTAGGGTAGTCTTAGACTTTACTAGGGCGTGTTTGGCCTCTCGATAATAAATTTGATCACGCATTGCCCAAGGGCCACCCTTGGGCTAGTAACACAATTTTACCGAGCCCGTTAGGTTATAACCCTCGCATTGAACAAACCCACTCCTAGTTAATTATTTTTTTCCATAAAGCCAGTTCGCCCCAAAGAGGTAAAAATGTCAGATATTAAAAAGAGTCACAAATTAGAAGGTGTATGTTATGACATTCGTGGACCGGTTTTAGCGCAAGCCAAAAAAATGGAAGACGAGGGTCAGAAAGTACTAAAACTTAATATTGGTAACCCTGCTGCATTTGGTTTTGATATGCCAGAGGACATGCACCGCGATATTATTCGTAATTTGTACTCGGCTCAGGGCTATTGCGACTCTAAAGGTTTATACTCAGCTCGTGTAGCGGTTTATCAGCATTATCAGCAACGGGGTTTACATAACCTTGATGTTGATAATATTTATATTGGTAATGGGGTGAGTGAACTTATTCAAATGATCACCCAAGCGCTATTAAATAACGATGACGAAGTGCTTATTCCAGCACCTGATTACCCGCTGTGGACTGCGTCAGTTAAATTAGCGGGCGGCAACCCTGTTCATTACTTGTGCGATGAAGAACAAGATTGGTTTCCTGATATTGCAGATATAAAAAGCAAAATTACGTCAAAAACCAAAGCACTTGTGCTAATTAATCCCAATAATCCTACTGGCGCGGTTTATAGTGACGATTTATTAAAAGAGTTAATTAATGTAGCACGCGAGCATAAGCTGTTATTGCTTAGCGATGAAATTTACGAAAAGATTTTATACGATGGCATCACTCACACCTCAATTGGTGCGCTATGCGATGATGTGCCCATTATTACCTTTAATGGCTTAGCTAAAACCTACCGTGCGGCAGGTATTCGAATGGGCTGGATGGTACTAAGCGGGCGCACCTCAGCAATGGAAGATTTACGCAAAGGGCTAGATATTTTATCGTCTATGCGTTTGTGTGCCAATGTACCCGCCCAGTATGCGATACAACAAGCGCTAGGGGGCGTGCAATCAATAGATAGCTTAATCGACCCAGGCGGGCGATTATATGTTCAGCGCGATATTGCTTGGCGTGGGCTTAATGCTATTGAAGGGATAAGCTGTAAAAAGCCAAAGGGGGCGCTTTACGCGTTTGCTAAGGTAGATACGGCTCATTTTAATGTCACTGATGATGAAAAAATGATGTTTGATTTACTAAAAGCAGAAAAAATATTATTAGTGCATGGGCGTGCATTTAATTGGCCAGAGCCTGATCACTTTAGGTTAGTGTTTTTACCTAACAAAGACGATTTATCGAGTGCGATGCTTAAAATGCAGCGCTTTTTTAAAGACTATCGCCAAGTTTAGTTAATTCCAACTAATGCGCTGTAAAATAAAAAACGAGCTTAAATAGCTCGTTTTTTATTTACGCGATACTGCTGATACGGGCTGTTAGTACGCGCGGTCAACTCTTACGGTATTATCACTTAAATAAACAAGGCGTACGTTATCACCTTTACTAAAGCGCATTGACTGGTCTTGGTCTTGTACCACCATGTATTGATCGCCGTTTTCTACCTGAATCAATAACTCTACTAGGTGTGTTTGCTTATAATAGCTTTTTTGCTGATTATTATGCGCCACGCTTCCGCCAATGACTGAGCCTAAAATAGTAGCGACGGTACGACCGCTCCCACCACCAAATTGATTACCGACAACCCCCCCGAGTAGAGCGCCGCCAAAGGTTTTCCAGCCATTGTTTTTGTCTTGCACAAGCTCTTGTTCGGTAATTTTACGTACAGATTTTACATCGCCAAATAAAACCTGTTGTACAGGCACGGCTTTGTTTCGCTCATAGTTAGCAAAACTTGGTGCACTGAGTGTAAGCAATGCACACATTGCTATAGT
The DNA here is from genome assembly GCF_001401855.1 of Pseudoalteromonas sp. P1-7a. Lineage (NCBI taxonomy): Bacteria > Pseudomonadati > Pseudomonadota > Gammaproteobacteria > Alteromonadales > Pseudoalteromonadaceae > Pseudoalteromonas > Pseudoalteromonas sp. P1-7a. Next base: position 106,597 of record NZ_LKDU01000004.1, on the reverse strand, counting down.
TAAGGCTTTCATAGGTGTCTCCTATTGGTGTTACGCAAAGGCAATATTTTTGCCTTTGCGTGGAAATGTATACCAATGCGCAAAAATACTTAAATATTTTTGGGCTAAACGTGTCACTACCGGCGTTAAAAATTATCATTTAAAACAAATAAATAGCAATTTTTCCTAGCTATCAACGCGTTTATTCCGCCTCAAAATAGATCAGTTAATTAAGCGAATTGGTATTATTACCAACCAAATGTCGATTTTTCTTTCGTTTTACGAATTTCAGTTTCGTCTGCCCACTCTACTAGGCCGCTTTGCATATCCATCAAGCGCATTGTAAATTTGTAATACACATCTGATTTATCAGCATTTGATTTAACAATGCTCGATAAGTTGCCGTACAACATGTATTGCGCACCAATTTGTTTACCAAAGGCAACTGCGGTGGCAGGGTTTACAAGGGCATCTTCGTTTTGAAAGTTAAGCTGCTCACGTACTGATTCAACACGGGTCATGTCAACAAAACGAAACTTACCGCTGCGCAATAGTTGCGTAGAGATTGAGTCGGTAATAGATTCAGTGTCTATGTGTTCACTGGTTTTATTTTTAATGCGCTCAACAAATACCACAGGGCGTTTGTTTTGGGTCATTGTGCCAATAACCGGCGAGCTAAGTAGTGAGTCGGTCATTTGGCTGGCTACTTTTTGTAAATCGGTAGAGCCAAAGTTTATATCGGTGGTTTCTACTGCTTGCGCGTCGCCATAACTAACTACGGCTTTATTGGCACAACCGCTTAAAATGAGTGCGCTGAGGCCAATAGCAGCATAACTCGATAACGTTTTAAATTGTGTAGTGATCATCTTTATAACCCTTATTCTTTAAATTCTTGTGCGTCGGTAGACACTTCTCTTACAGCGAGCGAAAATGTAACCGCATCCGGTGTTGGCGCTAAGCCGGGTAATTGTGTTTTAGAAAAACCAAACAGTGTTAAGGCTTGCCAAGGTGAGTGGTTTCCTTTAATTACAAACCCGTCTTTGTCGTACCAATTAAACTGATACTGTAAATATTGCGACTTTTTATATTGGCTGCTTAGTGTTACTACCACGTCGGTTAACTGGTTTGTTTGGCGTGTTTTAACATCGGTAATGGCAAGCTTTTCACCTAGAGCAGGATTATCAACATGTAACTGCTCGTTAAATGTATTTTTGCTTTGCTCAACCGAAATGCCTGATGTATCAGGTTGGCTTGCACATGCCCCAAGCATTAATGCAGCCACTAATGGCAAAGTATATTTCATGATGACTCCTAGAGTTGAACCACATGGTAGTTAAAATAGTTATTAATAGAGGTTAGGTAAATTAAGGTTAACCCTTGCTTACTAACGGTAAAATTAATAGGCGCATGGTTGCCTATTAAAAGTGTATGCGACCCTGCATTTAAACTGCTACGTGCCATGCTTATTTGATTAGGTAAAGTAAGCCAACTGCGTGTATCAGCCTGTTCAGACGCCAAATTATAAATATTAGCAATAATATTGCCTACATCGCCTGTGCTACGTGCAAGCTCTGCGCGCACTTTTTCTTTGGCTACCAAGCGTAATACTTGCCTAGATACGCGAGCCGGTATTTGTTGCTCTAATGTTTTAGCCGCTAATGCTTCTATATGCACTAACGGGTTTAGCTCTAAATTTTGCGAACCTATATTTACGCCATTAATGTTAGCTATAAACGCATTATCTTTATAAACCGGCATTGCTAAACTGTAAAAACGCGCATCGCCACCTGAGGTATAAATAGGCAAGCGTAATTTAAATTCATCTTGTTTAGGCACTAAGCCTTGTTCAACCAATATAACCACTTCACCGTGATTAGCACGAAGGGGCTTTAATGGGCTAAAGCGACGCTCAAACTCTTCTAAATCTTGGTTAAAACCTTGCTTTTTAGCTAATCGCATTACATCTTGCTGTAAGTAGTGATTATCAGGTTGAATCTCTAATGCTTTTTTATAATCAATGTAGGCATCATCGTATTGTTTATCACTTTGGTACAACAGTGCAGATAAATAAAACGTAAAGGCATTTTGAAAACCATTTTTAATACCGCGTGTCACATTACTCATACTTGGGTAATGCTGTTGTGCTTGCTCTATTGTGTCGTTTATTTGTGTTTGATTATCTGCAAGCGCATCGACTTGTACTTTGTTAGCGCGACGTATTTCAACCAAGGCGCCTTCTAAATCACTGTTGTATACATAATTAAGTGCTTTGTAGCTATGTAGCATGCTCATTTCATATGCCGGTGGTACATAGGTAATGGCAGAGTCGTTAGTAAATAAGGCGTTACTTTGTTCAAGCCCTGCACTTAATTGAATTTTTGCTGCTTCTTGTTTTGTTTGTACCTGGGCGTATACGTTTTCAAATTGTTGCTGTGAAAGACTTTGCTCGTTAGCAAGGTCTTTTAAACGGGCTTGCTCTAATTGGTTAAGTAAATAGCTACTGTGTAACTTACTATTGTTGGCAATAAGTGATTGAGCCTGTTCAATATTGTTATTTTTAATTGCGTTTCTTACAGACGTCATTTGGCTTGCATAGTCGTTAAATAAATCATTAAAGCCTATGGTGCTGCATCCACTTAATATAAAACAAACACTTAAAATTATACTTTGGCGCACTGAGCACTCCTATATAGTTAGGTTTTAAAGATTAACATACTCTGGTTTTGGATTTGTGTGAAATAGTGTAAAAAAGCGTAGCCTACTTTAGGGCATATAGACTGTGAAGATTGAAAGTTATTCTCCCTAAGGTCAGCGCGCGTTAGTTAAATTACGTGTATTTAAGGTAGGCAAATCATCATGAATAGCTTGTGAATACCAGAGGGTAGACGCGTAATTCCAGCAATTTAGCAGTATATAAAGTTATAATGCTGCGAATAAGATTAGAGTAATTACAACAATGCCGCTTTACATTTAAATGGCTCAGCTGTTTAAATACAGAGCTGACTGTGCAAGCCAATTTAAAGCATCTCATTATAAGGTTTTAGTTAAGGAGCGATTTTGAAAGCCACTTTATACACCCTCGTTGCATTAATAGCCTTTGCGGCAAATTCTTTACTTTGCCGTATGGCGTTAGCGCAAGGTTATATTGATGCGTGGAATTTTACAATTATCAGGCTCGTAAGTGGTGCCGTGTGTTTAGGCTTAATTATGGCTGTATATACGTATAACCTTAAGCGTAAGGGCGCGCTTAATAATGCTATTTTAAGTGATACCGGAAGTTGGCGAAGCAGTATTAGTTTATTGGTATATGCACTTTGTTTTTCTATTGCTTATATAGAGCTAGATACAGGCACCGGTGCGCTTATTTTATTTTCGGCGGTGCAACTTACCATGATTGGTTGGGGCATATATAAAAAAGAGCAGCTGAGTAAATTGCAGTGGGGGGCTTTTTTTGTCGCGTTAGCTGGATTTGTGTATTTAATGTTGCCCTCTGCTGCTGTGCCTTCTTTGTTAGGGGCATCGCTTATGGCGTTAAGTGGTGTTGCATGGGGCGTTTACAGTATACGTGGTAAAGCATGTGTATCGCCGCTGCGGACCACCGCCTTTAACTTTATAAGAAGCTTAGTGGCTATTCCTGTTTTATTACTTGTAGCAATAGGCTATTTAAAAACAGTAAGTATGCAAGGGGTGTTACTAGCGTGCGCCTCGGGCGCAATTGCATCAGGCATTGGTTACAGTATTTGGTATGTGGCCATGCCGCTACTAAAAAGCACGCAAGCGGCGGTTGTACAGTTATGTGTGCCTGTACTAGCTGCTATTGCAGGTATGTTGTTTTTATCTGAGCAGGTAACAGTGGAGTTTATTATTGCAAGCTCACTAATACTTGGCTCGGTATTGGTGTTTATATTAAATAAGCATACAGCGCGGTAATGCCAATAAAAGTTGCCACGTTTTATCAGTACTGATGGCTTTTTAAATGACTAAAAGCCCACTATTAAGGCGGGCTTACATTTGTTATAAAACGTTTATATAGCGCGGGTAAATTATCTAAAATGGCTGACTTACCCTCTAAATCGCTATTGCTTATACATTCGTAAAGCATCGCTTCGCTTAATGTGTTTACTAACCGCTGAGATTGCTTAATATGGCTAATATGCCAAAGTTCAGGTGCTACGCCGCCTAGATCCTGTTTGTAGGGGCGATAAAAACCATATTTAGCTAGATTTTTATCAAGCCACTGGCTGAGTGGCGCAAATGGTCCCCCATGTTGATATTCATCAGGGATAAGTTGCAGCTTATAGTCATCGTTAATTGCAGCGGTATCATACACATCAAGGTCGGTACCTAAATGATGCCGACTAGCACCTGGCAAGGCAGAGTAGAGCATAATAGCCGTGCATTTTTCCAGCTCATTTAGTTGGCTTAAATCCACTATCTGTTGCTGTTTATTAAAAACAGGGCGTATACCTAAAAACTTGTTATTCCAAATCATGGCTTGGCGATTAAAATCGCGAAAACTTGAGGCAATAGTCAGCTCAAAACCAGCGTTTTTAGCGCCATTTTGCAGGGCTAAAAAGTCATCAATAATATCAGTATGTAACCGATGCGATTGAATCTCAGTGAGATGTGTATCACTTTGCCCAGTGATACACATTGCTAATGTATTGGTATCGAGTGCCATTAGGTTAACAGTTGCTCTAAAATTTGCTCGTAAATATCAGCTAAAGCGATTAAATCATCGGTGCTTACACATTCATCTACTTTATGAATAGTGGCGTTGTTCGGGCCTAGTTCAATCACTTTTGCGCCTGTTTGCGCTATAAAGCGCCCATCTGATGTACCCCCGGTGGTTTCGAGGTTAGTGGTTAAGCCCGTGACAGATTTAATCGCATTTACGGTGGCATCAACTAATGGGCCATGCTCGGTTATAAACGGCAAGCCGTTTACTATCCAGCTTAATTCGTAGTTTAAGTCATGCGTTTGTAAAATAGCATTAACCCGTTCTTGTAATTGCTGATGAGTTACTTCGGTACTAAATCTAAAATTAAATTGCACCTCAAGCTCGCCCGGTATGACATTCCCGGCCCCCGTGCCACCATTTATATTTGATACCTGGAAGCTGGTTGCAGGGAAAAATTCATTGCCGTTGTCCCACACGGTTTGGCTAAGTTCAGTAATGGCGGGGGCAGCCAAATGAATTGGGTTTTGTGCTAAGTGGGGGTAGGCTACATGGCCTTGCACACCTTTTACTTTTAAAAAGCCAGTAAGGGAGCCACGACGGCCATTTTTTACTACATCACCGAGTACATCTCGCGATGAAGGCTCACCCACTAAGCACATATCAATTTTTTCACCACGTGCTTCAAGCGTGTCTATTACTTTGGTTGTGCCGTTGATAAAGGGGCCTTCTTCATCGGAGGTAATTAAAAATGAGATAGAGCCTTTATGATCAGGGTTTTTAGCCACAAAGCGCTCAGTAGCAACAAGCATTGCCGCCAGAGAGCCCTTCATATCAGCTGCGCCTCGGCCATGCAGCAAACCATCTTCAATTAAGCCTGAAAATGGCGGGTGCTGCCAGTTTTGTGCAGGTCCTGTAGGGACTACATCGGTATGACCAGCAAAACAAAAGTGTGGCGACTGGTTTCCTTTTCGGGCCCATGTATTGAGTGTATCGGTAAAAAATAACGACTCAATATTAAAGCCTAGGGCTTTTAAACGCTCGTTCATCATTGATTGGCAACCCGCATCTTCAGGGGTTACCGACTCGCGCTGAATAAGCGCTTGTGCAAGTGCAATTACTTCATGTGTCATTATTTAAATATCTCATCGTATTGCGCAGCTTTAAAGCCTAAGTGGTAGCTGTTGTCATTAACAAGCACTGGGCGCTTGATCATAGCTGGTTGCTCTACAAGTAATGTTATAGCAGTGTCTTTGCTTAGGTTTTGCTTTTGCTCATCACAGAGTGCACGATAGGTTGTGCCACGCTTATTAACTAATTGCTCCCAGTCAATATGCTCAGCAAATTCGCTTACAAGCTGCTCGTTTACACCGTCTTTTCGGTAATCGTGAAAGGTAAAATCTATGTTGTTGTCGGCGAGGTATTTTTTGGCTTTTTTAATGGTGTCGCAATTACTAATGCCGTAAAGAGTGATCATAGGTTTAGTTCTTCTTAATAATAGTTAAAAGGGGGTCTACACCCGCATTTACTTGCGTGTGTGAATAATGAAAAGTGCCTAAGTTATGGCCATTTAATAGCACCAAGCTGGCTAGTAAGGGCGATTTAAGTTCGCGTAAATCAAAGTAAGCTAAGCGCTGCCCTTTACTTATTTTGCTGCCATTTAGCTGTGCAATATGTGTGTGTGTAATAGGCTGCTGCGCCGGTAGTGACAAGTTAATGAGAACCTTTAAACCGTTATTTGCTTGGAGAATAAATTCACATCCTGCATTTTTAACCTGCACTAAAGTGCCATCAAAGGGCGCTAAAATTTTATGATTACTTAGTGCAACCAACATAGTTGGCCCAAGGGTAGAAAATTTAAAAAAGGGCTCAGGGTGTTGGTTTAAATCAATGACTTTGCCGCTAAAGGGGCTGGTAATTTTTAATGCGCTGGCGGGGAGCTTATTTTGCGCTAAAAACTCGATAGAGGCTGCTCTCATTTATTGATCTACTACTAAATTGTAGCCATCGTTTTTAAGTGCAGTGATGGCTTGCTGCGCAGTGTGTTTTTTTACCAAAATATAATCTGTGTCGTAGGTTGAGATGGAAAAAATAGAAATATTAGCCTTTGCAAGCACGCCAGATATATTGGCCATAATCCCCGTTAAAGAAAACCCCAACGGGCCAACCACTTCAAGTGCTTGCCAATCAGGCTCTGTATCTAAACACTCAATAGCAAAATGACTAGGGCAAACAATAGAAAGCTCATCGTGAGTTTTAGAAATAAAAAATAGGGGTAATTTTAATAGCGCTACAGGAATGTCCGCATCCACTTCTAGACTATGAATTGACAACAGCGTGCTGTGTAATTGTAATGTTTGTTTTGACATTAATAACCTGCAAACAGCGTATAGAGTCAGTTAATAGTATAGATTATTGGCTTTAAATTAAAGGTGTAACAGCCACTAAAATAAAGGCTGTGTGGCTGTGGGTAATAAGGATTTAAAACTTACCCACAATTTCTGTGGATAAGTATGGGAATTGGCAGGTATAAATAGCCTAACTAACTAATTAATAAGTAAATACTAGCTAGGCTATAAAAAGCACTAGTGTGATTTACGCGTTGTCGAGCGCTTCAACTTGTGCTGCTTGAATAGCCGTAAGTGCGATGGTGTACACTATATCATCGACTAGGGCGCCACGACTTAAATCATTCACGGGCTTTCGCATACCTTGTAGCATTGGCCCTATGCTGATCAAATCGGCACTACGCTGTACGGCTTTATAGGTGGTGTTACCGGTATTTAAATCGGGGAATATAAATACCGTAGCTTTACCGGCTACTGGACTATTTGGTGCCTTTTTAAGCGCAACATTTTCCATAATTGCAGCATCGTATTGTAGTGGTCCATCAATAATTAAATCTGGACGTTTTTGTTGAGCAATTTGCGTGGCTTCACGCACTTTTTCTACATCGGCGCCAGAGCCTGATGTACCTGTACTGTAGCTTATCATGGCAACACGTGGCTCTATGCCAAACGCGGCTGCAGAGTCGGCTGACTGAATAGCGATATCTGCTAATTGTTCCGCATTAGGGTCGGGGTTAATTGCACAGTCGCCGTATACCAGTACTTGGTCAGGAAGCAGCATAAAAAACACAGACGATACAAGTGATGACCCTGGTGCGGTTTTAATCAGCTGTAACGGTGGACGAATTGTATTGGCTGTTGTGTTAACCGCGCCAGATACTAAGCCGTCAACTTTACCTTGCTCAAGCATCATAGTGCCAAGGACAACATTATCTTGTAATTGCTCTTGTGCTACAACTTCTGTTAAGCCTTTGCCTTTACGGATCTCGACCATAGGTGCAACGTAGTCGTTGATCACCGATTTTGGCTCAATAATACTTACATGCTCATTAAGCTCAATACCTTGTTGCTCGGCAATACGCATTATTTCATCGCGGTCGCCAAGTAATACGGTTTTTGCGATACCACGTTGTCCACAAATAGCGGCGGCTTTAATAGTACGTGGCTCATTTCCTTCAGGAAGTACCACCGTTTTAGCCGCTTTACGGGCTTTATCAGTCAGTAAATAACGAAACGCAGGCGGAGAGAGTTTACGTGTTTTGCCAACATTTTTTGCAAGCGTATCAAGCCAATCAGAATCGATATATTCTGCGTTGTGATCTTTTACTTTTTCAATACGTTGGTCATCATCGCTTGGTACTTCCATATTAAAATTATGTAGCAGTAATGAGGTACGCCAAGTATCGGCCTCTGTGGCTAATATAGGCAAGCCTGTTTGCATGGCTTGTTCACACAGCGCCATGATCCGCGGCTCTGGTTCAAAACCACCGGTAAGTAAAATTGCACCAATTTTAGTGCCGTTCATAGCCGATAAACACGCAGCGACAAGTATGTCGGAGCGATCGCCCGGGGTTACTAATAAAGCACCCGGTGTAAAGTGGTTTAAAATGTTTGATACGGTACGCGCACAAAACGTAATGCGACGCAGGCGACGGTGTAGCATGTCGCCTTCGTTAATAATGGTGGCTTTTAAATAGGCACTTAAGTCTTTAACGCGCGGCGCGACTAAATCAAAATCCCATGGGATGGCCCCTAACAGCATAAACGGGTTTTTTCTGAAAATAGGTAAAGATGCTAAACGGTTTAATTCGTTATCGAGCTCTTCTGCTTTGTATGAATCGACCAAGTCAGCGCGGGCGCGGCCTTCTTCATCAAGCGGGGCGTTCACTTTATTAAAAATACAGCCTAAAACGCGAGGGTGATCAATCCCACCATAATACCCAGCAGCAATTTCTAAACGGTCTTCAATTTGCGTAATGTTATAATTACCAGGTGTTAATACAAATACAATATCGGCACCGAGTGTTTGGGCTATTTCGCGGTTTACACGCCCTGCATAAGGTTGACGGCGAGTAGGCACCATACCTTCAATAATAGCGACTTCGTCATCATTAATTTTACTTTCAAAGCGCTCAACTATTTCTTCAAGTAAATCATCGCCTTTACCATCACCAATCATTTGCTCAGCATAGCTTAATGCAAAAGGGGTGGGCGGGGTAATTGATGAGCCTTGCATTATAATTTGAGTCGACTTTTCAGGGCCTGTTTCACCTGTGCGAGGCTGGGCTATTGGCTTGAAAAAGTTCACTTTTACGGTTTTTTGCTCAAGCGCACGCACTAACCCGACAGAAACAGATGTTAACCCAACACCAGTAGAAACCGGAATTAACATAATACGACGTGCCATAATTAAAGCTCCTTCACAATGTTAGCGGCATCAAGGGCAATCACCCATTCTTCATTAGTTGGCATTACAACGGCTTTCGTTGCTGCCTTTTCAGAGCTGATAATGCCTTCATTACCAAAGCGTGCATCTAAATTGGCTTGTTTATCGCAATCTAAGCCTAAAAACGCCAATTGTGCGATCACTTTTTCACGAATAATATCTGAGTTTTCCCCTATACCGCCGGTAAAAATAAGCGCATCTAATTGCTGTAATGGCACCATGTAGGCGGCAATCTGTTTCGCAAGGCGGTAGCAAAAAATATCAAGTGCAAGGGCGGCTTGTTCATGGCCTGCTAAAGCGGCTTCTTCAATGGTTCTGCAGTCGTTAGACAGTTCACTAATACCTAACAAACCACTTTCTTTATTAAGTAAGTTGTCGATTTGTTTTGCATCGTAATTAAGCTGTGTCGTTAAAAAGTTAAACAAACCTGGGTCGATATCACCACTGCGGGTGCCCATAACTAACCCAGCAAGCGGCGTTAAGCCCATGCTCGTATCTACACTCTTACCGCCTTTAATTGCACACACAGAACAACCATTACCTAAATGCGCACTAATAAAGTTACTTTTCTCAACAGGTTTATTGATTAATTTTGCGGTTTGTCCAGCTACATAATAGTGGCTTGTGCCGTGCATACCGTAACGGCGAACACCGTGTTCTGTATAAAGTTTATAAGGAAGTGCATATAAGTAGGCCACTTTATCCATTGTTTGATGAAACGCAGTGTCAAAAACAGCAACCTGTGGCAAGCCAGCAAACGACGCTTGCGCTGATGAAATTCCCAGTAAGTTTGCATGACCATGTAAAGGGGCAAGGCTTGAAGCATCTGAAATACCTGCAATGACTTTTTCATCCACTAATGCAGATTGAGTAAAGTGCTCACCACCGTGAACAACACGATGGCCTACGGCAATTAAATGCTCATCTAAATGGTGATCTTTTATTAAGCTTACCAACGTATTAATTGCTTCGCCATGCGCTTGATTAGCAGCTAAGGTAATAACGGTTTTATTACCTTGGTATTTATATTTTATAGATGGATTTTCTGAACCTAGGCGTTCAGCTAAGCCCGAAATAATTTCATTTCCGTTATCAGCATCAATAATGGCAAATTTTAAACTCGAGCTACCACAGTTTAATACTAAAACGTGTTGTGACTTTGAGGGCGTAGTTGGCATAGAGGCAGTTTCCATAAACAATAAATTTGGTAAGTGTATATTAAGCTATAAACAATACACTTAAGATGAAAATTAAAGGTAAACTTAGCCACTATAAAGGTAATAAAAAAGCGACTAAAGTCTAATTTTTAAGGTGACTATTTTAACCCAGTTAGTAAATTTAGTTTAGTGTTTAGTTGCTTATATATACAAAAACAATAACTTTTAATGCTAAAGTGTGAAGCTGTTTATTTGTGTTACACTTATAATCAGTGGCAAGCTGGCGCTACGGGTTAAAAGTTTAGATGTGAGGAGTCATGATGCAAAAAAGTGTGATGTCACAGTTACAAGCGGGTAGAGAATATGCAAAAAAATGGCCTATGCGTAAAGAGTTAGCACCGTTGTTTAACGAATTTAAAGTGATTAAAGCTACTGAGCTTGCAATTACTGTTATGCCGATATTAGCTATGCTTACACTCTTTTTTCAGCTAAATTATTTAGGTCCTGATTTTTTACCGCAAGCGATTGCCAGTGCTTTGTTTTTCTTATCACTTCCTTTACAAGGTCTTTTTTGGCTAGGAAAGCGCTCTCAAACAGAGTTAGAACCAAGTATGCAAAAATGGTACAACGAGTTGTATTCTAAAATGGTTGCAAACGGATATCAGGCTCAATTAAGCGAAAAAAAGCCCCGTTATATGGAGCTTGCTCACTTGCTAAAAGACATGTTTGATAAAATGGATAAAGCGTTTACTAAAGATCAGTTTTAGTAAATTGAGTTATGTAAAATGATAAGGTGACAGTATGCTCACCTTTTTCCTCTAGTGCGCTCCAGTGCTCTGGCCTAAACTTCCACGCAAACGGTGTCATCATTATTAAATTTTTAATATCTGAAAAATTAAGCGTAACCTGCTCTGTAATGAGCTTTTGATCAGCTTTTGTAAAGCCGCTCGGCGTGTCAATTTCTGTGTGTTGTGATACATCTGCATATATATATTCTTTAAGCTCTTTCAAATGCCATGGCCCAGGGCTTGCAACTACTAATATGCCATTAGGCGCTGCTAAACGGGCCAGCTCTTGATCAAATAAAGGCGCAAAAACACTCAGCAATACGTCAGCAGTGCCTGATTTAAAGGGGGCTTGGCTAATGGATGCAACACTAAAATGACACTGCGAGTAGCGCTTTGCTGCATATTTTACGGCTGATTTAGAAATATCGACACCGTAAACCTGCGCCTCTACTTTATCGGCAATGGCATGAGTATAAAATCCTTCGCCACACCCAAGATCTATAAGTACTTTTGGTTTGCGCTCACTAATTATATTACTTAATGCGTTCTGTAAGAATGCATAAAAGCCGCGTTCTAAAAAAGCACGTCTAGCTTGTACCATTTCGAGTGAATCACCCGGTTGTTTAGAGTTTTTGTGCTGCACGGGTAGCAAATTTACATACCCTTCTTTTGCAAAGTCGAAGGTGTGATTATTGTCACATCGAAGTGATGAATTATGTTTTAAAAGTGCGTGGTTACATAAAGGGCAATGGTATTGCAGACTCATGAGTCTAAGTAATCCTTATCATAAAAAGTTTTAACCCAGTGTGGTCGATAAGTGATCAAAAGCGTAATGGCCATACCGTTAAGCATTGCCTCAGGAAACCAAATGATAGCACTTAGGTATACGTAATTATCCGCCAATTCTTGCCAATTATATTGCCCTATAAGTAAATAAAATAAAGCCCCTAAGCTTATTTTTAGGCATGCAATAAAGCCTGCTAACATAAAAGAGCACACAAAAATATAAACAAAAAAATGACGTGGTAAATACTGATAACTTATTATAAAGCCAAGGTAGCTTAATAATGTAGGAATAAATGCGCCAAACAGTATTTGCATGGGCAAAAGATTAAGATCAACGTTTGTAAAAGCCGCTAATAAAGCACTGGCAAGCAGGCTACTTAAAATAGTAAGGCGCCACCCTAATATAAGCGTTACTGCAGTCACACCTAAAATGTGTAAATCAAGACCACTTAAAATCCCCGCTTTAATTTGCCATAACATTGCAAATACTAATGCGCACGCCAATACCCCTATCTGCCGCGCTGGGGTAATATAAAGTACTTTATAGGTAGTTTTTTCTACACTTATAAAGGTAACAATGATTACAAGGGCCCAAAGTAGCCCTTGTATTTCAAGCGATAACATATCAATTAGTTAAAGGTTGACCAAATAGGCGCATGGTCAGAAGGCTTTTCTATACCGCGTAATTCGTAATCTATACCGGTATCAATACAGCGCTCGGCAAGAGCGTGGGTAGCAAGCACAACATCAATGCGAAGACCCCGATTGTCTAAAAATCCTTTAGAGCGATAATCAAACCATGAGTATTTGTCGTTTGTTTCAGGGTTTTGCTCTCTGAAGGTATCTTTAAAACCCCAATCTAATAATTTTGCAAGCCATTCGCGCTCTTCTGGTTGAAATGAGCACTTACCTGTTTTAAGCCAGCGTTTAGCATTCACTTCACCAATACCAATATCTAAGTCAGTGGGGGAAATATTGATATCGCCCATAACAATAACGTCTTCACCTGGCGTGTGGTTTGTATCTAGATGGGTCATTAAGTCTTTGTAAAACTGACGCTTATAAGGGAATTTTGTTTCATGATTTATATTATCGCCTTGCGGGAAATAACCATTCATTACCGTTAGGTCGCGGCCATTTTCTTGTTCAACTGTTACACTTATCATACGCTTTTGTGCTTCTTCGGTGTCGGTAGCAAACCCTTTTAAGACCGATTTAGGCTCATTTTTGCATAACATTGCCACACCGTAGTGTGCCTTTTGACCATGAAAATAAACGTGGTAACCCATTTTTTGTACGTCCTCAAGAGGGAACGCCTCATCATGAACTTTTATTTCTTGCAAACCAATAATGTCTGGCTGGTGTTTATCTATAATTGCTTGTAACTGGTGTAAGCGTGCTCGCAGACCATTGATATTGAAAGAAATAACCTTCATAAAATTTACCTTTAGTTAGACTCTGTTTTTATAACTAAATTGTATCAGTAAATAAGCCTACATAACATGATCGAAATGAGAAAATGGCTGCGCAAATGTTGATCAATTGGTGTGTAAAGTTTAAACATTGTAAATGCTTTATTAATTATTTAAATAAATAAAAAATTCAATTGATCTCGCGATTATTGAATATATAATGCGCAAAAATTACTTGTTTAGTCGTTCAAATAGGATCTCTCTCATGAAAACACAATTACTTTTAGCTACTGCTTTATTAGCCTCTGCGTCTGTATCAGCAAAAAGCAACACTTACTTTAGCCAAGATAATAAACTAGAATCTAAATTATGTGTATTAAGTGCAAATGAAGGCTTTAGCGCAGCGCGTAAAGAAGCAGCACAACACGGTGTATACTTATCGCGTTTTTCTAAAAGTGTTTTATGTAATGGCCAAGATATCCGCGACATTGCAAAAAAAGTAACGTCTAACCAAGCTGCTAAATCAAAAGTAGAAGTGTTTGCAAAAGATGCACAACAAGAAACACAGCTATGTATCACTGCGTTAAAGAAAGGTCTTACGCCTGTTCGCCAAAAAATTGGTAACTTAAACTCGTTAAAGTGTAACGGTCAAAAAGTTACTGAATTTGTAAAGCGTTATCAAAACGCAGCAATCTAATTGCGCAGCAACATGTAGATTAAAATAATGCCCAGTTTTTACTGGGTATTTTTTTGCAAAAATTACAAGGTAGGCAGCAATCATTGCAAAGCTAAGTAATTGATTAATGTATATAAAATGCACTAACCTTACGTAACTTATTGATTTTTTGTGACTTGTGCACTTTGGCACTGGACTTGTATTAGTTAAAGTGACATTTACTAACTACAAGGATACGTCTTATGAAAAAGTTAACACTCGCAACAACAATTTTAGCTTCATTAAGTTTAGCCGCATGTGCCTCTAACCAAGGCCTTGAAAAAATCGACAGCGATTTTGCAAGTCTAGATAACGACAGTGATGGCTATATTTCAAAAGTAGAAGCAGATGACGATAACATTTGGGGTCACTTTTCAAATATTGATACCAATATGGATAACGAAATCAGCCGTAAAGAATTTAACACTTACATGCAGTTAAACACCGGTAAGGTAGCAACAGACAGCGAAGTAAGTGAATCGGCTTTTAAAGCTAAAATTGCTAAATTTGATAAAATCGAAAATGATTTTAGAAGTCTAGATAACGATAGAAATGGTTATATCTCAGTAGAAGAAGCTGACGATGATGATATTTCAAACCATTTTGGTTACATGGATAACAATAACGATAAACGCATCAGCAAAGGTGAGTTTAAAGGTTATATTAGCAAATACGGTAAAGCCGTGGCTGAAGATGATGCACTTAAGCATTATAAAAACAGCTAATATTAGCTAAACATACTATATACAAGAGCCAGCATAAATTGCTGGCTTTTTTTATACATTTAATTAGGTTTAAAAGCAGATATATTTTCCCCCTTTTGCGATGTTCTGTCATAATAGATAGCTACGTATTTTAAAGGGCAAAGCAGGTCAGTATGGCAGGTCGTCGAGTTAGTGATGAACAATTAATTGAGATCATTGAAGCGGCAATATTTGTCGCAGACAAACCTGTTAGCAAACGCCTCTTAAAAGATACAGTACTTGCTGATTTAGCTATTTCTATGTCACGAATTAACACTGCAATTGAGGCTATACATACTCACTACCAAACGCGTGGTATTAAGCTCGTTGAAGTAGGCAGTGGTTATCGCTTTCAAGCCTGTAGTAGTTTAAGCCCTTGGCTTAGTAATTTATGGCAAGAACGGGCACCTAAATATTCTCGTGCACTATTAGAGACTTTGTCGTTAATTGCTTACAGGCAGCCAATAACGCGGGGTGAAATAGAGCAAGTAAGAGGTGTAACAACCGGATCAGCAATTATTAAAACCCTCCTTGAGCGAGAGTGGGTTAAAGTAGTAGGGCATAAAGAAGTTCCTGGTAAGCCAGCGCTTTATGCTACAACAAAATTATTTTTAGATTATTTTTCTTTAACCGGTTTGGATGAGCTCCCTGCATTGCCTGCGCAACAGGAAAGTAAAATAAACCAGTTATTAAGTGATCCTTCTGTGAGAGAACCATCCGAATGAGTATTCAAGGTGAAAAGTTACAAAAAGTCCTAGCCCGTGCAGGGGTAGGCTCACGACGTGAAATGGAAAAATACATTGATGCAAACCGCGTCAGTGTTAATGGTAAAGTGGCTAAATTAGGTGACCGTGTTGAGGAAACAGACTTAATACGTGTTGATGGCCACACAGTTAAAATTGAAGAGAAAGCTGACCGCATTTGTCGTGTAATTATGTACAACAAGCCAGAAGGGGAGTTAAGTACACGTAAAGACCCGGAAGGACGTCGTACTGTTTTTGACCGTTTACCACGCATAGACGGTGAGCGTTGGATTGCTGTTGGGCGACTAGATATTAACACGGCTGGTTTAATGTTATTTACCAACGATGGTGAGTTAGCGAACCGCTTAATGCACCCAAGTTATGAAGTTGAACGTGAATATTCAGCCCGTGTATTTGGTGAAGTAACCAATGAAACCATTAAAAACCTAACACGTGGCGTAGAGCTTGAAGATGGTCCGGCTAAATTTTTAACGGTTAAATCACTGGGTGGTGAAGGCATTAACCGTTGGTACAATGTAACGCTAAACGAAGGGCGTAACCGCGAGGTTCGTCGTTTATGGCAATCGCAGGATGTAGAAGTGTCTCGCCTTATTCGTATTCGTTACGGAAAGTTAGAGCTTGATAAGCGCCTACCTCAAGGTGGCTGGGCTGAACTTGATTTAGAAACCGTAAATTATTTGCGTAAAACCGTTAAATTAGGCCGTGAAACACAAACTAAACTGTCAGTAATGCCTGAAAAACGCAAAGATAAGCGTGCTAAAATTAACCAAATTCGCAAAGCTGTTAAAAAACATAACCAGCGCGTTAAGCAAACTAAACGTAAGTAATATCGCTTTTAAAATAGATTACTAACAAAAAAGCCGCAGTTTTTGCGGCTTTTTTTATAATTAAAAATGCATATCACCTTTTTGGTTGTGCATCGAGAGATTCACCGTTTACATCACTTGAGTCATCACTCATTAAATATAGATACGTTGGCATTAAATCTTCTGGGGTTGCAAGTTTATCGCGATCTTCCCCTGGATAGGCGGCAGCACGCATAGAAGTACGTGTAGCGCCAGGGTTGATACAATTAACGCGGATATTCGTTTTGCCTACTTCACAGGCCCACGTTTGCATCATACCTTCCACTGCAAACTTAGAAATTGCATAAGGGCCCCAAAATTCACGGCCTTTACGGCCTACGCTTGATGAGGTGAAAACGATAGAAGCATTATCTGATTTACGCAGTACAGGGAATAGTGCTTTAGTGATCATAGCTTGCGCTGTCACATTCACTTTCATGATGTTTTCAAACGTAGAAGAGCAAAAGTGCTCAAGTGGTCCAAGCGATCCTAAAATACCCGCATTATTGAGTAAGCCATCTAATTTACCAAATTGGCTTTCAATTGTGGCTGCTAAATCGCGGTAGTTTTGTTTTGTCGCGCCTTTTAAGTCCATTGGCACAATAGCAGGCTGAGGGTAACCAGCATTAACAATCTCATCGTAAACGCATTCGAGTTTATTTGTTGTTTTACCAAGTAAAATAACTGTGGCGCCATACTTTGCGTAGGTAATTGCTGCTACACGGCCAATACCATCGCCGGCACCTGTAATTAAAATTACTTTATTTTGAAGTGCATTTGGAGTTGCTTGATAAGTTTGCATATAAATACCAATTTATAAAATTTTTTTGATTTTAACATAGCAAATCGTCAAGTAATCGAATTTATTGAAAATTTAGGTGGCGGAATTATAAACTTTACGTTAAGTTTAACTGGTCTAATGTCTCATTAATAAACTGATTACATTGTTTTAACTTTACTACACTGATTAAACACACTTACTTTGAACGAACACACTATAAAAATAAAGATATGTGCGGAGCTAAAAATATGAAAAAAATGCTACTCTCACTCTCGGTTACAGCTGCCTTGGCAGGTTGTGGCGGCGGAGAAACATTAGAAGATGTTAAAAACGACACTGCAACCGTAATTCCAAATGCCACGGTGACTTTTGACCCTGCTAATGGGGTTCTATCTGTTCCTAACGATTTATTAATGAGCGGCACACAAGATGGCACAATTAATATTCCTGGGGAGTTAGATGACGATAATGTTTCAGTACCTCGTACTGCTTATGCAGACCCACAGCTAGCCCTAGGCGCGCTGGATGGCTGGTCATCACAGGTACCTTACAAAATTGATTTAACTTTCCCTACTGGCGTATCGCTAGATGAAACCTCTGCAGCATCGCCTGGTACAGTAAGAATTTTTGAAGTGGTAATGGGCGCAAGCTTAACCGATCCAGACTGTGCAACGGTTGCAGCTGGTACAGCGTGTAAACTGGTTGGCGAATTAACCTATGGCGTAGACTTTATTACCCAAGCCTCTGGCGACGCTGTGGCTGTTGTACCCTTAAAGCCATTCACACCGGGTAGTTCATACATAAATGTATTAACCACAGGTTTGAAAGATTCTCAAGGGCGCTCTATTCAACCATCTTCTACTTATGCTTTAGTCAGTGAAGAAGCCCCATTAATTACAGATGCACAGCTAGGTCTTCAAACCGCAGTAAATAGCTATGAAAATGTAGTAGTGAGCTCGGGTGACATCACTAAAGATGACATTATATTTTCTGCAGCAATGACCATTCAGTCAGCAGGCCCAGTGTTAGGTACAATTAAAAACCTACTTGCGGCTAGCTTACAAAATGACGCATTACCAACTCCAATGGTAAGTGTACCTGAACAAGCTATGGTTAATGTACAGCAAGTTTTTGCCAGTGCGGGTGTGAGCGTATCTGATGCGTTTTCTGGTGTTCAATATTTAAAAGGTAGCGTAATGTTACCTATGTACTTAGGCACACCCACCGGCACTGAAATAAGCGATTTAAACGATACATATTGGCAAGGTATGTGTGACAACGCGGTGGCTATTTTAGGTTACAAAGCGGCAGCGGGCGAAGCATTCCCTGCAGATCCAATTAGCGAAAACGACGCACTTTGTGCGGCTTTGAGTAACGGGCAATTACGTGATTTAGGTTTAGACTCTACGCGCCATTTAACTAAGTATAACTCAATACCAAAAGTACAAAGTATGGCGAATGTACCAGTGCAAATAACTAAACCAATTTTGCCAGTTATTAATTTTATTCGTGATTCACAGGGCCTTGACCCTATTGAAATGCCTGAAACGGGTTGGCCTGTTGTGATCATGCAACACGGTATAACAACAGATAAAGAAAGCATGTTGGCATTGACAGCGCAACTTTCAATTCAAGGTTTTGCTACCGCTGCGATTGACCATCCTCGCCATGGTGAGCGCGGTGTAGACGTGGATGCTGATGGCACAGATGACTTTAATGCTACAACGGGTTCAGTACTTAGTTACATGAACTTAAATTCATTATTAGTTGCTCGTGATAGCTTACGTCAATCATCTGCCGATTTATTAGGCTTACGCTTAGGTTTAAACTTTATTAATGATGAAACAATTAATGCGCAAGATGTAACCTATGTAGGACATTCTTTAGGCTCTATTGTTGCACCTGCATTTATAGCGCAAGCTAATAGCCCGCTTGCAGATACAGTTGACCCGTTATTTAAGGTAAACACTGTAGCACTTGCAAGTGGCGGCGGCGGTATAGCAAGCTTTTTACTTGAGTCGGCTGCGTTTGGGCCATTTATTCAAGGCTCTGTGTTATCGCAAGCAGGTACAGCAGAATCTCAAGAGTTTAATGAATTTTTACAAGCGGATGCTATTTCAAACTGTGGTACATTATTACCCGATATGGAAGCATTTTTAACGTGTGGCTACCAAGCGTATGTAACCTCACTTACTACGGCTGGGGAAACTACAAAACTTGCTAACATTCAAGCGGTAATGACTGAATTTGCTTTTGCTGCGCAAACCGCACTTGATAGTGGTGACCCAACAAATTACGCAGCAGCGGTAAATGCATTAGGTACACCTGTGTACACTAATGTTGTTGTAGGCGATGGCGCAGATAACAAACCTGATCAGGTTATTCCGCCAGCGGCAACAAATAACCCAATTTCAGGAACGATTCCATTAGCAAACTTTATGGGGCTAGAAACAGTAAGTACTTCACAAGCACTCAGTGAAACGCCGGGTAGCTACTTAGTGAAATTTACAAAAGGTCACCATGGTTCAATTTTAACACCAGCGCAAGATGAAGCCCAAGCGGCAACTGTTGAAGGCAGTGCAGCCGCAAATGCTGAAATGCAGCTGCAAGTAGCGACTTATTTAGCCGCACGCGGGCGTATGTTATTAGTCAGTAACCCTGAGGTGGTGACCGATTAATCAGCAAATACCTTATTAACCTTGAAAAGCCACTGTTTAGTGGCTTTTTTTTGTTATAAAGCATGATAAATTAGCTTAAATTTATAAATGGAGAGACCAGTTGGAATTTTTATACGAATACGGTTTGTTTTTTGCAAAAACGGTTACCTTTGTTATTGCCATTGCAATTATTTTAACGCTTATTGTTGGCTCAGCAGTGAAACCTAAAGCTAAAAAAGGGGCAATAGAAATAGACGATTTATCTGAGCAGTTAGATGACTTAAAACACAGTTTTTTAGAAAGTACGTTAACTAAAAAAGAGCTAAAAGCGCATCATAAAGCGCAAAAAGCCGAATCTAAAAAAGCGGCAAGTGATGAGCCGAAGCCACGCCTATATGTTATTGATTTTATAGGTAGTATGGACGCTCATGAAGTTGAAAGCCTACGCGAAGAGGTGACCGCAATTATTGCTATTGCTGACCCAAAAAAAGATAAAGTATTAGTTCGCTTAGAGAGCGGGGGCGGTGTGGTGCACGGCTATGGTTTAGCTGCATCGCAATTACAGCGCTTTAAAACAGCAGGTATTAACCTTACGGTCTCTATCGATAAAGTTGCAGCGAGTGGCGGTTACATGATGGCCTGTGTAGCCGATGAAATATTAGCCGCTCCTTTTGCGATTGTTGGCTCTATTGGTGTAATTGCACAGATACCTAACTTTAATAAAATTTTAAAGAAAAACGATGTAGAGTTTGAGCAAATTACAGCAGGCGAATTTAAACGCACGTTAACTTTGTTCGGCGAAAACACAGATAAAGCCCGCGAAAAGTTTCGTGATGAGATAGAGCAAACACACGGTCTATTTAAAGAGTTTGTAAGCAGCCAACGCCCATCACTTAATATTGATAACGTGGCAACAGGTGAGCATTGGTTTGCAACTCAAGCAATTGAAAAAGGCTTAGTGGATGTAATTAAAACCAGTGATGATGCATTATTAGAGCAACAATCTGAGCGTCAAATATACAAAGTAAAATACAAAATTAAGAAAGGATTAAGTGATAAATTAGCGATAGGGCTGAGTAGTTCTATAAATAGAGCAGGGGTTAATTTAATGTCTCGCTTTAAAGCAATGAACCCATAAACCGTTATTAAAGATAATAAAAAACCCTTGCTATGCAAGGGTTTTTTTTAAGCTAAAATACTACTCCGTAGATTTGTGATAATCTTCTAGGTCTTTAGCTGCGTTCGGGTCGTTAAATATTGTTTCATCTAGTTGAGCTTCTGATTTTGCAACCACACATGTTACCATACAGTCACCTGTTATATTAACGGCTGTACGCGTCATATCGAGGAGTCTGTCAACACCAATAATAATTGCAATCCCCTCTACAGGTAAACCCACTTGATTAAGTACCATTGCAAGCATAATTAAACCCACACCAGGTACACCTGCGGTGCCCACCGAGGCAAGCGTTGCGGTTAGAATAACCATTAAATAGTCAGAAATCGTTAAATCAACAGCAAACACTTGTGCAATAAATACCGTTGCTACACCTTGCATAATGGCTGTGCCATCCATATTAATTGTAGCGCCGAGCGGGATTGTAAAAGATGCTACTGAGTTATTAGCACCGAGTTTTTTGGTTGCAGTTTCAAGTGTTATAGGCATCGTCGCGCTTGAACTTGAAGTACTAAAGCCAAATAAACACGCATGCTTCATTTTAGCTAAGAAAGTAAGTGGGTTGAGGCCCGTTAGTACTTTTAGAATAACGCTGTAATTAATGAATGCATGAATTAATAACGCAGCCACTACCACAAGGAAGTATTTAGCTAAGCTGAGTATTAATCCCATTTCGATAGTCGTGAAAAGTTTAGCCATTAAAAAGAATACGCCGTAAGGCGCAATGTTCATCAGTAACGTGACAAGTTTTAAAATAACCGTGTTTAAATCTTCAAATACTGCGGCTACACGTTTACCAGCTTTACCGCTTAGGGCCATTGAAACACCAAATAAAAGTGCAAACACAATAACTTGTAGCATGTTGCCTTTTGCCATAGCTTCAAATGGGTTAGTCGGGAACATATCGATAATAACGCGCGCCAGTGTAGGGGCTTCTTTGGCATTAAAGCTTGCATCTGATGGCAGTGCAATGCCTTGGCCAGGGTTAAATAACAACGCCAGCGAAATAGCGACAGTAATAGCCACCGCGGTTGTTACTAAATATAAGCCAATAGATTTACCACCTAAACGCCCTAATTTTTTAGGATCGCTCAAGCTACACGTACCGCACACGAGTGATACGAATACGAGCGGCACAACCAGCATTTTTAAACTGGCAATAAAAATTTGTCCGCCAACATGGAAAAGACCATCTACAAAAAAAGCTTTAATTGGCAAAGAGAATAACCCAAGAGGAATTAGATAATCGTCTTCACCAGCTAATATAGCCTGAAATAAAAAGCCTACTGCAATACCCAGTGCCATACCTATCATGATACGGGTAGTTAAACTCATTGAACGTATTTTAGACATATTCCCTAATCTATTTTTTCAAATTTGCCATAGACTACCAGCAAGGAAATATTTACTACAGAAAAAAATAACCTTTGCAGAATTTTTTACACAAAAAAGTGATAAAAAACTGTGATATTAGACTAAGTTATAGGTTAATATTAGGTAAACGACTATTAGTAAATAATAACAACGCTAGGGAGAGGTCAATGCCTTTAACGCGACTACTCAGCATTACACTATTTAGCATTTTGCTTTGCGCTTGTGGTGGTGGTGGAACAATCGAAAAAGACGGCACCATCGGAGATGATGACGATTCTACAACAGAAACATCCACTTATACGGTAACTTTAAAGGGTTACACCCAATCTAGTGACACTGAGTCAAACACTGTCACAGCCACTGCTCCTTTAGAACTTAGAGCAACTTTAGAGGATGAAGATGGCGATGCAGTTTCAGGTGAGCGTATTACTTTTACCCTTGCAGACTCTATAGGTGAACTAAACCCTATCACAGGCACAGCCTTGACCCAGTCAAACGGTATAGCGTCAATAGAACTTACCGCTGGTGAAAATGCAGGAGCTGGTGAAGTCACCGCAACCTATACGCTAGATGGTGTAAGTTATACTGACACGTTTGCATTTGAATCGGATGGTGCTCAATCAACAGATCCACAATTGAGCGTCTCACTTGTTGATTCATCTGGAGATGTAACGCGAAGTGTTGATTATTTAAACCCTGCTACTGCACAAGTTGAGCTATTAATTGATAATGAACCAGCTCCTTACGAATTAATTGAGTTTGTGCTTACTGGTTTAGGTAGTATAAACCCTACTAATGGCACTGCTTTAACGAACGAACAGGGCATTGCAACAATTAGCTTACTTGCGGGGACTGAAGCGGGGGCTGGCTCAATTGTCGCAACTTACACCGATAATGAAAATACAGTTTTTAGCTCGGACGGTTACACGTTTACGACCGAAGGTGATGCACCCATTCAAGGTGAGTCGCTAGACTTTTCTATCGGTTTGAGCCTTACCTCTTCAACGACTTTATCAGAAATTAGTACAATCAGCGCCGCTGACAGTGCGGTAGTTAAAGCAACTATATTAGACGGTGATGGCGTTGAAGTTGAAGGGGCGGTTGTAAACTTCTCATCAACATTAGGAAACTTAATTCCAAGTATTGGTACTGCACTCACAAATGGCAGCGGCGTTGCATCAATTAATTTAACGTCGGGAACTGTTGAAGGGGCAGGTGTTATAACAGCCCAGTACGAAGGCGTTGAACAAACTCTGGGTTTTTATACAAAAGGGGATGCTGTAAATCCAGACCAAAGTACTGCCGATATTAGCTTTTCTATTTTACAAAATTGTCCTGCAGACTTTAAATCACAAAGAGATGCAAGCCAATGTGACACTGTGACGAGTATTTCTGGTGATTCAACCGCGATTCTTTACGTACAAGTCACAAATGAAAATTCGACAACACCACTTTCACAAACTTTGGTAACAGCAAGCACAACAATTGGCTCAATTACACCTTCAACGGGCACAGCCATTACTGATGCAAACGGTATTGCACTTTTAGATATAGTGCCAGGACAAGATGTAGGTGCTGGTGAAATTACCGTATCTGTTCTTGATAGCGCTTTAACTAAAGCATTTCAAATTGCTGCTGTAGATGTTGAAATTGCCATTAGCAGTTCACTTGCAGAGGACGAGCTATTAGCTGCTGGTGCAACAGCACTTATTTCAATTGAAATTTCAAAAGATGGTGAGCTATACACAACACCACTTACTGTTGAGTTTTCATCTGGTTGTGTTGGCTCTGGCCAAGCCCTTATAGACGAGACAGTAACCAGCATTGGCGGCTTTGCGCGCTCTACATACCGTCCACTTACTTGTGTAGGTGGCGATATAATTACAGCGACTGTAATTACAGGCGGTGATACGGTGTCTGCTAGTACGACTATTAATGTATCGCCTGCTAATATTGGCTTTTTACAATTTGTAGAAGTTACTGAACCAGTTATCGCATTAAAAGGAACCGGTGGCGCTGACAGAACTGAAATTTCTGAAGTAACATTTAAACTTGTTGATTCAAATGGCAACGATTTAGCGTCTAGAACTGTGAACTTTGAGTTGTCTACAGCAGTAGGTGGTATAACATTAGGTACTGCTAGTGCAATTACTAATGCCAGCGGTGAAGTAACGACTTCTGTTCAATCTGGTTCAATTGCTACACCTGTACGCGTTATTGCATCTAGCGAAGAAGAGGTTGATGGCGATACGGTTATCGTAACAGCACCTTCAGACATACTTGTAGTAAGTACAGGTATTGCCGATCAAAATAGCTTTTCGCTTTCTCGTTCTATTTTTAACCCTCACGCATTAAATGTTGATGGTAATACGGTGTCGGTTAACGCGCGTCTTGCTGATCATTTTAACAACCCTGTACCAGATGGAACAGCTGTTACCTTTATAACAGAAGGGGGCGTTATAGAACCAAGCTGTACCACCACGAATGGTGTGTGTAGCGTCACGTGGACCAGTAGCAACCCACGCCCGTTTACTGATTCGATGTATGAAAATACCATTGCTCAAAAGTGTGATGGCGGCTTACCTTGCCCATTAGGTATTTTAAATAATGACTTAACAGTTGATTTACCGCTGGGTGGACGTGCTACTGTGCATGCTTATGCTATTGGTGAAGAAACGTTCTCTGATTTAAATGGAAACGGCTACTTTGACAGTGAAGATTTCTTTGATGATTTATTCGATATTCCAGAAGCCTTTATCGATAATAATGAAGATGGCACTTATGGTGGCAAAGACTGTAACGATGGTACAGACCCATGTTCACGTGATAATTCAACGGGCGATGAGTTTGAAGAGTTTGTTGATTTTGATGGAAATGGGACCTGGACTACAGAAAATGGTTTGTATAACGGTTTGCTGTGTCGCGAAGAAGACGAACTTGCCGGTATTTGTAGCCGTCAAATGGTTAACGTTTTTCAAAACCAAGAAATCGTAATGTCAGGAGATACTGCATTCTTTAGACTAGTTACATACGCTGATGATTGTTCTGCTATTGCAGGGGCAACCGCTTCAGAGGTGCGTGTAAACAGCGACCCTGCAAGCCCACTTGTACGCCGTGTACAAAACGACCCTACTAGCGCGTTAATGTGTCAGGTTGATGCAATTGATTTAACTCAAACTGCATCTGGCACAGCGAGTTTAGGACTTACGGTATTTATAGCAGACATATACAATAACCCAATGCCAGCTGAAACTACTATTTCTATTGATACAGACAATGGTATTTTAACAGGCACCGATAACTATACTTACCCAAATACCACGAGTATTGTTCCTGTTGGTTTATCTTTTGGTATTACGCGAGAAGATTTAGATGGGGGTAACGAGCAGTTTAGCGGTATTTTAACTGTTACTGCTGAAGCGCCTTCTGGTTTAGAAAGTACACTTTCTGTAACCGTAACCGACGATTTATAAACGCGGTAATGTAAAAAATGCCAACCTTAAGGTTGGCTTTTTTATTTGTGTTCTATATATTCCACAGCAATTATTTGAAAAACACTGGTTTGTATAATTTAACTACAAAAATTGTTTGTTTATTCAGTAAATACTGAAAAGTTTGTATTAAAAGCTTGTAACAATAGGTGTTTGTAGATATACCTATAAATATTCGCGCCGTTTATGTCGGCAAAACACATTTAAATATTTGGTTAGAAATAGGCAACTATGGGCAAATCGCTAGTAATTGTAGAGTCACCTGCTAAGGCTAAAACAATTAATAAATACTTAGGTAAAGACTTCATCGTAAAGTCCAGTATTGGACATGTGCGTGATTTACCTACATCAGGTTCGAGTAAAGCTAAAGTACCGGCGACTAAAACGCCAGCTGAAGTTCGTAAAATGGAGCCTGAAGAAAAAGCAGCGTATAAACAGCAACGAGATTACAGAAACTTAGTTGCACGTATGGGGATTGATCCTGAAAAAGGATGGGAGCCACATTACGAAATTTTGCCAGGTAAAGAAAAAGTAGTTCAAGAGTTAAAAAAGCTGGCCGAAAATGCAGACCAAGTCTATCTCGCAACGGATTTGGATAGAGAAGGGGAAGCAATTGCTTGGCACCTTCAAGAAATTATTGGTGGTGAGCCTGAAAAATACAAACGTGTTGTATTTAACGAAATTACAAAAAATGCGATTCAGCAAGCGTTTGAAACTCCTGGTGAGCTAAATACCGATATGGTATATGCCCAACAAACACGTCGTTTTTTAGACCGTGTAGTGGGCTTTATGGTATCGCCGTTATTATGGGCAAAAGTAGCACGTGGTCTTTCAGCAGGGCGTGTACAGTCGGTTGCGGTTCGTTTATTAGTAGAGCGCGAACGTGAAATTAAAGCGTTTATTCCAGAAGAGTTTTGGGATATACACGCCGATGTTAAAAATAGCGAGTCACAATTACGCTTAGAAGTCACTAAACAAGCAGGCAAGCCATTTAAGCCAGTTAATGAGGCTCAGGCTACTGCTGCAGTCAAAACGCTTGAGAGCGCGGAATATAAAGTAATAAATGTTGAAGAAAAACCAAGTAAAAGCCGCCCAAGCGCACCTTTTATCACTTCAACCATGCAACAAGCTGCTAGCACCCGTTTAGGGTATGGCGTTAAAAAGACCATGATGCTTGCACAGCGTTTATACGAAGGTGGTTACATCACGTATATGCGTACTGACTCAACTAATCTGTCTAAAGATGCGGTTGAAATGTGTCGTGATTATGTAACCCAAGAGTTTGGTGCCAAGTATTTACCAAAAGATCCAATCAGCTATAGCTCTAAAGGTAACGCGCAAGAAGCGCACGAAGCGATTCGTCCTTCAAGTGTGACTGTGCTTTCGGGCCATGTTGAAGGTGTCGATGCCGACGCTAAAAAGCTTTACGAGCTAATATGGCGTCAATTTGTAGCGTGCCAAATGGTACCTGCAGAATATGACCTTACAACGCTTACTGTGGCCGCTAGCGACTTCCAACTTAAAGCAAAAGGTCGAGTATTACGCTTTGATGGTTGGACTAAAGTACAGCCAGCAGTGCGTAAAAAGAATGAAGAAGATCAGTCTCTTCCTGCTGTTAAAGAAGGCGAAGTACTGAGCTTAATTGAGCTTGATCCTAAACAGCATTTTACTAAACCACCAGCGCGCTTTAGTGAAGCAAGTTTAGTAAAAGAGCTAGAAAAACGTGGTATTGGACGTCCATCTACGTACGCTTCAATTATTTCGACTATTCAAGACCGTGGTTATGTAAGAGTAGAAAACCGTCGCTTTTTTGCCGAAAAAATGGGTGAAATAGTTACCGACCGTTTAGTCGAAAACTTTACTGATTTAATGAACTTTGACTTTACTGCAAAAATGGAAGGGCGTTTAGATGACATCGCCGAAGGCGAGCGTGTATGGACCCAGGTGCTTGATAAGTTTTATGCTGATTTTTCTACGCAATTAAATATAGCCAAAGATGAGCCAGAGCAGGGCGGTATGCGCTTGAATCAAATGGTCGAAACCGACATTGATTGTCCTACATGTGCTAGAAAAATGGGTATTCGCACGGCATCTACAGGTGTATTTTTAGGGTGTACAGGTTATAACTTACCGCCTAAAGAGCGCTGTACAACCACAATGAACTTAGTTTCAGGGGATGAAGCGGTTGCTGCTGATGTTGAGGACATTGAAACAGAAACATTAATGCAAATGAAACGCTGCCCAATCTGTGAAACGGCTATGGACTCTTATCTAATAGACGAAACTCGTAAATTACATGTTTGTGGTAATAACCCTGCTTGTGAAGGGTATATAGTTGAGCAAGGTACCTTTAAAATTAAAGGGTACGATGGGCCTATTATCGAATGTGATAAATGTGGCTCAGACATGGAGCTTAAATCGGGCCGTTTTGGTAAGTATTTTGGTTGTAACAACGAAGAGTGTAAAAATACGCGTAAGTTACTTAAAAACGGCGAAGCTGCGCCACCAAAAGAGGACCCTGTTCACATACCTGAACTTGAATGTGAAAAGTCAGAAGCTTATTTTGTTTTACGTGACGGGGCTGCGGGTATTTTCTTAGCGGCTAATACTTTTCCTAAATCACGCGAGACGCGCGCGCCTAAAGTGGCCGAGCTAAAGCGTTTTAGAGACCGTATTTCACCTAAGTTTTATTATTTAGCTGATGCACCAGAAAAAGATCCTGATGGTAATTTAGCGGTAGTACGTTATAGCCGTAAAAATAAAGCGCAATACGTGATGACTGAAGTCGACGGAAAAGCCACAGGCTGGACCGCACACTACGAAGCGGGTAAATGGGTAGAAGAAGCGAAGAAAAAAGCAGCACCTAAAAAGAAGGCTGCTACTAAAAAAGCGCCTGCAAAAAAGACAAAAGCTAAAAAAGAAGAAGAGTAACTAACCCGTTACTTGTTTTTTAGCCAGTAAAAAACCGGAACGCACAGCCTGTGTCGTTCCGGTTTTTTTATAAGTTCATATGCTTCGCAATGGCTTTGTTAGCCACATATATGCGCATAATTTAAATTTTTACAGATGATACTTTTTTATAACCTTCAGACTCCAGTTCATCATTTACACATTGAAGTACGTAACCTAAAAGGTCTTCATTCGCTACATCGTCATCTTTAGCCCAGTTTACACACATATCTGTGTATTCTTTAATTGTTTGTGCAGAAGCAGCAGGTGCATCGTCTGCGATGGCAGCTGTTGCAGAAACAGAAAAAAGTGGCGCAACTATTAACGCTAGCAATGCTTTATTCATTTGTTGATTCCTAAATAAATAGTTTGACGATTTAAATACATTTTAAAGTGGTATTTAAACAGTGCCCAATGCAGAACAATTCTGTTGGTATAGTGATTTTTAAACGAAATTAAAATAAAAGATAACGAAAAATTTTTATCGTCAAGATGAGTAGATTACGCTTAAATAATTGTATAAGTAATTGTGCTTAAATAAATTATAAGCTAAGGTCGCTTTTTTATAAAAAGATACGTTAATGTCAGAACATCAAGTAAAAACAACTAATACGCCTCGCAAAATACACAAAGTAGAGCAGGGCTTAGAGTCGCTTATATTTAAAGGTCGCTGGTTATTAGCACCGTTTTTTGTAGGCTTACTATTTGCTGTTATATTGCTATTAATAAAGTTTTTTAAGCAACTTTATTTAATGGGTATTGCCACTTTTAGTGCAACAAACCAAGAGTTATTAGTGGGTATACTTACCCTCGTTGATACCGCTTTACTGGCTGGTTTATTACTTATTATAATTTTTAGTGGTTATGAGAACTTTGTTTCAAAGCTTAATATTGATGACCATGAAGATAGGCCATCGTGGATGGGGAAAGTTGGTTTTTCTGGCTTAAAAATGAAGTTAATTAGTGCAATTGTTGCCATATCTGCGGTTGAGCTTTTAAAGGTATTTATTAATTCAAATATTCACTCAAGTGATGAGTTATTTTGGAAGGTGATTATCCATGTTACCTTTGTGAGCTCTGGTGTATTATTTGCACTCACTGATTATTTAAATAGCAAAACACAATCACATTAAAAAAGTTAGTTTAATAATGCGCTAGCAGCTATTTAGTTTCATACCTACTAAAGCGTCCACAAGTGTTAGGCGCACAAAAAAGCCCGATAAATCGGGCTTTCAACTATCTGTTAGAGCTTTATTAATTTACAAAAGCGAAATAGCACGCAAAGCCGCTCATGTTTAACGTATTACCATCTAGTGTGGCATTACAATGAGATAATGAGTCATGCGCTTCAGTCACTGTTTTAGTCAGCTCAAATGTTTGATTGGTTTGTGCTAAATTAAACACACACAGCATAGTTTGCTCATTTAATGTTCTGTAAAAAGCGAGTACAGGCTCAGCAGTATCAATAAACTCAATGTCGCCCTCTAATAACACAGCATGCTGTTTACGCCATGCCATAAACTCACGGTAGGCATTAAGTATAGAGTCTGAATCTTTATCTTGAACAGATACAGCACGTTGAGTGTGCGCGTTATCTACCGGTAACCAAGGTTTGGTATTACTAAAACCTGCATGTTCTGAGTCATTGTCATCCCACGGCATGGGTGTTCTGCAGCCATCACGGCCTTTAAAGTTTGGCCAAAACGTAATGCCGTAAGGGTCTTGTAGGTCTTCAAATGCAACAGAAGCTTCACCTAAGCCAAGCTCTTCACCTTGGTACATGCATACGCTACCACGCAACGACGCTAATAAAGCAGTCAACATTTTGCATTGTGCTGGGTTAATTTCACCATTTTGGCTCCAGCGGCTCGCTACGCGCTCTACATCGTGATTGCTAAACGCCCAACACGGCCAACCCTCAAGCATACGTTGCTCAAGTGTTTGTACGGTTTCTCTAATGTATTCGCTTGAGTAGTCATCAGTTAATAGCTCAAAACTGTAGCCCATGTGCAGCTTATCACCGCCTTGAGTATACTCTGCCATTGTTGCTAATGAATCTTCTGATGAGATTTCACCCAGTGACACAGTGCCTGGGTACTTATTAAGTAATGCACGTATGTCTTGCATAAACTCAATGTTTTCAGGCTGGGTGTTATTATAATAGTGGTACTGAAACGCATACGGGTTATCTTCACTAAAGCCACGGCCTTGGCGTTTATCTTTAGGCTTTGCTGGATTGTCACGTAATTGTGCATCGTGGTAGCAAAAGTTAATAGCGTCTAACCTAAAACCGTCCACACCTTTTTTAAGCCAAAACTCTACGTTTTCTAACACAGCTTTTCTTACATTAGGGTTATGAAAGTTTAAATCTGGCTGTTCGGTTAAAAAGTTATGTAAATAGTATTGACCACGACGAGGCTCCCATTGCCATGCACCGCCACCAAAAATAGAAAGCCAGTTATTAGGTGCTGTACCATCGTCTTTAGCATCCGCCCATACATACCAGTCTGCTTTATCATTGTTTTGGTTTTCGCGGCTGTCTAAAAACCACTGATGTTGGTCTGAAGTATGGCTTAACACTTGGTCAATAATAATTTTGATGTCGCGTTTGTGTGCTTGATCTATTAATTCGTCAAAGTCGTTTAAGTCACCAAAAATCGGGTCTATGTCGCGATAATCGCTAATATCATAGCCAAAATCTTTCATTGGGGATTTAAAAAAAGGAGAAATCCAAATAGCGTCAACGCCTAAGCTTTTAATGTAATCAATGCGATTAATTATCCCTTTAAGATCACCAATACCATCGTTATTGCTGTCTTGAAAGCTTCGCGGGTAAACCTGATAAATAACCGCACCTTTATACCACTGCTGTTGGGCCATGCTTTTCTCCGTCGTTCCACACAGTATTTATATTGTTATTAGTTCGATTGAAACAATCGCTAAACTTTCAAAAAGCATACGTGAAGGGGGCTACACTGTAAAAAGCCTGCATACGTATGCAGTTAATTTACTTAGTTAAAAGTACTTTTAAGAAGGTGTATTAAAGGTGCTGTGTTTTTATTACTAACTTTACCAATCATTCTTTTTACTTATAAATAAAACAGTGCGGGTCTATTTTGGTGCTTATTTTAAAAGGCTTGCACGGTATTGGTGAAAGAGGTGAATGGTCTTACCAATTTCACAAAACGGAAATTATGAAAATAACTTATTTAAATATTAAAAAATGCTTTATTTAACGCTATTTACACCCTGTATTGTGAGTAATTTATAGTGCGAACAAATGTATTTTTATAAAATTCATTAACAATCATATTGCACCAAAATAATAATATTAAAATCAGTGGGTTAGAGGTTTTATTGTGAATTAAGTGTTAATTTTTAACGCGTTGCATAGTTTTGAATACGTATGCATAAAGTTGTTAATAAAATAATTCGAGCGTTAATATTGATGCTGACAACAAAATTAGCTCGCCTGTTTGACTATCACTCAAATAAAGAAGCGGGTATCACAATATGGGTAACGGGAAAAACATCATGTCTATGTTCAAACCAAGTATATTAACGTTGGCAATGGCAACTGCCGGATTAGCAAGCTTTGTCTCTGTAGCAGCGCAAGAAGATACAGTTAAAAATGATGACGTTGAGGTTATCGAAGTAAAAGGATTCCGTGGCAGTGTTGTTGAATCTATCAACACCAAACGCTTTTCTACACAGGTTGTAGAATCTATTTCTGCAGAAGATATAGGTAAACTACCTGACTCTTCAATTGCTGAGTCTATTGCACGCTTACCTGGTTTAACGGCGCAGCGCCTAGATGGTCGTGCAAGTAGAGTATCAATTCGTGGTTTTGGTGAAAACGAAAGTGGTACTACGTTTAACGGCCGCGAGCAAGTATCTATTGGCGATAACCGCGGCGTAGAGTTTGACCTTTACCCTTCAGAAATCATGAGCGGCGTTACTGTATATAAAACACCTAACGCAAGTATCGAAGCCGAAGGTATTGCCGGTGTTATTAACATGCAAACCGTGCGTCCTTTAAGTAAAGGCGAGCGTGTATTCCAAGTTAATGGCCAATACGAGCAAACCAGCTTTGATAAACTAAACCCAGACGGTAACGACGATGGTTACCGCGGTACTATTTCATACATTGATCAGTTTGCTGATGACACTATAGGTGTTGCATTTGCACTAAACACCATGAGCTCACCAAACCAAGAAAAACGTTGGAACTCGTGGGGTTACCCAGAGTTTACTGCTGATGATGGTAATACGTACTCAATTTTAGGTGGCGCAAAACCATTTGTGCGTTCATCAACACTTGAGCGTGATTCAGCCATGCTTGTATTAGAAGCGGCTCCAACAGACAAACTAAACATGACGTTTGATGCATTGTATGTTGATTTTACTGATGAAAAAATCTTACGTGGTATCGAAATTCCATTTGCATGGGGCCAAGGTTCGATTGACCCTGCAAGTGTATCTGTAGATGCAGAAAGCGGCTTTATTACCAGTGCGGTAACTAATGGACAGCGCGTGGTTGTTCGCAACGACTACGAAGAGCGTGAAGCAGAGCTAACCGCGTTTGGTTTTAATACTAAATACGATATTGACGATTCATGGTCAGTAGAATTTGATGCCAGTTATTCGCAAGTTGATCGCAAAATATGGAGCCTTGAAAGTTACTCAGGTACAGGACGCGGCGATTCTCGTGGTGTTGCAGATAACTTAGGTTACACCTTTAATGGTGGGAATACTGGCGCTACGTTTACTCATGACTTAGATTACAGTGATTACAGCCTAATACAATTAGGTGGCCCTTTATCATGGGGGGCAAGCTCTGCCTTAAACGATAAATATGGTTTAACGGGCACTGAGTATGAAAACCAAGCGCAAGACGGTTTCATTAATGCACCAACGATTGAAGATGAACTATCTACGTTAAAGCTAGCGGCATCAAAAGTATTAGAAAACGAATACTTCAGCTCTATTGAGTTTGGTATGTCTTATAAAGAACGCGAAAAAACAAAAGATTCGCAAGGTTTCTTTATGACGTTATCTGACTTTTCGCTTGATAATCCTGGCATGCTAACTGTGCCAGAGCAATATCGTATGGGGAGTGTTGACTTAGGCTTTATTGGCATGGGCGATATGATTGCCTACGATGTAAATGGTCTTGTTAATGACGGCTACTACGACTTACTGGATGAAAGCTTAACGAATACTAGTCATTTAACTAAATCGTGGACAGTTAAAGAAGAAATCACCTCTGCATTTGCACAAGCTAATCTTAATGCCGAAGTAAACGGCTTAGCGTTAACGGGTAACATAGGTGTACGTTACGTTCATACCGACCAATCATCGCAAGGTAATGCATTTAGCACTGTAGATGGTATTGTTGTGGCATCACCTACCAATATTAGCCACGATTACTCTCACGTATTACCGAGTTTGAACTTATCACTTGCAATTGATGAGCAGCAAACAGTACGTTTTGGTGCCGCTAAAACAATTTCTCGTGCCCGTTTGGATGAAATGAATGCCTCTATCGACGCATCATACAATACAACACCTGATGAAAACGGTAACTTTTGGTCAGTATCCGGTGGTAATCCTAACTTAGAGCCTAAAGAGGCAACTGGTTACGATTTAACGTACGAAAACTACTTTAGTGATGAAGGTTACTTCTCTGCTGCATTTTTCTATAAAGACTTAACGCAGTGGATTTTTGACGGCACTTACGAAATTGATATGTCTGGCGTTGCTGACCCATCAACAGGCGAAATTCCTGCAACATCTGAGGGCACAGGTAGCGGTAAAGTCAATGGCGGTGGGGGTGATTTATACGGTTACGAGCTATCTCTCGCGCTTCCATTTAAAATATTCCACCCGTCACTTGAAGGTTTTGGTTTAATTGCAAGCCATACCGGTATTGAGTCTGATATTGAAGATCAAAACGGTAATGAGTACGAACTGCCTGGTCTGTCTGACAAAATTCAAAGCTTGACGGTTTATTACGAAATGAACGGTATTCAACTGCGTACCAGCATGCGTAAACGTAGTGCCTTTAAAGGTGATGTATACGGGTTAGGTTTTGACACTCAACAAGTTGACATTCTGGGTGAGACTATTTGGGATGTGCAAGCAGGTTATGACTTCTCTGAAGCTGGTGTTGAAAGCCTTGAAGGGTTATCAATTCAGTTCCAAGTTCAAAACTTAACAGAAGAGCCGTTTACATCGCTTTCTGGCGATAACGCGCTGCAAGTTCGTGACTACCAAGATTACGGGCGTACTTACTTGTTAGGCTTTAGCTACAAGCTATAATAAAGGTTGTGTGTAGGAGCCCTTGTAATTTGTTTTACAAGGGCTTTTTTATAGCTACTTTATCTAATATTAATCCGCAATATTACCTAATCATTTTGTGGGGCTAAACGTGGACACTACTATGAAACCAATAAAACACGTCGTAATCGCTGGTGGGGGTACGGCAGGGTGGATAACAGCTGCTTTGCTTAATAAAGTGTTAGGTAAAGTGATTAAAATAACGCTTATAGAATCAAGCACTATTGGCACGATAGGCGTGGGTGAAGCGACCATTCCGCCTATTATTCAACTTAACAACGCACTGGGTATAAACGAGCAAGATTTTATAAACACTACACATGCATCTATAAAATTAGGAATTGAGTTCGAAAATTGGAAAAACACCTCTCATAGCTACATGCATGCTTTTGGCTCATTTGGAAAAGACTTCCCCTTTTGCGATTTTTACAATTTTTGGATAAAAGGAAAAATTACAGGCTCTGAAAACAGCCTATGGGATTTTTCATTAAATTACCAAGCAGCAAAAAAACATAAGTTTGCACCCTTAAATACCATTCCTAATACGCAATTACCCGGCTTGAGTTATGCCTATCACTTTGATGCCACTTTATATGCTGAGTTTTTAAAAAATCTCGCAGTGGCACGTGGTGTTGAGCATGTTGATGCCAAAATTGAGCAGGTTGAACAATGTCCGCTATCAGGGAATATAAAATCTTTAACCCTTGATAACTCACAGCAAATAAA
This sequence comes from Pseudoalteromonas sp. P1-7a, assembly GCF_001401855.1. NCBI lineage: Bacteria > Pseudomonadati > Pseudomonadota > Gammaproteobacteria > Alteromonadales > Pseudoalteromonadaceae > Pseudoalteromonas > Pseudoalteromonas sp. P1-7a. Next base: position 70,442 of record NZ_LKDU01000004.1, on the reverse strand, counting down.
CGGTGACCTTTTTATAGATGCTACTGGCCAGCGCGCCTTATTAATAGAGCAAACCCTTAACACAGGTTTTGTAGATTGGGCTCATTATTTACCGTGTGATAGCGCGGTGGCGGTGCAGTCAAAAGGTACAGACGAGCTAAAACCTTACACGCGTTCAATTGCACACAGCGCGGGCTGGCAGTGGCAAATACCTCTGCAAAGCAGAATCGGTAACGGCTTGGTGTACTGTAGCCGTTATTTATCTGACGATGCGGCAACGCAGTTATTATTAAATAATTTGTCAGCTGAACCGATTACAGCACCACGTGTTATAAAATTTAAAACAGGTCGGCGGTTAAAACAGTGGCACAGAAATGTGGTGTCGGTTGGTCTTGCCAGTGGTTTTTTAGAGCCGTTAGAGTCAACCAGTATTCATTTAATACAAAGCGCCGTGACCCGATTAATAAAGTTGTTTCCGCATAATGGGATTAGCGATGCGTTAGTTACTGAATTTAATAGGCAAAGCGTAACTGAAATAGAACACATTCGTGATTTTATAATTTTGCATTATAAGCTAACTGAGCGAGAAGACTCTCCATTTTGGCGACAATGCAAGCAAATGGACATACCTGACTCATTGGCCCACAAGCTCGAGTTATTTAAGGAAACTGGCAAAGTCGTGCGCGAGAACGACGAATTATTTGCCGAAGTTGCTTGGCAACAAGTATTTATAGGCCAAGGACTTATCCCTGAAGATTACAACAGTATTGTTGACTCACTCAGTAGTGAACAACTTAACGATTTATTTTCCACATTAAATACTTTGATCACTTCAACGGTAGAACAGCTACCTACTCATAAAGAATTTTTAGCAAAAATTAAAAAGGCCTGATGATGCAACTTTTAAATAAACTTTTACTTGTAAGTGCCTGTACTTTACCAACCATTAGCTACGCACTTGACGTTGAGCCCGCTAATTGGTGGGTTGGCATGAACAAAAATACCATAACCATCATGGTGCATGAGCAAAACATTGCAAACGAGCAAATTAAATTAGCTAAATACAACGGCGTTAAGTTAAATAAAATAACCCGTACAGATAATCCAAATTATGTATTTTTAAATATTACCATTACCGACGAAGCTAAAGCCGGAACACTTGAATTTAATAGCAGCGAAACAAGCAATAACTTTGAGTTTCCACTTCTTGAACGAGATAAAAACAGCGCACGGCGTCAAGGGTTTACATCAGCTGATACGCTTTATTTAATTAACCCTGATCGTTTTTCTAATGGTGACAAACAAAACGATACCGTCCCTAGCATGTTAGAAGCAGCAAACCCGAGCATAAAAGGGGGGCGCCACGGTGGTGATATTCAGGGCGTTATAAACGCACTACCGTATTTAAACGATTTAGGTGTTACACAGCTTTGGTTAACCCCAGTGCTTGAAAACAACATGCCTAACTATTCTTATCATGGTTATGCAATTACAGACTTTTATAAAGTTGACCCGCGTATGGGCTCAAACCAGTTATACAAAACGCTATCAGTAAAAGCAAAAGAGCAGGGGATAGGTCTGGTTATGGATATGGTCCTTAACCATTTTGGCTCTGAGCATACATGGGTTAAAGATAAACCCACTAAAGATTGGATTAACTTTAATGGTGAGTTTAATAAAGGCAAAAATGCCACCAGCCATGCACGCCAAACCATACAAGACCCACACGCCAGTGAATACGACAAACGCCAGTTTAACGATGGTTGGTTTGTAGAAACCATGCCTGATTTAAATCAGCGCCAACCACTGGTAAGTGAATACTTAATTCAAAATGCGATTTGGTGGATAGAATACGCCGATTTAAGCGGCATACGTGTCGATACCTATTCATATTCAGATAAAGCATTTTTGAGTGATTGGACAAAAGCCATAATGCAAGAGTACCCAGACTTTAATATTGTTGGCGAAGAGTGGACGTCTAACCCTGCTATTGCCTCTTACTGGCAACGTGGTAAGCATAATCAAGATGGCTATACATCAAGCTTACCAAGCGTGATGGACTTTTCGTTGCAAGAGTCGGTAATTCAAGCGCTAAATGAAGATGAGAGCTGGAACACGGGCTGGGTTAAAGTATATGAATCGTTAGCGAATGACTTTTTATACCCTGATACCAATAACATTATGGTATTTGCCGATAACCACGATATGAGCCGTGTTTACACTGAACTTGGCCAAGATGTAGCTAAAACTAAAATGGCAATGACCTTGTTTTTAACCACCCGTGGTATACCGCAAATGTATTACGGTACGGAAGTGCTATTAGATAACACCCCCAGTAAAGACCATGGTGATATTAGAATCGATTTCCCAGGTGGATTTGAAGGGCAAACACGTAATGCCTTTACCAAAGAGGGGTTAACAAAACAGCAAAAAGAGATGCATAACACCATTAGTACGCTGCTTAACTTTAGAAAAAATAGCTCAGCATTAGATAAAGGTAAACTCGTACATTTTACGCCTCAACAAGGGGTTTATAGTTATGCGCGTATTAGCGACGAGCAAACAGTGTTGGTATTTATGAATAAAAACACGCAAACGCTACAAAAAAATATTGGGTATATGCAAGAGGTGATGCCTAACAGCACAACAGCATTTAATTTATTTACTCAAAAAACACAAAAGCTGGGAAAAACCATTGAATTACCAGCGATGAGCGCAACGGTACTCGTTATAAATACGCCACAATAGTGACCTGAATACGTATGCAGCAACTGTATGGTTGCTGCAGTAATCTTTAGTATAAAGTTAATAACAATACTGACAAAAGACACGCAATGAAAAAATCCGTTTATGTATCCGCAGTACTGTGCAGCTTACTTGTTACAACTGGGTGTTCAGAAAATAACAAACCTGAACAACAGCAAACACCTGTACACACGCAAAATGAGCTTACCAAGCCGGTTGTATATCAAGTATTTACTCGGTTGTTTGGTAATACCGAAACAGCCAATGTGCCTTGGGGCACTAAAGAGCAAAACGGTGTAGGTAAATTTGTCGACTTTAACGACGCAGCGCTTAAAGGCATTAAAGAACTTGGTACCACGCATGTTTGGTATACTGGTGTGTTACACCACGCCCTAGTTGGCGATTATACCGACTACGGTATTTCACAAGATGACCCCGATGTAGTAAAAGGCCGCGCGGGTTCACCGTACGCGATTAAAGATTACTACGACGTTAACCCCGATTTAGCCGTTAACGTATCAAACCGCATGGATGAATTTACTGCACTTATAGAGCGTACACATAGTCACGGTATGAAAGTCATTATTGATATAGTGCCTAACCATGTTGCCCGAAATTATCAATCACTTGGAAAGCCTAAAGGCGTAGAGGATTTCGGCGCGCAAGACGACACCAGCAAAACGTACGATAAAAATAACAACTTTTATTATGTGCCGGGTCAGTCATTTCAAGTACCTACCTCTACAACCTACACCGCGCTAGGTGGAAAGGCTCACCCTCTTGCAGATGGCTTTTTTGATGAAACGCCTGCTAAATGGACAGGTAACGGTGCCCGTGCACCAAAACCCGATATTAACGACTGGTACGAAACAGTAAAAGTAAATTATGGTGTTAAGCCAGATGGTAGTTTCGATTTTGCTCAGCTGCCCAACGACTATAAAGACAAGGATTACCATGCCCATTATGCGTTTTGGCAAGATAAAGAGCTACCAGATAGCTGGTACAAATTTAGAGATATTGCGCTTTTTTGGCTAGACAAAGGGGTAGATGGCTTTAGGTTCGACATGGCCGAAATGGTACCGGTTGAATTTTGGAGCTTTTTAAATTCATCAATAAAAATGCAAAAAAGCGACGCCTTTTTATTGGCCGAAGTATATAACCCGTTAATGTACCGAGCGTATATTCAACAAGGTAAAATGGATTACCTTTACGATAAGGTCGGCTTTTACGATACCTTAAAAGCAATAATGCAACTAAAACAACCCGCCAATAGTATTTTTGAGGCGCATCAAAGTGTGCTCGACATAGAGCAGCACATGCTGCATTTTTTAGAAAATCACGACGAACAACGTATCGCCAGCCCAGACTTTGCCGGTAATGCCCAGTGGGGTAAACCTGCTTTAGTTGTCTCTAGTTTGATCAGCCGTTCGCCAACCCTCTTATATTTTGGTCAGGACGTGGGAGAGGATGGCTCTGAAAACGCAGGGTTTGGAACGCCGACACGTACCAGTATCTTTGATTACATTGGCGTACCAGCGCACCAAGCATGGATGAATAACGGAAAATTTGATGGGGCTAATTTAAGCGCCGATCAAGTCGCACTTCGTGATTACTACAAAGCGGTTATGTCACTTAATAAATTACCCGCTGTAGTGGGAGGAGAGATGTCACCTCTTAAACTTGAAGGCAGTGAGCGCGTTGTTGGTTTTACCCGCTCTTTAGGTCAGCAAAGTGTGTATGTGTTAAGTAACTTCAGCGAGCAGCCACAAACAATTACAGTTAATGTATCAAAGGCACAATTAGCTGCAATGAGTGAAAATACGCTATTAAATGATTTACTTGAGAATCACACCACCGAGCTTAAAGCTCATACGCAAGGCGCTACATTTAACCTCACACTTGATGCATTTAGCAGCGCAGTATTAATAAATAAGGCTAATAATGAATAATCAAAATAATAATACCGATAAGCCAAATTTAAGTTTTTGGCAGATATGGAACATGTGCTTTGGCTTTTTAGGCATACAGTTTGGTTTTGCCCTACAAAACGGCAATGTGAGCCGTATATTTCAAACATTAGGCGCACAAGTAGATGATATTCCCATTTTATGGGTTGCAGCACCGCTAACTGGGTTGATTGTACAGCCTATTATTGGTTACTGGAGCGATAAAACGTGGGGGCGCTTTGGTCGTCGCCGTCCATTCTTTTTTGTTGGGGCTGTGCTCACAACGCTTTCGTTGTTTATTATGCCGCACTCGCCAACACTTTGGATTGCCGCCGGTATGTTATGGATCATGGATGCGTCAATCAACGTAACCATGGAACCATTTAGAGCGCTTGTTGGTGATAATCTACCAGAAAAACAACGTGCGACAGGTTACGGTTTACAAAGCTTTTTTATTGGTATTGGTGCGGTGTTAGCCTCGGCGTTACCGTGGATGATGACCAACTGGTTTGAGGTAAGTAATACCGCGGCACCGGGGCAAATTCCTGAATCAGTTAAATACTCATTTTATTGGGGCGGGGTGGTGTTACTTGTCGCCGTGCTATGGACCGTGGCACGAACTAAAGAATACAGCCCGGAGCAATTAGCGGCTTTTGAAAAACAATGCGCTCAACCTACAACAAGCAACGTGGTTGATATTAACTTTAATAAGGGGGCCATTATTTTTTTGGTGCTGGGTTTAGCAACCCTTGCATTAGTAATGGGGCTATCCCTTGAAAAAGAGCTTTACCTACTTGCTGGTGGCTTACTTGCGTTCGGTATTGTGCAGTGGATTGCAGCAGCACTTAAAAGTGCCAATAAAACACAAGGTGGTTTTTACCAAGTAGTACAAGATGTATTTACCATGCCAGAGGCCATGAAACAGCTTGCTTGGGTGCAGTTTTTTAGCTGGTTTACTTTATTTGCCATGTGGATTTATACCACGGCGGCAGTTACAAGCTTTCATTATGGTAGTAGCGATGCAACCTCTCAAGCATTTAACGATGGTGCAGACTGGGTAGGCATTTTATTTGCCGCGTACAATGGTTTTGCCGCTATTGCCGCTATGTGTATTCCGTTTTTAGTTAAAAAAATGGGGTTAAAAGGCGCGCATTGTTTTAATTTATTACTGGGCGCATTAGGGCTTGCAAGCTTTATGCTTATTCAAGACCCTAAAATGTTACTTATTCCTATGATTGGTGTGGGCTTTGCTTGGGCGTCTATTTTATCGCTGCCTTACGCCATGTTAAGTAATGCTCTACCGAGTAACAAAATGGGCGTTTACATGGGTATTTTTAACTTTTTTATAGTTATACCTCAGTTACTTGCCGCCAGTATTTTAGGGCTTATTTTACGCCATGCATTTTCAAATCAGCCTATTTACGCATTATTAATTGGTGCAGCCTCGTTTGTTGTTGCCGGCATTGCTGTAATGCGCGTTAAAAATTCAAATTAAGGACACACAATGAGAAAATACAACCTTATCACCGCCTCACTTTTAACGTTAGGTTTAACGGCTTGTGGCGCTCAAAACACAAGCACGACTGATGAAACTACCGCTGCACAAGTTACATCGGCACCTGGTGCCCCAGGTGCAGAGCCGTTTTGGGCTTATGCAGGTAAAACAGGTATTGGTACATCTTTTGAACAATACCAAAACGGCCAATATACGGATGCAGCTGCAACGGGTGATGTATCTAAAGTATGGTTTTCAATTGCTAAAGGTATGATCACCGAAACCATGTTTGGGCTTATTCACCAAGCACAAATTAAAGACATGCAATTTGTTGTTACAGGTAAAGACTTTACCGTTAGTGAAGCTGATGAATTAGATGTCACCATAGATTATTTATATAAAGATGCACAAGGTCGCCCACTTTCGCTTGCTTATAAAGTAACAAGCACTGATAAACAAGGCCGCTTTAGCCTAGAAAAACACATATTTACCGACCCTGACGGGCAAACCCTGTTTGTACGTAGCATATTTAATACTGAGCTTGAAGGGCTAAAAGCGTATGTGTCTGTTAATCCGTACATTAACAACAACGGCTTAGGTGACTTTGCTAAAACAACAGATCACGGCCTCGTTGCATGGGAAGACGATAACTATTTATCACTTCAATCAGCAACCCCATTTAAAGCTAAAACAGTGGGCTTTACAGGAGAAAGCGATGGTATTAACGCGCTTAAAACAACGCAATCTATAAAAAACCAATACACAAATACTGGCGAATCTGCTGGTAACGTAAGTATGTTGGCAGAGCTTGGTGAAATAAGCGCAAATACCACCTTTGATTTGGCTCTAAGCTTTGGCAAAACGCAGCAGCAAAGTTTAAATGAAGGTAAAAAGAGCTTAGCAAAAGGGTATCAAACAGTACTTGAACACTATAACGGAAAAGGGGAAGCGCTGGGCTGGCAAGATTACTTACAAAGCTTAAAGCCGCTCAATAGCATGGTCGAGCAAACCGCCGATAACGGCAAGCTTTTATACACCAGTGCCATGGTATTAAAAGCACAAGAAGATAAAACACACGCAGGGGCATTAATTGCTTCTCTATCTAATCCATGGGGCGAAACGGTATCTGCTAAAGAGGGTTCTACAGGTTATAAAGCGGTGTGGGTGCGCGATTTTTATCAAGTAGCCATGGCATTTATGGCGCTTGGCGATACTGCCACAGCAAAAACAGCATTCGAATACCTTGAAAAAGTACAAGTAAACAGCAAAACGCCGGGCAATAAAGGCGATACAGGCTGGTTTTTACAAAAAACACATGTAGATGGTGAACTAGAATGGGTAGGCGTACAGCTTGACCAAACAGCTATGCCTATAATGCTTGCCTGGAAGTTACACAAGGCCAATGTACTTAGCGATGAAGAGCTAAAAAGTTGGTACGGCAAAATGTTAAAACCCGCGGCTGATTTTTTAGTGGATGGCGGGCTTGCTAAAATTTTGTGGAACGACACACAAATTACACCACCGGCAACACAGCAAGAGCGCTGGGAAGAGCAAGAAGGTTACTCCCCTTCAACAACTGCAGCAATAGTCGCTGGCCTTATTACCTCAAGCGATATTGCAACGCTTAGTGGCGATGATAAAAACGCAAAGCGCTACCTTGCTACGGCTAAAAAATACAGCAACGATATTGAATCGCACATGTTTACTACCGAAGGTAACTTAAAAGGCGAGAATAGCGATGGCGAATACTTTATTCGTATAGGCCAAGATACCGATGCAAACTCAAACACTAAAATTAACGCTAATAATGGCCGCGAAGGGTTTAATAAAAAGCAAATTTTAGATGGCGGTTTTTTAGAGCTAGTACGCTATGGCGTTCGCGATGCTAACGACGAAAGCATTGTTAAAACACTGCCAGAGTACGATGACGAAACGCTTGAAGATAACTTACAAGTTAGATACAGCTTTAGCTTTGACGATGGCAGCGGCACATTTGCAGGCTACCGCCGCTATGGTAACGACGGCTACGGTGAAGATGAAATAACAGGCACCAACTATGCAGAAGGTGGTAGCAACACACCAGGTCAACGCGGTCGTGTTTGGCCATTTTTCACCGGTGAGCGCGGGCATTACGAAATCGCAGCTGCGAATGCAAACAACGCTCTGGATGATGCTAAACAAGCACAAATTAAAAACAGCTATGTAAAAGGCTTAGAGCAATTTGCTAATAACGGCCTTATGTTACCCGAGCAAGTATGGGATGGCGTAGGCGTAAATAAAGCAGGTTACAAGCTAGGTGAGGGCACTAATTCAGCAACCCCACTGGCATGGACTCACGCTGAGTATATTAAATTAGTTCGCTCACTGAGCGACAAACAAGTTTGGGATCATTACCCTGTTGTTGAGAAAGCTTTACAATAAGGCTAGTCCAAAATCTAAAATTAAAGCCACGGTTAATAGCCGTGGCTTTTTTGTATTTAAGTGGGGTTAGTGTTTAGTAAGCACATGAAGTTGAGTTATAAACCCTTAACTAGACCCTCTGGCAATTAACACTGGCGGTAAAAGGGTGCTTTGCACTTCTTCTTCACGTATTAATTTAAGCAGGTTCTCTACTAGCATTTGTCCTGCAACAGTGGTGTCTTGCGCTATGGTGGTAAGCGGTGGGTTTATATAGCTTGCTATAGCTATGTTATCAAAACCGACCACGGCCACTTCGTTAGGAACATTAATATTGGCTTCTTTTAAAGCGCGAATTGCGCCGATTGCGATTAAATCGCTCGCTGCAAAAAGTGCGTTAAATTTAATGTTATTTGCTATGAGTGAGCGCGTAGCGTGGTAACCCGACTCCTCAGTAGAAATAGCATTGGCCATTTTTCGCTCATTAATGGTTATACCACTAGTAAGTAGCTCATCTTTAAACCCCTGAAAGCGGGCAAAAAATTCTGGACTGTGATCAGAAGCATCACCAATAAACGCACAATCAGTACGGTTATGGGCAATTAAATGGCCTGCAGCTAGTTTACCTCCGCCGTAGTTATCGCAACATACGGTTAGATCCGGGCGGTTATCGACGGTGGCGCCCCAGCATACAAATTTTGTGTTTTGCTCTAGTAAGGTTTTAAATTTGGGCTGAAAGTCTATGTAATCACCATAGCCGAGTAAAATTATGCCATCGGCTCTGTGGCTGTCTTCGTAATCAGCTTGCCAATCAGCGCTGGCTGATTGAAACGAGACTAATAAGTCATAACCTTCTTTTGCACACGCACGGGTAATACTGCCCAACATAGACAAAAAGAAAGGGTTTATTTGTGATTCATCTGATGTTGGGTCTTCAAACAATAATAGCGCAAGGGTACTACTTTGCTGAGTACGCAAGTTGCTGGCATTTTTATCCACTTTATAGTTAAGTTGCTTAGCTATGTCGTGAACGCGCTTGCGTGTTTCTGCATTAACAAGGGGACTATTTCGTAAAGCGCGAGATACCGTTGATTGTGAAACGCCAGCATAATGGGCTATGTCAAATGAGGTGGCTTTACCTTTCATTGTTACAACTTAAATAAATGCTAAATAATTGTGTCATTTTCGACTATTAGTGAATTATTTCAAGCTTTTTACGATTTATTATTGATCTAGTCATGACACCGGTGTCATAATGTCAATGTTTTATCATTTTGTTGTCAAAACGTATTAGCTGCTATTTTATATAGCAGCCTTTTTTACTGTGATAGCTACTTTGAGGTGATAGCTCAAAGTGTATAAATAACAACGCATGGTCGTTGTAAAATAACAAGCATAAGCCGCTTACACAAAAGAGATAATACCATGAGCCAAAATTCTTCTGCCCATTTTAGCCCCATCCTTGTTGCCGATATTGGGGGCACCAATGCGCGCTTTGCATTAATTACCGATTTTAACGAGCAATCAAACCAATTTGTTATTGAACATATTAACATATTTCCTAGTGCAAATTTTGGTTCTTTAGAAAGCGCGCTTGAGCAGTATTTAACAACTATTCCTCACGTAACACCTACTCGCGCCTGTTTGGCAGTTGCAGGACCTATAAAAGCAGGTCAAGTGCATTTAACAAATTTAGGTTGGCACTTTAGTGTTAACGAGTTTAAAGCGCATTTTAATCTAACCCAATTAGAAGTAATTAATGACTTTGCTGCATTTGCTTATGCAGCGCCTTATTTAGATGCAACTCAAAACATTACTATTAAGCCTGGTCAAGCCGATGCAAATGCAAATATTGGTGTTATGGGCCCAGGTACAGGTTTTGGCGCAGCGTGTTTGGTGCGTACGGCGCAATCTTGCGCTGTATTAAGCTCTGAGGGCGGGCACATGTCGCTTGCGCCTGTTAATGAGCTAGATGCTTTATTAATTAATGAATTGCGCAAAGAACACCCACATGTTTCAATCGAAACGGTTTTTTCAGGCCCAGGTATTGCCCATTTATACAAAGCAATGGCTGCCGTGAAGGGGGTGACAGCTAAAAACTTAGATGCAGCACAAATTAGCAGCCTTGCAAACAGTGGCGAATGTGAAGTGTGTGATGCAACGCTTAATCAGTTTTGTGATTGGATAGGCAGTGTGGCAGGCGACTTAGCTGTGGTATATGGCGCATTAGGTGGCCTATTTATAGGTGGTGGTATTTTACCACGTATGCAGAGCAGATTATTAGAGAGCCGTTTTGTAGAGCGTTTTTCGCAAAAAGGCGTTATGTCGCAATATGCAGGGCAAATACCGGTAACCTTAGTAACCCAAGATAACATACCGCTTATTGGCGCGGGTGCGTGTTTATATAACAGCAAATAGTTTTTTGCTTAATGGTTGTATTTGGATAATGAACAAATGAAAAAAGTAACCATAAATAGTGTAGCAAGCCATGCGGGCGTTTCTAAAAAAACGGTATCGCGGGTGTTAAATAATGAGCCTAATGTGAGTGCGGCTACGCGCGAAAAAGTGCTTAAAGTATTTAAAGAGCTTGATTATACACCAAACCCCATAGCACGCGGACTGGCGCAAAATCGTAGTTTTATTATTGGTTGTTTGTACGATAACCCAAGTAAAAGTTATATAACACGCGTACAAACAGGCGCACTTGCTGCCTGTAAAGAGAATAACTATAACTTACTAATACACCCTTGCGAACTACGTGGCGACGATTTAATTAACGACATAGAGCAATTACTACAAACCTCGCGTTTAGATGGCGTAGTACTTACTCCGCCATTTGGTGATTTTGAAAAACTCGCTAATTTTTTAAAAGCTAAAAACATACCGTATGCACGAGTTGCATCGGCACTGCTTGAAGATGATTCAATTTCGGTGCGTAGCAACGATGAGCAGGGCGCCTATGAAATAACCGAGCACTTAATTTCACTTGGTCATAAATCAATTGCCTTTATTAAAGGCCACCCTGATCACAGTGCTACGCAGCAACGCTTTAATGGCTACAGACGTGCTTTGGCAAGCCACGGTATAGAATTTGATGAGCGCTTAGTTGAAGAGGGTAACTTTAGTTATCATTCAGGTGTAGACAGCGCACGTAGTATTTTAGATTTGTCACCAAGGCCTACGGCCGTATTTGCATCAAATGATTACATGGCGGCGGCGGTACTAAAACTTGCCACACAGCGCCAATTAAGAGTGCCAGATGATATCTCTATAGCTGGGTTTGATAACGCTCCTATAGCACGCCATATTTGGCCTGGCTTAACCACTATTGCACAACCTGTAGAAGAGATGACAAAACAAGCTGTAACGCAGCTTATATCGCATATCGCGCAGCCACAAGAGCAGCCTTATCAAGTTACCCTAGAATCCCGGTTAATAACGCGCGAGTCTACTGCCGCAATTAAATAAAATTTCACTTTGCTTTTCACAGTAACCCGAATTTGAGTGACGCTTATTCGGGTTTTTTTTGGGCGGATTTTAGCAAATAAACTAAAATCCGCCTGTTCATTAATTGGTCACGTTAAAATTTTACACTAATTTTGTTACTCAGGGTTGACACCGGTGTCAATGCTATGCGTTAATACAGTGACACCGGTGTCAGGGTTGTTGTGAGAGGCTCCCTGGTAGCGTACCTTTGAACGGGTAAATCAAAGATGCTCAGTGCAGTTATTTACGTGGAGTCTGTAATTGCTACTGAGCCTTTTTCCTCTAACTAATAGAGATGAGCTAAATTATGTTGCACCCTCGCATTGAAGAAGTCACCCAACGCGTTATTGAACGCAGTAAACAAACCCGTCAAGATTATTTAGATCGTATTTCGCATGCAAAAAAACAAACAAGAGTTCGTGCTGGACTGGGTTGCGGAAACATCGCTCACGTAATGGCTGCGTGTAGCAGCGACGACAAAGCGCGCTTAAAGGCTGATGAGCAGCCAAATCTTGCTATTATCAACTCATATAACGATATGCTTTCGGCCCATGTGCCATACAAAGACTTTCCTGATTTAATTAAAGATATTGCCACTAAGTACGATGCCACTGCCCAAGTTGCAGGCGGCGTACCAGCAATGTGTGATGGTGTTACGCAAGGGCGTGACGGCATGGAATTGTCACTTTTTTCTCGTGATGTAATTGCTATGTCCACGGCGGTTTCATTATCGCATGACGTATTTGATGGCGTATTTTGTTTAGGCGTATGTGACAAAATTGTCCCTGGTTTATTAATTGGTGCCTTATCGTTTGGTCATTTACCAGTGTTCTTTTTACCTGCTGGCCCAATGCAATCTGGTATTCCTAATAAAGAAAAGGCCCGTATTCGCCAAAAATTTGCACAAGGCTTAGTTAGCCGTGATGTATTACTTGAGGCTGAAAGCGCGTCATACCATAGCGCTGGTACATGTACGTTTTACGGTACTGCTAACTCAAACCAAATGTTAATGGAAATAATGGGCTTACACCTTCCAGGTAGCTCGTTTATTAACCCTTACACTGAACTTCGTGATGGTTTAACAGGTAACGCTGTAGAAACTATGCTTAAACAGCTTACAGGCGATAAAGAAAGCCCATGTTTAGCAGAGGTAATTAGCGAAAAAACCATCATTAATGGTTTAGTTGGCTTGTTATCTACAGGTGGCTCTACTAACCACGCTATCCACATTGTTGCTATCGCAAAAGCAGCAGGTGTACAAATAACGTGGAAAGACATGTCTGATTTATCAGAAGTTGTACCACTACTTACGCGTATTTACCCTAATGGCTCGGCTGATGTTAATCATTTTCAAGCTGCCGGCGGTATGGGTTTCTTAATGCGTGAACTAGCCGGTGCTGGTTATTTGCATACTGACGTTAAAACTATGCTTGGTGAAGGCTTAGCCCCTTACATGATGGAGCCGCGTTTAGATAAAGACGACAGCTTAATTATGAGCGATTCAACAGGGCCTTCAAAAGTTAAATGGGTAGATTGCCCAGAAAACTCACTTGATGAAGAAGTACTTCGTCCTGTTAGCAATCCGTTTAGTAAGCAAGGTGGCCTGCAACTTCTAACGGGTAACTTAGGCAAAGCCGTAATAAAAGTGTCTGCTGTCGCAACAGAGCATCAAGTAGTAACAGCTCCTGCTAAAGTGTTTAGCTCACAAGGCGAACTGCAAGAAGCTTACACCCGAGGCGAGTTAAACCAAGACTTTATAGCCGTGCTTAAAGAGCAGGGACCTAAAGCGAAAGGTATGCCAGAGCTTCATAAATTAACGCCAGTAATGGCAACCCTTCAAGACGAAGGCTTTAAAGTAGCTATAGTAACTGATGGCCGCATGTCAGGTGCATCAGGTAAAGTGCCAGCTGCTATTCACTTAGCGCCAGAAGCCGTTGAAGGGGGCATTATTGCAAAAATTCTAGAAGGCGATTTAGTAACCTTAGATGCGCCAAATGGAATCTTAAAAGTACACGTTAGCGACGAAGAGCTTGCTAAGCGTGAACTACAACTTAGTCAACCAAGTTTAACATTTGGTACCGGCCGAGAGTTATTTACTGGATTTAGAAATATTGTAAGCAGCGCCGATTTAGGTGCGAGTGCTTTTGGACTTGAATAATAATTGCCACACACTGGGTAATGAGGAACAAGTAATGAGTATTGAAAAAATCTTAGCGTCGGCACCTGTGGTGCCAGTGGTTGTAATCGAAAAATTAGAAGATGCAGCACCACTCGCTAGAGCGTTATACAACGGTGGCCTAAAAGCACTTGAAATTACGCTACGTACGCCTGTTGCAGTTGAAGCTGTGAAACTAATGAAAGCAGAAGTTCCAGAAGCTTACGTTGGTACAGGTACAGTGGTTGATAAAGCAAGCTTTGATGCGTCAGTAGAAGCAGGCGCTGATTTTATGGTAAGCCCAGGGGTAAGTGATGAATTATTAGCATTAGCTAAAAATTCAGATACGCCATTTTTACCAGGTGCAGCAACTGCAAGCGAAGTAATGCAGTTAGCAAGCCATGGCTTTAAGTATTTAAAGTTCTTCCCAGCTGAAGCTGCTGGCGGAACAGCCATGCTTAAGTCGATTGGTGGCCCATTACCACATATTACTTTTTGCCCAACCGGTGGCATTAGCCTAGCAACAGCCCCTAATTACTTAGCGCTTAACAACGTAATTTGTGTTGGTGGTACGTGGATGCTAGATAAGCAACTAATTGAAAACAAAGACTGGCAAGCCATTGAAGCGCTTGCTCGACAAGCAAGTGAAGTTAAATAGGAGTCTAAAAATGATTAATGTAGCAATTAATGGCTATGGCCGTATCGGTCGCAACGTATTACGTGCACTTTACGAGTCAGCACAAAACAGTGAGATTAAAATTGTAGCAATTAACGATTTAGCGCCGGCTAACGTAAATGCGCATCTAACACAATTTGACTCAGTGCATGGTCAATTTTCTCAAAAAGTAACACTTGAAGATAACACCATGTTAATTGGTGACGACGTAATTACTTTGACGCAAGAGCGTGACCCTGCAAACTTACCGTGGAAAGAGCTAAACGTAGATATCGTTTTAGAATGTACGGGTTTTTTCACTAAGCGTGAAGATGCCGCTAAACACATTACAGCAGGTGCTAAAAAAGTAATTGTATCAGCGCCTGGTAAAGACCTAGATGCAACAGTAGTGCACGGTGTTAACAGCGATGTAATTAACGCTGATAGTAACATTATTTCTAATGCATCTTGTACTACAAACTGTTTAGCGCCAATTGCAAAAGCAATTAACGACACAGTTGGTATTGAGCAAGGTAGCATGACTACAATCCATGCTTACACAAACGATCAAAACTTATCTGACGTTTATCACCCAGATCTTTACCGTGCACGTAGTGCAACTCAGTCTATGATCCCAACTAAAACAGGTGCTGCAGCAGCTGTTGGCTTAGTACTTCCTGAGCTTGCGGGTAAATTAGACGGTATGTCGGTACGTGTACCTACTATCAATGTTTCTTTAGTTGATTTTACGTTTATCACTAAGCGCGACACAACAGCTGAAGAAATCAACGAAGTAATGAAAGCCGCAGCGACAGGTTCAATGAAAGAAATTTTAGAGTACAACGAGCTTCCGCTTGTTTCTATTGATTTTAATCACAACCCTGCGTCGTCAATTTTTGATGCAACGCAAACTAAAGCTGATGGCAAACTAGTTAAAGTAATGGCTTGGTACGACAACGAGTGGGGTTTCTCAAACCGCATGTTAGACCAAGTTAAAGCATTAGGTCAGTACTTATAATTGACCGTGTAAAAGTTTAGCTTTATCCAACCAAGCCTGCATTATGCAGGCTTTTTTAGTTTTATTGATTTATAGCCGTTCGTTTAATAAAGCGCTTAGTGCTTTAAAACTAGGGCGCGAGGCAATAGCAGTGTTTATAGCACGCGCTGCTATATCGGACATTTTAACGAACAGTTCGGTTTGCTTATCTGCTTCGCTAACCGTACTTAGTAAGTCGTCAATTAAGCAACCAAAAGCACGTACTTCTATAAGCTCTATGCATTTTTGTTCTTGATGGGTAAGCATGGCTAAATTAGTAGCCGCACCAAAATCGCCAAATAAAACATCATATTGCTCATTTATCATGGTGTTGTGTGCGTAAATATCGCCATGGCTTACGTGATTATCATGCAGGTGAGCAAGCGTATTAGCCATCTGTTTTGCTATTTTAAAAACGGCTTTAATAGGGTAATTACAATCATCATTGAATGTATCGCGGGTGCAGGTTTGTAAGCTCGGCGGTAAACCTAAATTTGTATAACTGGTACCTATTAGCTCCATCACTAAGCCAAGCTGCGTGCTTTGCTCTATGTAACTTAATACGTTAATTAAATTTTTATGATTCCCCGCCTGTAAGCAGCAGTTTACTTCATCAAGTGGGTAACCATCGCTTGTAATTGCTCCTTTAAAAAGTTTTACCGCCACATTGTTATTTTCTGCTTTTGCTAGGTGTATAACGCCCGATGCACCTTGGCCTATTACTTTTTTAAGCTGAAAACTTTCAAGCGGGGTATTTTTTAAAGTACTTTTTGTTAAGCACTGCGCTTTATTAAATTCGTTACCTGCAAATGCAAGCCAAGCAAGTTTTGGTAATTCTAGTAGCCAATTATCAATTTTTGCTAAGTTATTAGCAGAGAGCCTTACAAGCTCTAAATTAGTACAATTAGCCATACTTGTTGGTAAATGTGTTAACTCATTGCCAGCTAGCGCAAGCTTTTTAAGCTGTGTGTAATTGCCAAAGTCACCTGGCAAGGCGCTCAATTTGTTATCGGTCAATATTAACCATTCAATAGTTTTAGGTAAGCTGTTAAGAGCAAACTCTGTTATTTGATTGCCTTTAAATGCAACCATAATTAAAGCAGGGCACTTAGCGAGTACTTCAGGTATATGTTTAAACTGGTTAAACGATAAAAACACCCGCTTTAAACGGTGCAAGCAGGCAAATTCCGCAGGTAAATCTGATAACTTGTTATTTGATAAATCGAGTACTTCGAGGGTGTCTGCAAGCGTAAAAATTTCTGAGGGGAGCTCTGTTAATTCTTCAACGAGTTGTACGCGTGTAACGCCATTTAACTTACCCGCTTTAAGCTCTGCAAGGGTATTCATAAAATTTAATAAGCCTTTTAAAATAAAAAAGCCAACATTGCTGTTGGCTTAAAATAAATGCGTTCAGTAAAGTTTAAAATTGCGCGTTATGGTAAACGTTCTGTACATCGTCACAATCTTCAAGCATGGCTAAAAAGCGCTCCATTACTTCTACGTCTTCACCTTCAATAGGGGCCTCTACTTGAGGTACAAACGAAATTAAGTCTACGTCAAAATCTGTAATACCCATTTCTTCAAGTGCTGTACGTGTGTTGTTGTATTCGGTATGGGGGGCAAAAACCGTCACTTTACCGTTTTCTACTTCTACATCGGTTACATCAACATCGGCCATCATAAGGGCTTCTAGTACAGCTTCATCATCGTCGCCGTCAAAGACAAAAATAGCGAGGTGATCAAATAAATGTGATACCGAATTTTGTGCGCCTATTTTAGCGTTTGCTTTGGTAAAACAAATGCGCACATCAGCAAATGTACGTTTATTGTTATCAGTTAAACAGTCAACAATAATCATGCAGTTACCAGGGCCGTAACCCTCATAACGTGTGGCCGCGTAATCTTCACCGCCACCGCCTTTGGCTTTTTCTATTGCGCGTTCAATAACGTGTGCAGGTACTTGGTCTTTTTTAGCGCGTTCAATTAAACGACGCAGTGCAAGGTTGCCGTCTGTATCTACGCCACCGTTTTTAGCACAAATGTATATTTCTTTACCGTACTTAGAATAAACTTTAGTTTTAGCACCCGCAGTTTTAGCCATTGAATCTTTTTTGTTTTGGTAAGCTCTTCCCATCTGCGTTTCGCCTTAATATATGTAAATTATTGAATAAAATTTCAAGGCCGTATTCTAAAGGTAAAGCGGCAGTATCGCCAGTAAATGGCTGTAATTAACCAAAGTTCAAGTTAATTAACCTTCCTGCTGTTGTAATTGCCACATTTGAGCGTATTGACCTTTTTTTGCTAAAAGTGCTGCATGTGTGCCTTGCTCAACTAGTTCACCGTTGTTAAATACCAGTATGTTATCGGCATCAACAATAGTAGAAAGCCTATGAGCAATCACCAAGCTAGTATGGTTTTGAGTAACTGCTCGCATTGAGTTCAATATAGCTTGCTCAGCATGTGAGTCGAGCGCTGAGGTTGCTTCATCAAATATTAAAATAGGGGAGCGTTTTAAAATAGTGCGTGCAATGGCAATACGTTGCTTTTCGCCGCCAGATACTTTTAAACCACGCTCGCCAACCAGTGTTTTATCGCCTTCGGCTAATGTTGAAATAAAGTCTTTTAAATGGGCCATTTCTATTGCTTTATCTATTTCAGCATCGCTCGCTGAGGGTCTGCCATAGGCGATGTTTTCTCGTATGCTGGTATTAAATAGCACAGTGTCTTGTGGCACTATAGCAATAGCACTGCGTAGGCTATCGAGGGTGACGGAGTCTATGGCTTGGTTATCTATAGTAATAGTGCCTAAGCTCACATCGTAAAAGCGATAAAGTAATCGTGCTAATGAGCTTTTACCTGCACCACTTGCACCTACAACGGCGACTTTACTCCCTGCTTTTATTTTAAAGCTAATGTTTTTTAAAATTGGACGATTGGCACTGTAACTAAAGCTTACATTATTAAACGCTATGTCGCCGCGAGTAACGATGAGGTTTTGGGCATGGGGTCGCTCAGTGACTTGTGGCTTTTTATTGAGTAAGCCCAGCATATTTTCTAAATCGGTAAGCGCGCGCCTTATTTCACGATATACAAACCCTAAAAAATTAAGCGGTAAAAATAATTGGATCATGTAGGCATTTATCATCACAAGTTCACCAATTGTTAAAGCGCCAGTTACTACATCTTTGGCGCCTAACCACATTAGCGCTGTAATAGCGCTGGCAATAATCAACGCTTGGCCAGAATTAAGCGCAAGCAATGACATTCTATTTTTTAAACGAGCGGTTTCCCACTTTGCTAAAAAGGAGTCGTATGTTTTTGCCTCAAATTCTTCGTTATTAAAATATTTTACGGTTTCAAAATTAAGAAGGCTGTCTATGGCGCGGGTATTACTTAAATTATCGGCGGCGTTTGCCTCGCGTATAAATCGGTTTCGCCACTGCGTAACTGTTACGGTAAAAGTGATATAAATAGCAACCGCTAATAAAGTAATTAACGCAAACCACACAGAAAATAGCGACCCGAAAATAATAGCAACGGTGAGTATTTCAAAAAGGGTGGGTACAATATTAAACATTAAAAAACGCATTAAAAAGCTTAGCCCACTAGTACCGCGCTCTATATCACGGCTTATTCCGCCTGTTTGTCTGTCTAGGTGAAAGGCAAGCTCTAACGAATGTAAATGTTTAAATACCTTTAAGCCAATGTCACGCATAGCGTGCTCTGTTACACGAGAGAACACTGCATCGCGTACTTCACCTAAAAAAACGCTGGCAAACCTAAGCCCACCATACATTAGCAGTAGTAGCGCCGGGATAACTAAAACGGGATTAATTGATTTATCTACCGAATCGATAATCTCTTTTAATGCCCAAGGCATTAAAAGTGTCGCGCCTTTAGCACCTATAAGCGCTAAAAGTGCAATAAATACTCGCCCTTTAAATTTAGTAATGTAAGGCCATAGTGTTTTAATGCTTTGCTTTAAGGTCATGGCATCGGCGCGTTTTTCTGTACTGTGCTTGGAGCGCATTAAGGGTCTCAGTTATATTAAATACTTAATTAATTAGCATTGTATTTTAAATACTTGCCCATATATACTACGCATCCCTTATTTAGTTTGAAGTAACCATGTTTAACGTCCGTGTGTTTATAACTGCTTTTTTGCTGTTTTGTGCGCTTTTTAGTGTGCAAAGTAGTGCGCAGTGCGCCACACATCAATTAAACACGGCGACCAGCTCATTGAGTCTGCTTGCTGACAGTGTTGATTTAGCTAAAACGCTGCCTATATCAAAATCGGTAAAGGGAAATGAGCACAAAAGAACACACCAAACAGGGTTTGACGCGCATCAACCAAGGTTAACGGCTAGTAATTCTTCGCTATTTTTACATGCCGCTCAAAGTGAACCAGAATACGATGTTGTTTTTGAGTTTTTTGCGCAGCGCCTTGTTAGACAAATATTCATACGCCCTCAAGCTGTAAATGCTATTCAGCCTTGGTATACGCTTGTGTACCATAGTAAAAAGTCTCGGTTAAGTGGCTGGAAAGATGCCAACTTACTCTATAGAGCCGTCACTACTTACCACGCTTAATTTTTCTTATTTAATTTTTATTAGGTTTTAACGTTTTACGTTTAAGCCTTGCGATTAATTGTGCTTTAAAAAGCACATTGCCAGTAATTTACTGGCAATAAGGAAAATTATGTTTAGTGTAAAAAAAGATCAAAAGCCATTTATGGCTAAATTTAAATTGAGCTATATAGCCATGCTTATTGTGCTGATTTTATTAGCTATTAGCGCATTACCCAACTTATACCCTAACAAATCGTGGTTGCATGTAAGCAATACACCACATAGTGATACTCAAGCTGTGCCAAGTACTAACGCGTTAGTTACTTTTTTAAATAACCAAGGCTTTGACGTTGAGCAAGGGCTTGATAAGCAATCAACTATCAATATTTTATTAAACGAGCCAACTAAAAGCGCCCAAGCGCAAGCGGCTATAAAGGCGCAGTTCCCAAATACGCAAGTTAAAATTGTAGAACATGCAACAAGCCCACTTTGGCTGCAAGAATTTGGTTTATCACCAATAAAGCTTGGCCTTGATTTAAATGGCGGTGTGCTATTTGTACTCGACGTAGATTTAGACAAAGCCGTTGATGAGCAATTAGTGAGTGCATATCAACAAGCTAAATCAATTATTATAAAGCAAAAAGCGCACGGCCTTAAAGTTCTGAAAACGGATCATGGCTTTGAAATTAGCGCGTTGCCAAATGCGGTGCAAAAACTTAACCCCGTGATTGAAGAGCTACAAAGTCGCTTTGCTAATTTAGCGGTTACAACCGCTAATAACGGCAATGTTAAAAACGCAATATTTAGCTATTCAGAGCAAGGGCGCAGCAGCTTTGATAAAGAAGTAATGAGCCAAACACTCACCACACTTCGCTCACGCATAGAAGAGTTAGGCATTACCGAAGCCGTCACTCAGCGCCAAGGTAAACAACGTATACGCATAGAGCTGCCTGGCGTACAAGACCCAACAGAGGCTAAGCGCATCATAGGTGCAACTGCATCACTTGGGTTTTACCAGTTAAAAGAAGCGGGTGGTAAAACATTTAACATGCAGTCGGGTGGCACCATAAACCTTGACCCTGTGCCAATTTTTACCGGTGATCACATTAATAATGCAAACATAGGGCGCGACGACTGGGGTAAACCCCTTGTACAACTTAGCCTAGATGGGCAAGGTGGCGATGCTATGTCGGCGTTTTCAAAAGCCAATATTGGTAAGCCTATGGCCACGGTTTACTCTGAGTACTCTCAAAACGCGAAAGGCGAAACCGTTAAAAAAAGTGAAGTAATAAATGTAGCCAATATTGCCCAGCATTTAAGTTCACGTTTTAGCATTACTAATATGAAAAGCCAGCAAGGCGCGGCTGATTTAGCCCTATTATTGCGTGCAGGTTCACTTACCGCGCCTGTAACAATAGTGCATGAGCAAACAATTGGGCCAAGCCTTGGCAGCGAAAACATTAGTAATGGTTTAGCCGCATTAATGCTGGGCATGGGTATTACACTTGCCTTTATGGCAATGTGGTATCGCCGCTTAGGGCTTATTGCAAACGTAGCGCTGTTATTAAATTTAACATCGCTAGTTGGCCTAATGTCGTTATTACCAGGGGTTGTGTTAACCCTGCCGGGTATTGCTGGGCTTGTGCTTACTATTGGCATGGCGGTAGATACCAACGTTATTATATTTGAGCGAATTAAAGAAGAGCGCAGAAAAGGCCGCTCTGCTTATCAAGCTATTCAAGAAGGTTACAAGCAAGCCACTAACACTATATTTGATGCCAATATAACCACTATGATCACCGCGCTTATTTTATACGGAATAGGTTACGGCCCAGTTAAAGGCTTTGCCATAACATTGGCACTTGGTTTAATAACCTCTGTATTTACTGGCGTGTACGTATCAAAAGTACTCAGCCAAACGGTATATTTAAAATTGGCTAAAAAAGCAGGAGTAAATGCACATGCTTAACACTTTTTTAAAGGGCGAGGCGGGTACACGTCTGCGTTTTTCGGGCATGCTTTTAAGCGCCATACTTGTACTGCTATCGGTATTTACGCTTAGTCAAAAAGGGCTTAATTTTGGACTCGACTTTACCGGTGGCTACCTAACGGAATTTACCACCAGCCAAGGTGTTGAGCTAAAAGAGCTTCAATCGTTTATTACTAAAAATCACAACGGCGAGTTTGAGCTAACCGCGCAAGGCAATAGCCATTTTCAACTACGCGAAGCGCCTAGCGATTCAACAGCAAATAGTAATGATTGGCAAACTGCCATTACTCAAAACGCAGATATAAACGCTGAGGTATTATCGTCAGCGTATATCGGCTCACAAGTGGGTGATGAGCTGTTTGAGCAAGGTTGTTTAGCCCTGTTTTCAGCTATGGTTGCAGTCATGCTTTATTTAGCTGTACGGTTTGAATGGCGTTTAGCTGTTGGCTCAGTAGTTGCGTTAGTACATGATTTACTACTCGTACTGGGGCTATTTTCGCTATTAAGTATTGAATTTAATTTAACCGTACTTGCCAGTTTGCTGGCCATTATAGGTTACTCACTTAACGACTCTATAATAGTAGGGGATAGAGTACGCGAGCTTTTACGTGTTAAATCTAATAATGCACTTAGCCCTGCAAGTATTATAAATAGCGCGATTAAAAGCACGTTAACGCGAACACTTATTACATCGGGCACCACACTTGCAACGGTTGCCAGCGTTTGGTTACTCGCAGGCGCACCATTACAAGGCTTTGCTATTGCGCTATTTACTGGCATTGTAGTAGGTACGTTCTCATCTATTTGCATTGCCGCTACCTTGCCTGAGCTTTTAGGGCTAAGCGCTGAAAACTACGAAGAAAAACTCGATGTAAAAACCCAAGCATTAATGGATATGCCTTAAATCCGGGCTTACATAACTGAGTAAATTTATTGGCGCTTAAAATAATGGTTTTAAGCGCCTTATAACGTTAAAATTAACCATATAGTTTACAGCATCAGTTATTAGCGCTCCCTCATGAACAAAACCCACGTAATTGAACACCTTAAATTTGCACTTGAAGCACAATTAAACAGCGCTAAACAAGCTGCCAAAGCCGCGCACGACGCCGCAACTCACGAAGAAAGCGTGGCAGAAACGCAATATGATACCCTCGGGCTCGAAGCCGCTTATCTAGCACAAGGCCAAGCTGAGCGCGTAAACGAGTGCTACAAAAGCATTAAACAATTTGAAGCCATTTTTAAAGAGCCCACTTACAATAAAGTGATTATAAGCTCACTCGTTTGTTTAGAAGATGAAAACTCAGTACAAAAATGGTTTTATTTAGGCCCCGCCGCAGGTGGCTTAACGGTTGAAGTAAAAGGGCAAACTATTCAAGTTGTTACACCCGAAGCACCGCTAGGCAAACAACTTTTAGGCAAACAGCTTGATGATGAAGTAAGCCTAACCATTGCAGGCAATAACCATGAATATGAAGTGGTAGAAATTTTATAAAACATTGGTTTTATATGTAGGTCGGATAAGCGAAGCGCCATCCGACAAAGCTAATTTTTTTCACAACATTATCAACAGTCGTTTTGGTGTAAATCATTAGAACCATTTAATTACTTGTTTACATTAGAGTTGTTTGGTGGAATTATTGAGCGATGAAATATACGCGGTTTGGGGGTGTTATAAACCGCGAAAATGGTGTTTGATAAGTTGTTATGTACTTAGGGAGTATATTTAGAATGTGGCTGATGAAAAATTGGAAGTCGCTAGCCTCTATGTTGATTGTTGTAGGTGTTTTAATGCTGGCAGCAATGATGTATTTCTTTTCATTTGGTGGTGAACTATCAAGTGAATCTGGGGATTGGGGGGCATTTGGTAGCTATTTAAGTGGTACAGCTGGGGTAGTTATTGCTCTTTTTGCAGTAATTTGGTTAATTTACTCAGTCAGTATTCAAAAAGAAGAGCTTTCACAACTCAAGAGTGAGCTAAAAAAATCAGGTGATGAGCAAGTTGTTCAAACGCGCATCAGCTCCCTTACGGCTTTAATCAATTCATACGGCACAGCAGCTTCAGTTAGTCAACAAAAACTCAACGCGTGTAATGATGGTGACAATCATTTTTTACCAAATGAAACACCTGAGACCATCAAGCAAACCATGCAGAATGAGCTTAGCAATATGGCTAAATACACTAAAGAGTTAGAAGTGATACTTCAAGATCGTACATAGCAAACGCTTTAAGTGGGACTATCAACTCTAGGCAGTTTTAGCGTGGTTAGGTGTTTGCAGTGATAAAGCAAGTTAGTTACTAGCCCCTTAAGCTGGCGTTCTACAACTAGGTGAATAATGCGAACAATCGTAGCTTTTGATGATACAGGATCTCCCGGTGTTGATACGTCTTCAAATTGGTTGAAAACCAATCGAAAGACTTATGTAGCAGTTATTTTGCTTTCTGAACAAATAGAGCAACTTACAAATAGTATAAATGCTGGGCTGAAATTAATAAAAGCCCAGTATGGAATCGATGAGTTTCATTTGACAGATATTATGAATGGTAAAGGCCAGTGGAGTGTAATGGAGCAAACTGATAGGTTTGGTACGTTTAAAGTCTTATGTGAAGTGTTTTCTGAGTATTATATACCGTGTGTTGCGCAAACTTGGAGTAAAGAGAGTTATGACTTTAATAATATAAATGCATCTGCTCTACCTGACTTTGAAAATCTTGATAAATATAATTATGAACATGTAGCATTTTATTTAGCGTTAATTAAAAGTGTTAAATATTTATACAAGAAAAACCTATTGGACACTGCATATTTTTATTGCGATGAGGGTATTAGAAAGCCAGGTGTAAATTTATCTTTTAGTTTCTTAAAAAATAATTCAGTTAGTTTTGAAGAGTCAAAGAATAATATTTATCTACAAATCGCAGATTTCGCTGCATACTGTTTTAATAAATCACAAATGCTAGCAGTAAAAGAAAATAAGACTGAAAGTGACTGGGAAATATTAAAATGTTTCCAGAACTCGGGATTTTATTTTTTAGATTCTGTAGAAATAAATGTCCCTAAAGAGCAGCTTAACTCTGAGTTATATGATTATGTTCAATGGCATAACCATGTATATGTGCATCGAAATTAAATTGTATAACAAGATAATTGGACTCCCAACCTCTACACAGTAGTAGAAATTATTTTATGAGTTCAATTATGAATAAGTCAAGATTTGAGAAAAATAAACAAGACACCCATCCTAAATTTTGCAGTTTACGCATAGGTTCGTCTGTTAAATTAAAGTGGGTGTCAAGTTTGGTTTTATTCTCAAGTTTGGTTTTCGTTACGGAGTTAGGTTGCATCGATTATGAATGATGAGTCAAGTAAGAGAAAGTCTTGTGAGCTTGCGAAGGCGTTGTTAACAAGCAATGAAGACTATTTGGATACTGTCTTAGCTTTGTCATTTTTAGGAA
Source organism: Pseudoalteromonas sp. P1-7a (assembly GCF_001401855.1). Lineage (NCBI taxonomy): Bacteria > Pseudomonadati > Pseudomonadota > Gammaproteobacteria > Alteromonadales > Pseudoalteromonadaceae > Pseudoalteromonas > Pseudoalteromonas sp. P1-7a. The sequence continues at coordinate 44,532 of NZ_LKDU01000004.1, read as the reverse complement.
ATAATATTCATGGTCAATGTTGGGAAACAGAGTTTCATATTTTTGGGCTAATTACATCAGAAACTGATCATTTGCCACTTAAAAAAGTCAGGCAACATTGTAGCGATGAGTTATTATCTAAATCTGACAGTGAAATACAAGAAACTATTAATTATTATTCAACGCAAGTACACGCTGCATGCACTGAAATATTGGAAAAATATGGCAATGTATAACAAACAAGTCATCCCAAAACAAAACAATCAGCATGACACCGATCCAAATTACCAATACAATAAACGCTTATACTTATAAATTAACTGTCGGATGGCATGGCTCCGCCACTTATCCGACCTACGTCAATGTTGTATATATCCTAAAATTACGCTTTATTTAGCTAATGTGTAACAAATAGAGCAGTGGATGTGTAATGCGATATCGTCTTAATTATGTTAAAGGTGGGGCGTACTTTTTTACCGTTAATTTGCTCGATAGGAATAAATCGTTGTTGGTTGAGCATATCGATTTATTAAGAGAGTCTATCCGTATTGTTAAATTCCAAAGGCCATTTTATATAGATGCATGGGTTGTGCTACCCGATCACCTTCATGCGGTTTTAACCTTACCAGATGGTGATATGGATTATTCAAGTCGCTGGCGAGAAATTAAAAAGCGATTTTCAAAATCTCTCCCAAAAACAGAGTTTTTAACTCAAACACGAAAACGTAAAAATGAGCGCGGAATTTGGCAGCGCCGGTTTTGGGAGCACACCATTAAAAATAATGATGATTATTGGCATCATATTAACTACGTTCACTTTAATCCGTTAAAGCACGGTTTAGTTAGTCGAGTAGTTGATTGGCCTTATTCAAGTTTTCACAGAGCCGTGAAACAAGGTGTTTATACAAATAATTGGTGCGGCGAAATAATATAAATTATTTGTAGGTCGGATAAGCGAAGCGCCATCCGACGAAGCCATAGCTACATAATACATTTTAGCCTTGTATAAAACTCTATTGTTGAATGAAATAACCTCGGTCTTTATGGCGCGTCGGATGGCATGGTCTCGCCATTAATCCGACCTACTCAACTAGTTAGCCTTTTTCACAAACTTCGCTGTTACCATCATTTCGCCAATACCATCTACTTTACAATCTAGCTCGTGATCTTTTTTATTAAGCACACGTCTAACGACCGCTTTGGTACCAATTTTAATCACTTGTGAGCTGCCTTTTATTTTTAAATCTTTGGCTACGGTTACTTTATCGCCATCATTAAGTAGAGTGCCGTTGGCATCTTTAACTAAAATTGCGTCTTCATCGCTTGTCGTATTTGGGTTCCATTCATAGGCACATTCAGGGCAAATAAGTAGTTGCTGGTCTTCGTAAACATATTCAGATTGGCACTGTGGGCAGGCAGGATGTGACATTTTTAACGCTCATAAAATAGTAATTTTGCGTATTTTAATCTGCATTAAGAGGAAAATATAGTTAATCAATATTTTTTATCTTTACGCTAAAAATATCTCGTTTGTGTGGTTTTTAAAAAGGGCATATAAAGCAGATGTCGCTTAAGCAATTTAAGCGCTAACACTTACAGTAGGTATTTGTTAAAGCACCCATCGTATTAAGTGATACGCGCAATGCCCACTTAGTACGCTGGGTGTTTCTATTTATAGTGCTGAGTATTTTATTAGGCATGCTTTAATAACGATAAATTGAGCCCGCGTAGCTTAAAGCGCTGGTTAAGTGCTAAACACGGTATTTTGCTAGTTGCAGAAAATAGCGAGCAAGTATGCGGCTATGGGCTTGTGTGGTGCCATAAAGGCACACGTTTAGCGCGTTTATATTCGCTAGCTGTAAAACCCACAATGCAAGGTAAAGGCATTGCCAAAATGCTATTAGCTGCGCTTGAAAAGCAAACCAGCGAGCGTGGGCGAATTTACCTTCGTTTAGAAGTGGCCGTAAATAACAAAAGTGCTATTGGGCTTTATAAAAGTTTGGGTTACAGAGTGTTTGGTCAGTACAGTGATTATTACGATGATCATAGTGATGCATTGTGAATGCAAAAAAATATTCGCCAAACGAGTGAGCTAAAAGTAGCGCGATTAACGCCATGGTATCAGCAAACTACCGAGTTTACCTGTGGGCCTGCGGCGTTATTAATGGCAATGGGAGCACTAAAGCCAGCAACGGAGCTTAGCCAAACACACGAGCTGGCACTGTGGCGCGAAGGCACCACCATTTTTATGACCTCGGGGCATGGTGGTTGCCATCCGTTTGGTCTAGCACTTGCCGCTAACAAACGCGGCTTTAAAAGCGAGGTAATAGTTAATACCACAGAGCCTTTGTTTCTAGATGGCGTACGCAATGAGAACAAAAAAGTGGTACTTACAACAGTACACCAACAATTTGTTGATGGTATTGCACAGGCTAATATACCGCTTAGCTATAAAGATGTTGAACTTGAGCATATTGAACAGTGGTTAAGCCAAGGCTTTAGCGTACTGTTATTGATTAGCACATACAGTTTTGATGGTAAAAAATCACCGCATTGGGTGTGCGTTACCCACCTTGATGAGCACTGCGTGTATGTACACGATCCATTTTGCGAGCCAGGAAGCGACAAACAACTTGCTATAGATTGCCAGTACGTACCTATAGCGCGCAGTGATTTTAGTAAAATGTCAGCATTTGGTGGCCAACGGCTAAGAACCGCAGTGGCCATTGCTAATGATTAATAGGTTTAATGTAAAGAGTGAATTTTTTAGATTTAATTGATGTAGCCCCTTATTCGTGGGCAGCCATTGGCACCGCCGCTTTTTGCGGTGCCATAATTGGGTTAGAGCGCCAGTTACGCGGTAAACCTGTGGGTATTCGTACCTCAGCTTTAATAACGCTGGGCACGTATTTGTTTTTATCGACTGCGTTTAACTTACAAGGGGATGTGATTGATCATTCTCGTGTAGTGGGGCAAATAATTACAGGTATAGGCTTTTTAGGCGCTGGTGTTATGCTTGCAAAAGACGGCGCCGTAGTAGGGGTTACCTCAGCTGCAACAATATGGGTGCTTGCCTCAATTGGCGTAATGATAGCCACTGACAATTTGGCTGCTGCTATTAAACTTTCGGTGCTGGTGGTCGGTATTTTATACGGCGTAGATGTACTAGAGGTAAAATTTAAAAGCTTAAGTAAAGGCGTGCACACTAAAGTAAAAAATTATCAAAAACGTTACTACCGAAAAGAGTTTAACGACACAGAACGCCACTAATTAAGTGGCGTACTACGTTAAAATGTATTAGGGCGTGTTGATCTTTGATGGTTGAATTTGCAGCAGTATGTTTGGTTTTTAGGCAAGGCAGAGCTATGAAGTGTGGTTATTCCACATAAATAGGCGATAACGCAGCATAAATGCTAAACATGTGCTGCCCTTCGGGTTCTTCCTAGGGGCGATAAACTCTTTGTTGCTCGATTTTTACTTAGCCCACTAGGTTACAAACCTCGCGCCGCGATTTAATCGCCCCTAGATTGAACAAATTTCAATCCGCATAGGTCAACACGCCCTAGTTAAAGCGTGACTGCTTGATACTCTATTGCCTCTTCAATTGGTGCGGGGCGACCAATAAAATAACCTTGTACGTTATCTACATTTAGTTTTCTGAGTGTAAAAAGCTCATCTTCATTTTCTATGCCTTCAGCTACAATTGAGCAGTTAATTGCTTTTGCAAAACCACATAGCGCCTTTGCTAATAAAAACTTTCTTCGGTCGTTATTTATATTTTTGGTAAGGCTAATATCAAGTTTTATAATATCGGCTTCTAACTCTAATATATGCTGAAAAGACGAAAACCCAGCCCCTACATCGTCTATTGCCAGCTTTACGCCTTTTGCCCTTAATGGCTCAAGTGCAGCACGCATAGCTTGGTAGTTTGTAATAGGCGAGTGCTCAGTCACTTCTAATATTATTCTGGTGCAATCTACATTTTTTAATACATTATTAATCGCGCCCGATAATATATGCGCTGGCGATGTATTAATGGTTACGTAGGTATGTGGGGCAAGTTCATCCATGCAGTGCAAGGTGTTTTGTATAGCAAGTATTTCTAGCGCTTCACCTAACCCTAAGTTGTCGGCTTCTTTAAACCATACATCGGGTGTTTTGTAAGGTTCAGTAAAAAATCGAGAAAGCGACTCATAACCCGATAGCCGGTTAGTCGCTAGGTTAAAAATGGGCTGATAATAAATAGTGATGGCATTTGTTTTTATAATATTTTCTATGAGAATTTTTGTATCATTACTTATGGTATCTGATTGTGCTTTTTGCTCTATAAGTTCGCTAGCAAGCTCTGAAATCAGTTTTAAAAAAGCCAGATCTTTATTATTTAAGTTCTCATCATAGGTTGTTTTGTAGCAGCAAAAGGTGCCATAGGTTTTACCTGATGCTAAAACTATAGGCACACCGATATATGAGCCTATATTTAACTTATTGGTAACTGGCATAGCCTTAGTAATTGGGTGTTTTTGCGTGTTGGGTATGATAGGTTCAAGGTCGTTATCTGAGATTTTTTTACAATATGTTTGGCAAATTGGATCAGAATTTCCAACTGATACACAGGTGTTGTTAGTTTGGTTATCAACCACCTTAAAAACCCGATCTGTTTTTGTAAACTCCGATATAAACGCGACATCCATTTTTAGGTGTTTGCGCACAAGCGAAAGCAGGCGCAATAATTTTCCGTCGATAGAGTCATCACTTTGTTGCTCAAAAAGCTGTTTTTTTATTTCATCACTCATACAATAGCCAGAACCACATTTTAGGTAATAGTGTAATTTATATAACAATAAAAGCCACTTAATAGCACAGAAGTGTTAGCCAAATAATTTTTTTCTCACTACTTTTCTATACTCGCTTGGCGTTTGGCTTAGGACTTTTTTAAATACGCGTGTTAAATGCCCTTGGTCGTTATAGCCAACCTCAAGCGCCACTTCCTGAATCGTTAAATTAGACGATGCTAATAACTCTTTAGCGCCTTCTACCCGTAATTGTTGCCAATATTCTATCGGACTTTGGTTAGTGGCAAGTTTAAAGCGCCGTGTAAAGGTACGGTAGCTTAAACTAAATTGGGCGGCTACTTCTTGTAAGCTTAACTCGCTGGCTAAATTGGTTTTAAGCCAAAACTGAATTTGCGCGATAAGTTCATCTGGATGGCGGTCAACTGCGCCTTCAAGGTAGCGCTGATCTTCGTAGGGTTTTCGTACTTCATGCGAGAAGTTACGCTCTACGTGTTGCGCAGCTGCTTTGCCATAATATTGGCTAATAATATGAACGATTACATCCGCAAGCGCATTTAAACTTGCCACCGTATACATGCGCTCAGATTGGGTGATAAAAAAGTCGGGCTTTAAATCTACCAATGGGTAGTCGTGGCTAAATTGTTTTGCATAATGCCAGTGGGTTGTAGCAGGGTGACCATTAAGTAAGCCTGCTTCTGCAACTAGGCAATTACCTGTACCTACGCCAATTATGTGGCTGCCTGTTTCAAAGCTTTCTTGTAGCCATTCAACCACTTCTTTATTAGTACGAACGACAGGGCGAGGATTTCGCCATATGCCGGGTACTATAATTAAATCGTTGTAGGGCGCGTTGTGTGTAGTGCAGTCGGGCACTATGGCAAGGCCTGTACGGTTTTGTATTGGCTCATTATTTTTAGCAATTAAATTTATACTAAGCGGTCTAAAATCAGCCTGGTTTAAGTGGCCTTTAGCATAGGCTTCACCGGCTCTAAGCATTTCTATAGGCAGTGTTAAGCTGGTAATGAGTAAGTGCGGGTACACAGCTATCGCTATATTTAATGCTGGATTGACAGTTTTGTTTTGCATGCAAATGCTCCGACCAGTAGTTTTTGGCCTTTAATGCTGAACATTTGGCTATTAAAGCACAAAGAACGGGGGGGAATCCATTTAAACTGTTTGCTTCTCAAATAACACGCTTTAAAGGTTAATTATGACAGCATTACCTGTAATTGTAGGCATGGGCGGTATTAACGCTGCAGGCCGAACTTCTTTTCATCAAGGTTACCGCCGTATCGTGTTAGATGCATTAAACGCACAAGCCCGTAGTGAAACATTTTTAGGCCTCGCCACATTAATGAACTTAGTACGCGTTGTTGATGGTCAATTACAAGACACAAACGGTAATAATGTTGAGCAAAGCGACATAGAAGCACGCTTTGGTGAGCAAATTATAGCTGGCACGCTTATTCGTAAAATTGAAAAAGAGCATTTTGATGCAGATGCCACGCCTTGGCAGCAAAAAATGACGTTAAAGTCGTCTGACGAAAACGCAATAGTATTTGAAACTCGCGCGCGCGACTTACCAACCCCAGTGCCTGCAAGCTGGGAAGTACAAGCGCTTGAAGGCAAAAAAGTAAAAGTAACAATAGCCGCAGATTTAGACGTAAAGCTTGATTCTACACGTGATAATCCGATTAAATCGGCAGGTCAGTTTCCTACTGGGTTTGATCCATCAATTATGTATAACAGCCGTTACCAGCCGCGTGGTTTGCAAGCGACTATATTTGCAGCAAATGATGCCATTAAATCAACGGGCCTTGACTGGCAACGCATAATGAATAGCGTAGAGCCAGATAAAATTGGTACCTATTCAGCCTCTGTTATTGGTCAAATGGACGATAAAGGATTAGGTGGTTTAGTTAAAGCGCGCCAGCAGGGCGATCGTGTTAGTACTAAGCAATTAGCACTTGGTTTAAATACGATGTCGACCGATTTTATAAACGCGTACGTTACAGGTAATGTAGGGACTACGTTTTCTACCTCGGGCGCATGTGCGACATTTTTATATAACTTACGCGCTGCAGTAAACGATATTCAAGCAGGACGCACCCGTGTTGCGGTGGTAGCAAGTGTTGAATGCGCTATTACGCCAGAAGTGGTCGAAGGTTTTGGCAATATGAGCGCCCTTGCCAATGTTGAAGGCCTGCGCCGTTTAGATAATTTAAGCAGTGAACAAGAGCCCGATTACCGTAAAAGTAGCCGCCCATTTGGTGAAAACTGCGGCTTTACATTAGGTGAAGGTGCACAAGTGGCTATTTTAATGGACGATGCGTTAGCACTTGAACTAGGCGCAGACATTATGGGCTCTGTACCTGATGTATTTGTAAATGCTGATGGCATTAAAAAATCAATCACCTCTCCTGGCCCTGGTAATTACATTACCATGGCTAAATCTGTAGCGCTTGCAAAAAGCATATTAGGTAAAGAGGCGCTGCAAAAGCGCAGCTTTATTTTAGCGCATGGATCAAGCACACCGCAAAATAGAGTCACAGAGTCACTTATTTACCATAAAGTAGCGCAAACCTTTGCCATTGATAGCTGGAAAGTAACGGCGCCTAAAGCCTATGTAGGGCATACAATTGCCCCTGCCAGTGGCGATCAGCTTGCGATTGCGCTGGGTGTATTTAGCCATAATATTATGCCGGGTATTACTACCATAGATAAAGTTGCTGACGATGTTTATGCAGATCATTTAGATATACGTAACAGCCACTACGACTGTGGCGATATGGACATAGCCTTTATAAACTCAAAAGGTTTTGGCGGAAATAATGCCACAGCCACTGTACTGAGCGCTAAAGTAACACTGCAAATGCTTGCTAAACGCCATGGTGAAAAAGCGATGAGTGATTACGCTGATAAAAACACTAACGTTATTGCCGCGCAAAATACCTATAAAGCGCAAGCTGACTTTGGTAAGTACGAATTAGTCTATCGTTTTGGTGATGGCGCCATTGACGATAACGACATTGTAATTGGCGAAGCAGGAATAGAGCTTCCTGGCTTTGATAAAGCTATTTCGTTTAATACAACCCACTCCTATCAAGATATGTCCTAAGCACACATACTTGAATCCAAAGGCGCTATGAAAGGCGCCTTTTTTTATGCTTGAGTTTTATAATACCCACTCGCCATACTCAATCATTTTTCGTGCCTAAACGACCCATTATCGGCGTTAAAATATTATTTAGAACAACTAAATAAGATTATTTTGCTGGTTAGCAACACGTTTTTCCAACCTCACAATAGAGAAGTTAATTAAACGGATTGGTATAAAATTGATTAAAAAATGACGTGCTTTTATGGATTTATTTGGATTTATGGAGTACCTTTGTTTTTATATTAGAAACATAATCTAGGATGGATAACTCGATGAAAAAACGTTTACTCGCACTTTCTTTAGTTTCAACCTTTACTCTACCACCAGTATCAGCGGATGACTTTGTACCTGCACAGGTAATAAATAAAAATTACGATCAACTTACTAATACCTCATCACGCGCATCAAGGTTAGAAGGCATTAACTTAAGCAGCTACGTGGTTGATGAAAACGGGCAGGTAAGTGATATTGAAATTGTGGCCACGGCAGGACAAAAAAAATATCAAAGAGAAGCCATCGATTACGTTTCTAAACTCAATTATAAAAGCGCGCGCATAAATGGTAATGCTGTACCTACAGCTAAAACAATTAAGGTAAGCTCACAAAATGTGCACGCTAGTTTTTCTAATGATCAAGCATCTCCTGGCTTTTTTGACGATTATAAAAAAGCCAGCCAGCTTATTGATGATAAAAAATACGATGAGGCTAAAACATATATTACAGAACTTGAAAGCGAGCATACTAAAAACACCGTTGAAATAGTTTTATTGGCGTGGCTTAAAAGCCAACATAGCTACTTTGTAAAAGACTGGGAAAAATTTGATAAGCATATTTATGAAGCTTTTTTGTTTAGAGATAACTTACCAGATCAAATAAAAAAGCGTGTAATTAAAAATGCACTGCAATGGTTTATATCAAAACAAGATTTTGTGCGCGCTTACGATGCGATTGATGCACTAGATAATATAGATTCAATAACCTTTTCAGAGCAAAATAAAGCACAGCTATTAGCGCAAGTGAACGATATATATAAAAATTCGGGTGAAATAAGTCAGCAAATTTCACTTGAATCTGAGCAGGCTGTTTTACCGCTATTGTCTAAAAGTGAAGTAGAACTCAAATCAGACAAGCCGTTATCTAAAGTACAGCTTAGGTGTGAAAACAGAGTAGTTAATTATGATTTAAGCACTATTGATAAAATTGAAATTTCTAAAAATGATGTGCGATGCGGTTTATTAATTAAAAGTACTATCGCTCAAACTGTGACTCTTAAACAAAGCGGTAAAAGCTTTTTATAGATTATTACTGAGTATGCTTACCAACTAAAACCCCGCAGTATTAAGCGGGGTTTTTTGTTTTTTTAAATGTATTTAGCAATTAAGCTGTGTTTGTTATTCCGTTTCCAAGTAATGTAGTGCTTAGCAAGTAAAGTGGTAAGCCCAATAACAACAGCTATAAAAGTAAGTGTAGCTACGTAGCTCATTCCATATCCTGGCGGTAAACCAACAAGGGTTTCACCGTAGGTCATATCGCTATAATTAAGCCCTAAAATAGGGATAAGCAACCACGCTAGTGCATGCAATAAATACAGATGTACAAGGTATGAAAACATACTGGTTTTGCCAAGTACCTGTAAAAAACCACGTGAAAAATCGGTTTTTAGACGGCTTAAAAATTTAAGTGCGATAAGCCCAAGGCCTACTGTTAGCAACATAAACTGTAACGACAGCGGATATTTGGTTGGGTTTAAAAACGACATAATGGTATCAAGAGTATTACTGTGAATAGTAAATGTTGATGTATCACCATATAAATTAAAACCGCGTAGTATTGTATATAAAGCTAAGCAATTAACGCCCAGTAAAGCTGCATGGTTTATTGCTTTTGCACTGTACTTTTTTGCTTTGTAATAAACGCCAGCGCAATAAGCCATTGCCATTAAGCCTATAATGGGAGCTACAGGGTAGGTTGTTCTTATTTTAAAACCGAAAGGCAGTTCGAGTACATTTTTTTGATGTGCTATAGACCACAGTGTATTTGCCAGCGTATTTGGCTCAAAACTTACCCCGTCAAATAAATTGTGGCCGAACACTAATAGCAAACCTGCTATAAATACAGCATATAAGCCAATTAAACGAAGTAACCCAAGCATAACAAAGCCCCAGCCAATTGCCCAAATAACCTGCGCGTATAGCATCGGGAAAGCGGGGTTGAAACTCCACGACCATGAGACGATAGTAAATTCAAACAAAATAAGTACTAAACCACGAATAATTAAGCTTTGTGAAAATGCTTTAGTGGAAGTGTATTTATGCTCAGTTATGGCTGCCGAAAGCCCCGCTAAAAAAACAAATAAAGGAGCGCAAAAGTGCGAAACAAAACGGGTAAAAAAGGTGAGGGGATCAGTACCAGGAACCGTCATCGGATCGGTGACTGAATAATTTAGGCAGTAATACATGCCGTGGTCTATGACCATAAAAATAATGATAATACCTCGAAGTAAATCAATATGATGTAATCGAGGAGGCGTAGCTGGGATTGACATAACTAAGCTCAAAAGGGAGATAAAATATGTCGGTATTATATGTTATAAAATAACGTCACGCGAGAGTGAGCGTCTGAAATTTAGGAAATGACAATCTGTGGTTTATTAGCACCGCTTAAGCGTAACTCCCCAAATATGTATTACTTGAACTTTTTAACGTATCTGAGAGTTATAAAATTAATGACAGCTAGTACTATGGCGATTTCATAACGGTTATATGCCACAGCTATACCAATTAAACCCATATTCCAAATACTTGCTGCTGTTGCTGTGCCCGACGTAGATTTATTATTTTTTAAAATTGCGCCGCCACCAATAAAACCTATGCCTGTTATTATTCCTTGTAACATTTTAGATTGCGCCTCAGCACCTTGTAGCACCGACATTGCAATAACAGCATAGCCACACGAGGCTACAGCAACTAGAGGAAATGTTCTTAAGCCTGCTCCGTCATTACTTCTCTCTCTGTCATAAGCCATAGGTAGGGCAAGCAAATAGGCTATACCAAGGTGAATTAAATTATCGATGATCTCATTCCACTGTAAATCAATTTCCATAATGGTCTCTAATGGTAAAAGGTGTATATTGATAGCAAACGACAGGCCAATGATTTTATTGTTGATATTCAGTGAATTAAATATTTTATAGGTGGGCGCTTATTATTTAATTGGTAATATTTACATGATTAGTTAACGCTTTTACAAGTAAATCCTACCTATGCGTTTAATTAATTTTGCAAAGTGCGTATTATTTTATTATTAAAGACTAGGGCCTGTTTATCTTTCGAAGTTAAATTTACAGCAGTTTGTTTGGTATTTAGCCAAGGCAGAGCCTGTGTAGTATGGTTACTCCCCGTAAATAGGCGATAACGTCGTATAAATGCCAAACAGGTTCTGTCTAGGGGCCATTTACTCTTTTTTACTCGGTTTTGACTTAGCCCACTAGGTTACAAACCTCGCACCACGATTAAATAAGCCCCTAGATTGAACAAATTTTAATCCTGAAAGGTCAACAGGCCTCAATAGAGTGTATTTTAATTGCATTTACATATAACCAAGCTTGAAATAACTGCATTATTAGTGTGCTTTACTCTTAGTGCTATTGCATTTTTGGCTCCTCAACTACTTACTGATCATTTGCAACCGCTCATCAATAGCGCCTTAAGCTTTTTAGGGGCGCCGTTTTTTTTGTTAGTCAATTTTTTACTACTTGCCGTCATTGTTATTGCCATAAGCCCGCTTGGTAGGCGAAAAGTTGGCGGGGACGCTGCCCGTGTTGAATTTGGCTTATTTGGTTGGCTGTCTATGCTTTTTGCAGCAGGAATGGGATCGGGGCTCATTTTTTGGGGCGTAGCAGAACCTGCACTTCACTCAGTTAATCCTGTACTAAAACAAAGTTTATATGCAAACACTCAAACGAGTGGCTTGGCGCTTACACTTGTAAATTGGGGAGCACATGCATGGGCGCTATATGCGGTGTTTGGCTTAGTTTTAGGAGGGCTTAGTACTAAAAGTGGTGAGGCTGGCGATATAGCCGCGCCCGTTATTAATGTAACCAAAGGGGTTATAAATAGCGGTTGGCAATTTAAGTTGAGCTTTAGTATTAAACTTATAGCCATATTCGCAATATTTTTTGGCGTCGTGGGGACTATTGCAAACTCTACGCTATTACTTCGTAAGGGGTTGGAATTAAAGCTAGGCATTGAGTCAGTATTGCTTTCGGGTTTAATTATAATTAGTTTAATCGTGGTTTTGTATACGGTTTCAGCAAAGCTAGGCCTGAAAAACGGGGTGCAAGCGCTGAGTAAGTTTAATGTGCTCTTAGCTTTTGGCATGATTATATGGTTAATGTTTTATGTGCCATTAAAACCAATTATTGATATAGCGATAGGGGGGACTTGGGATTACATTCAGCTCATTACTACTGGTACTTGGCAATTAGAAAGCGTACTTAAAGATCCTGAATGGGCTAATGGTTGGACATATAATTACTATTTTTGGTGTTTAGCTTGGGGGCCATTCGTGGGTGTGTTTTTAGCTAAAATAAGCCAAGGTAGGCCTGTGTGGCAATACATTATAGGTGTAGTGTTTGTGCCTACCTTAGTAACCATAATATGGTTTAGTGTTTTTTCGGGGTCGGCCATAGCGTGGGATCAAACGCATAATGCAGGTATTTTAGCGGCTATTAAAGCTGATTACACCCAAGGGTTATTTGTATTTTTTGAACAATTAGGGTGGCAAGGAAGTATTTTAATTTGGTCAAGCTTGCTGCTTTTGCTCATTTTTGTAGCAACATCGGCAGACTCAGCAATACTTATAATAAAGGAATTAAGCTCTTCCAATAAAAACGCGCATACTAATAACACCGTAAATTTATATGGTTGGTCATTTGCTTTAGGCTTATGTGCCTTTATATTACTTGCTCAAAATAACGAGCCACTCAATAGAAGTGTTGCCATTATTGGTGCGCTCCCCTTTTTGGTTATTTTTATCTTGCAGCTGGTGGGTTTTATTAAAGAGTTTTTAAGTGAATTTAAGCACTAGCGCTTACATATTTTTACAATGCTATTTTTAAAATTGTATATTATTTAAGTAATATTTTTGTTCAGGATACATCATGAGAACGCTAACTGTATTTTTATGTGTTATTTATCTAAGTGGCTGCACAGTCGCTGGTGTTATAATTGATGAACAGGCACAGTTAAATGCACGTGATAATAAATATAGTAATAGTCCTGCTCGTTCAGAGCCTTATAAAAATCTACTCGAACCTATACCTAAAAACAAAAACGGGTTCAGTTTTACCGATTTAGGATTGAAAATAGATTCATTGCTAATCAATTTAGTAAAAGGTGAGGGAAATACGGTACAAGTTTGCAGGCAAGTGAGTAAAGTATTAAAAGAGTGTGTAGAAGTAGAGAAATCTGATCTACACACTAATGAGATTACGCAGTTAAAAACTGACTATGAAATGATAAGTGTTGGTCAATAAAGCTGCTTATAAAAAAGTAACTATGATCATAACCTGCTTGCATTTCAATACTAAGCGGATAGCCTTTATTTTTAGCAACAGCCGCTAAGTTTTGCGGCTTAAGTTGCTCCTCTAAAAACCCATCGGCATCGCCCTGTGTTACAAGCATAGGGAGAAAATCAGCCTGCTGCGCTTTTTTCATCAACTCGCACGAATCGTATTGAGCCCAAAGCGCTTTGTCGGTGCCTAAGTAACCCGTAAATGCTTTCACGCCCCACGGGCAGTCAATTGGATTAACAATAGGGCTAAAGGCCGATGCGCTAACATACGCTTTAGGGTTTTTAAGTGCCACCATTAAAGCGCCGTGGCCGCCCATAGAGTGACCACTAATAGCTTTAGTGCTTGTTACCGGGAAGTGTTGCTCAATAAGCATAGGTAGTTCATCAACTACATAGTCATACATATTAAAATGTGTATTGAACGGTGCTTGCGTTGCGTTTACGTAAAAACCCGCGCCTTGGCCAAAGTCGTAGTTATCGTCATCAGGAACACTATCACCACGTGGGCTTGTATCAGGCGCTACAATAGCAATACCCAGCTCAGCTGCTTTTTTAAATGCGCCGGCTTTTTGCATAAAGTTTTCGTCTGTACAGGTTAAACCCGATAGCCAATAAAGCACTGGCACTTTATTAGTCTCGCTTGCGCCTGGTGGTAAAAATACTGCAAAACGCATTGTGCAATGGGTACTGGTTGCAGTGTGGGTATATTGTTTGTGCCAACCACCTGCTACTTTTGTACTTGAGATATTTTCTAACATAAAAATCCTTAAAAGCCGCAAACAATTAAGTAATACGGCTTTTTAATACATAAGTTACCAATAGCGTATTAGTAGTGAATTACTGTACGAATACTTTTACCTTCGTGCATTAAATCAAACGCATCGTTAATTTCTTCAAGGCTCATTGTATGGGTAATAAAGTCGTTAAGCGCAAATTCGCCTGCCATGTAACGCTCAACAATTTCAGGTAATTGCGAACGGCCTTTAACGCCACCAAATGCGCTACCACGCCATACACGCCCTGTTACAAGCTGGAAAGGTCGGGTTGAAATTTCTTGGCCAGCACCGGCCACACCAATAATAACCGACTCACCCCAACCTTTATGACAACACTCAAGTGCTGAGCGCATTACATCAACGTTACCAATACACTCAAACGAATAATCAACACCGCCATCAGTCATATCAACAATTACTTCTTGAATTGGTTTGTCGAAATCTTTTGGATTAATTAAATCGGTTGCGCCAAGTTTTGTTGCAAGGTCAAATTTGCTGGTATTGATATCAACACCAATAATGCGACCAGCGCCGGCCATTTTTGCACCAATAATGGCCGATAAACCAATGCCACCTAAGCCAAAAATAGCCACGGTATCGCCTGGTTTTACGTTTGCAGTGTTTGTTACCGCGCCCATGCCTGTGGTTACACCACAGCCTAATAAACAAATCTCTTCGAGCGACGCTTCTTTATTTACTTTTGCAAGTGAAATTTCTGGCAGTACGGTGTACTCAGAAAAAGTAGACGTGCCCATGTAGTGATAAATTGGTTGGCCGTCTTTAAAAAAGCGTGTAGTGCCATCTGGCATTAGGCCTTTACCTTGTGTTTCGCGCACTGCTGAACATAGGTTAGTTTTGCCCGAAGTACACATTTTACATTCACCACATTCAGCAGTGTATAAAGGAATAACGTGATCGCCTACTTCAACACTGGTTACGCCTTCGCCCACTGCATACACAACGCCTGCACCTTCGTGGCCTAAAATTGCTGGGAAGATACCTTCCGGATCTTCACCTGATAAAGTAAATGCATCAGTGTGACAAACACCTGTTGCAGTAATTTTTACCATTACTTCGCCTTTTTTAGGCATCATCACATCAACTTCTTCAACGCTTAAGGGTTGGTTTGGACCCCATGCAATAGCTGCTTTTGATTTTATAAATTCAGACATGTGCTTATCCTTTGTAGTGGTTTTAAATAACAATTGTAGACCCAAAGTGTTTGGGTGATGGCTCTATTGTATTTGTTTCTCAAATAATGATAATCTCTGATTTATTAAAACACTTTTACAGTATGGTAATAATGGCACGTTGGGATGGCATAGACGAGTTTATAGCCGTGGGTGAAGAGGGCAGTTTTACAGCAGCGGCTAATGTACTGGGGTTGTCGGTTGCTCATATAAGTCGCCATGTAACGGCGTTGGAGCAGCGTTTAAATACCCAATTACTCACCCGTACCACCCGAAAAGTGGTATTAACCAAAGAGGGTGAAGCCTTTTTACATCAAACTAAGCAATTACAACATGCTATGGACGATGCAACGCAAAGTTTAGCAACGCAGCAAACAACGCCTAAAGGTAAAATTAAATTAACAGCTCCGGTTATGTATGGTGAAACTTTTATTATGCCTATTGTGCACAATTTTATGCATGAACACCCTGAGGTTGAAGTTATTGCTACACTTTCTAACGAGCAAGAAAACCTACTCGAAGGCGGGTTTGATTTAGCCATACGGTTAGGGCATTTAAAAGATTCAAGCCACAGAGCACGGCGTTTAAGTGCTCGGCGCTTTATAATGTGTGCCTCCCCAGATTATTTATCCCGTGTAGGTGAGCCTCATACCCTAGGTGAGCTAACACAACATCAATGTTTAATTGGTAACAGTAGTTACTGGCGAGTAAACGAAAACGGCCGTGATAAACACATTAAAATTGCAGGGCGCTTGCGCTGCAATAGTGGATGGGCGTTAGTTGATGGCGCAAAAAAAGGCTTAGGAATAGTCCAGCTACCTAATTATTATATTGAAAATGAGCTACGAACAGGCGAGCTTGTGCCCGTATTAACCCCTTATCAGCCGGAACAAGAAGGTGTGTGGGGAATTTACCCGCCGCGTCAGTTTGTTGCCACTAACGTAAGAGTATTACTCGATTATTTAGTGGCTGGACTTGAATAAAGTGCGCTTAAAATATAGCCAAGTGTAAGATTTATAAATTATTTCTTACATTTATGGTCATATTCAATTCATCTTAGTTCGTGCTACTATAGCCGCA
This sequence comes from Pseudoalteromonas sp. P1-7a, assembly GCF_001401855.1. Classification (NCBI taxonomy): domain Bacteria; kingdom Pseudomonadati; phylum Pseudomonadota; class Gammaproteobacteria; order Alteromonadales; family Pseudoalteromonadaceae; genus Pseudoalteromonas; species Pseudoalteromonas sp. P1-7a. The sequence goes on along the minus strand of NZ_LKDU01000004.1, from coordinate 27,980 downwards.
CACTTTTAGCATAAATGTTTTAAATAATATGTTTCAACCGGTTAGCTTATTTATAGGGCTCAGATATAGCCGCTCCTCTAAAGGAAATGCGTTTATATCGTTTATTTCATTTTTTTCTATTGCCGGAATAGCCATAGGTCTAATGGCCTTATTCACTGTAAGCAGTGTAATGAATGGCTTTGAAAACAGTTTAAAAACTAATATGTTAGGGCTCATTCCTCACGTAGAAATACAAGCTAATAAACACACCCGCGCGCAAATGAATGCGTTAAAAGTCGATTTAGAGCGCTCAGATTACGTAGATCACGTAAGCCTATACCGCCATGGCGAAGCCATTTTGCAAACCAATAAAGACTTACACGGCGTATTACTGCAAGGCTTGTATGGCGATAACGGCTCGTTATATAAAATTACCGATAAAGTTGTGCAGGGCAATTGGCAAAACGTTTTAAATGATAGCTACAGCATAGCTATTAGCCGTTATTTAAGCCGTAAACTTGGTGTTGGTATGGGAGAAAAATTGCGCGTAATTATGCCTAATGCCTCTACATACACGCCACTTGGACGCGTACCTAGTCAGCGTTTATTTAAAATAGCCGCAATATACGAAACCGGCTCAGAAATAGATATGGGCCTTGCATTTACCAGCGGTGCATCTTTACAGCGGGTATTAAAGCTTAACAAAAATACCGCGCCTAACTTAAGTGTGTCGTTACATGAACCCTTTGAATTAGCGCAATTTACAAAGGACAGCCAACTTATTTTACGCGATTATCAAGTAAGTGACTGGCGCAGTAGCCAAGGCACGTTATTTGCCGCGGTTGCCATGGAAAAACGTATTATGTCTATGTTGTTAGGGCTGATTGTATTAGTGGCTGTATTTAATATTGTCTCAGCATTGACAATGATGGTGAGTGAAAAACAAGGGGAAGTGGCGATATTACAGACCTTAGGTTTAACGCCTTCACAAATACAAAAAGTATTTATGGTGCAGGGCTTGTATAACGGCGTTATTGGCACCGCGATAGGGGCATTTTTAGGTGTATTGTTTAGCATATATATTAATGAACTACTCGCTGCTGTAGGGCTAAACCTACTCGCAGGTGCAGAGCTTCCGGTAAAGTTTGATGTGTTAAGCCTCGTTATTATTGCGCTTAGCAGTATTGCAATGAGCTTTTTAGCCACTTTATATCCTGCGCGCAAAGCCGCAAAAGTAAAACCAGCAGAGGTATTGCGTTATGAATGATTTAGTTATTAGCTGTCAAAACTTAAGTAAAGTTTATCAAGATGGCCAAAACCAAGTAGAAGTATTAAAAGGGGTAGACCTATCACTTAACCAAGGAGATATGCTGGCTATAGTGGGCAGCTCGGGCTCAGGGAAAAGTACCTTACTGCATATTTTAGGCACCCTTGATACGGCTACATCGGGCAGCGCTAAAATAAAAAATCAAGAGGTTGCTAAATTATCGCGAACAGATCAAGCGGCGTTTAGAAATCAAAACTTGGGCTTTATTTATCAATTTCACCATTTATTAATGGAATTTAGTGCAGTTGAAAACGTGGCTATGCCGCTGTTAATTAAAGGGCTCAACGCTAACGAAGCGAAAGAGCAAGCGCTTGAAATGCTCGATAAAGTAGGTTTAGCGCATCGTAGTGAGCATAAACCATCAGCACTGTCGGGTGGAGAGCGCCAGCGTGTTGCTATTGCCCGAGCGCTGGTGACTAAACCCGCATTAGTGTTAGCCGACGAACCTACCGGTAACCTTGATAAGCAAAATGCAATTAAAATTTACGATTTAATAAATGAGCTAAATAAAAGCTTAAATACTAGTTTTGTAGTGGTCACTCACGACTTAGAGCTTGCAGACAAGCTAGGTAAAATTGCGTATTTAGATGATGGGAAACTTGCCATTAAAGAGTCGCACCATGTTGCTTAGTTTATTTTTAAGTGAACGTTTTAGAGCGTATTCTGGGCATAAAGACGAAAAAAACGCATTTGTAAGCTTTATTGCCAAAGCTTCTACTGTTGGTATTTTATTAGGGGTGGCGGTGTTAATTGTTGCGCTTTCGGTTATTAATGGCTTTGAGCAGCAACTTGTGCATCGTTTATTAAGTGTGGTACCGCAAGTTGAATACGTAGCGCCAAGCAGGCCAATTGCCAATTGGGCTGAAAAAGTTGAACGGCTACAGCATCAGCCACATGTTACTGGTGCTGCGCCATTTATAGCGGTAAATGGTATGGCGCAATTTAAAAGCCAGCTAAAAGCGGTAGAGATACGCGGCGTTGAACCAAGCTATGAAGGAAATGTATCGGCCATAAACCAATTTACCCAAGGCACACTGGTTAGTCAGCTGCGCACGAATGACGTTATTTTAGGCCTGCAAATTGTTAAGCAATTAGGCGCTAATATAGGCGACACTATTACTTTACTCATTCCTAAAATTAGTGAGCAAGGCAAGTCACTATTAGCCCCTAAACGCGTAACGTTAACACTTGCGGGCATTATAGAAATGGGTGGCCCAATAGATAGCACCGCTGCGTTTATTCATTTAAAAAAAGCACAAAGCGTTTTAGGTTACGATAATAGCCAAGTAACTGGGCTTAGGTTAAGTGTTGATGACGTATTCGAGGCGCATCAAATTGCACTGCGAGTTGGTCAAACTATTAGTGATTATGTGTACGTGTCTAGTTGGTTTAGGACGCAAGGTAGCTTGTACCAAGATATACAAATGGTACGTACCATTGTTTATATAGTGGTATTTTTAATTATAGCGGTAGCCAGTTTTAATATTGTGTCCTCCTTGGTAATGGAAGTACGCGAAAAGCAAGGCAACATAGCTATTTTAAAAACCATGGGCGCTAAAGACAGTACTATTTTAGCTACATTTGTCATGCAAGGTTTAACGCAAGCTTTTGTTGGGGTACTACTTGGTACATTAGTTGGGGTTGTACTTGCGCTTAATATAAGTGAGCTGTTTACATGGGTTAGCCAGTTATTTGCAGCTAACCCGCTTGAAGGGGTTTATTTTATTGAATTTTTACCGAGTAAATTAGTACTCAGTGATATTGGCATAACGGTTATTGTTACCTTTGTTTTAGCTGTACTTGCAACTATTTACCCCGCGTGGCAAGCAACGCGAGTCGACCCTGCAAAAGTGTTGGGTAATTAACAATTTTTTATAGCGTAAATATCAATAGGGCAGCGTGCCTTAAGCTGCTAAACTGCGCGTTCATTTAACGTGGGCGCCCTAATTTAGCCTCGCTCTCTACTCAGGAAATTACTTTGACAAATAACGATATTTTACGCCGTGTTCGCTATACCTTTAATTTAACCGATACTGCCATGGTCAGTATTTTTGCCGCCGCAGAGGCAACAGTTACCATTGAGCAAGTTGTTGCATGGTTAACAAAAGAGGGCGAGCAAGGGTTTGTTAAAATGTCAGACACTGAGTTTGCTACGTTTTTAAATGGCTTTATTAATACTAAGCGTGGCAAGCGTGAAGGCCCACAGCCTGTGCCAGAGGCTAAGTTAACCAATAATATTATTTTTATGAAACTGCGTATTGCGCTAAACATGAAAGCAGAAGATGTTATAGCAACACTTGCACAGGTTGACTTTGAATTAAGTAAGCATGAGCTGAGTGCGTTTTCTCGCAAAGTAGAAAACAAACATTACCGTGTGTGTAATGACCAAATTTTGCGTTTGTTTTTAACAGGTGTTCAGCAGCAATACCGCCCCGCAGAATAAATAAATTATTTATCGCTAAAAGCTCAGCAATTGCTGAGCTTTTTTGTAGTTAATATTTGCGGCTAAGAAAAGGCCTTATCAGTAAGTAATTGCTGCATTTGCTCTCGCATTTTAAACTTTTGCAGTTTGCCTGTTACTGTCATTGGGTAACTCTCTACAAAGCGAATATAACGGGGCATTTTAAAATAGGCGAGTTTGTCTTTTAAAAATGCACGTATTGCTTGCTCATCAAGAACTGCATCTTCTTTTGGTTGGATCCACGCGCACACTTCTTCACCGTACTTTTCATCACTAATACCAAATATAGCGGCATCTTGAACACCTGGATAAGTGTAAAGAACCTCTTCAATTTCGCGTGGGTAAATGTTTTCGCCACCTCGAATAATCATGTCTTTAATGCGGCCAACAATAGTAACAAATCCTTCGCTGTCCATTACCCCTAAATCACCAGAGTGTAACCAACCTTCATCATCTATAGTGGCTTGTGTTTTTTCTTCGTCATTCCAATAGCAGCGCATTATACCGGCGCCTTTACTACAAACCTCACCGGGTACTCCTACTTTTTGAATATTACCTAGTTCGTCAATAATTTTAACTTCAGTGTGAGCAAGGGCGCGGCCAACGGTTGTTACTTGACGCTCTATAGATGAGTCGGTTTCGGTTATATTATTGATTGGGCTGCATTCTGTTTGCCCATACGCAATTAAAACCTGATGCATATTCATTTGTGTTTGTACTTTACGCATGACTTGCTCAGGGCACGTAGAACCTGCCATAACACCGGTGCGCAACGTGCTAAGGTTATAGTTAGTAAAACTAGGCAGCTCTAGCTGGCTAATAAACATAGTAGGTACACCGTGCAGCGCCGTGCAGCCTTCTTGCTGTACTACATCAAGCGTGGTTTTTGCATCAAATGCATCGCTAGGGTATATAGCTGCGGCGCCTTTAGTTACACACAAAAGACTGCCAAGCACCATACCAAAACAATGATACAGCGGCACAGGAATACATAGTTTATCTTGTGCTGTAAAATGCATAGCATCAGCAACAAAAAGTGCATTATTAAGTATGTTTTTATGCGTGAGTGTCGCACCTTTAGGGTTGCCCGTGGTGCCGGAGGTAAATTGAATGTTTATGTCCTGTTCGGCACTTAAATTTGCAGCAATAGCGTTGAGCTCTAGCTTATGAGCTGGCGTGGCCATATTCATAATATCAGAAAAAGAAAACATGCCAGGGCTTATTTCATCACCAATCCGTATTATATTTTTAAGGCTAGGTAAAGCGTGAGATGACAGCTTCCCATTTTCACACTGCTTAAGTTCTGGCGCTATACTATTTAACATATCTATATAGTTACTGCCCTTAAATTGCGAAGCGGTAATGAGTGTTGAGCACTCAACACTGTTTAATGCAAATTGAAGTTCGTTAGGGCGATAAGCTGGGTTGATGCACACCATAATGGCACCTATCTTGGCGCTCGCAAATTGGGTTAAACACCACTCAATGTTATTGGGTGACCATATTCCGACCCGATCTCCTGGCTTAATACCTATGGCTAATAGCCCCATAGCAAGTTGATTAACTTCTTTTTGAAACGCTCTGTACGTTAAGCGTACATTTTGATGGCTAACAACGACAGCGAGCGAATCAGAGTGTTTGTCGACAATGAAGTCAAAGTATTCGCCAATTGTTTTATCCGTAAGCGGCGTACTTTGCGCACCTTTAAAATAGCTTTTTGTGAGCGGTAATGTGTTTATTTGTTCTACTTCTTTTACCGAGCGCGATGGTGTAATCATGTGCTTCTCCGTATTAATGTGTGTCAGTTACTTATATCAATTCGTGATGATGAGTCAGTATTATTTTACGTAGCCTCTAATAGCTGTGTAGAAAATTAAAATAGTTAAGCGAATTGTTATGAGCTGTAGTTAAAATAAACACAAATTGTCGACAAAGAAAGAGGGGGTAGACTAATGTACTAAGCGTTAAGAGAAGTTAAATGAAAATGTTTTATAGAAGGGCTATAAAAAGCTAGGTTTTATGCAGACATAAAAAAAACGCCACTAAAAGGCGTTTTTATAATTTGTTTTAGTCGCTTAAAGGCTTATAGCTCATCACTGCGGTAGGTTTTTTTCATAATGTATACATAGGCATTAACAAAAGCGTTTTCTTGGTACTTTTTAAGGCCCGTGTCTTCAAACGCAATAGGAATTGGGTTGCGTTTGAGCTGCTCTTTAATTTCGGTCGTTGAGAACACGCGAACATCTAACTCTTCGATTAATTGAATCGCTGTTTCCATTTTAAAGCCCTTTGCACTGCCTGCAAATTTACCTTTAGGTTGGCGCTCACGAATGGCAACAGAATCAATTTGGTAATCTTGCATTAGTTTTGCAAAATCAAATTGAAATTTACGCATTATTTCAGTGTCGTTACCATTACCTAAGGTAAAGCGTGTTTGGCGCACATCGCGAATATCAAATACGTCGTTATCTTTACTTAAAATACAAAGTAGTAAATCGCTACCGGTAATTTCTACACCACATGTTCTCATTGCTGTTCTCTAATATAACTTAATTGTTAGGTATTATACCCAACATCGAATAAATTGCGAGAGCGAGGCTTTGCGTGTGCATTTTAATAATCAATAAACTCAAGTTGTCACATCCTTAATTTAAATTAGCGAGCGAAAAACAAAAAAATGACTATTTTAGGTAAAATTTCAAGTAATGAGCGTGCTTTAAACTTGTAATTGATACTCTATCACGCGACAATATCTTTTTTGTAGTTGAGCAGACTCAGCATCTACATTAGTCATTTGTGGCGAAAAATAGTCAATGCTTATTCGTAAAAGCGTTGTCGAGTCATTCTCATTTAATTTATTTAAAAATACACGTGATACATTGTAGGTGTCACCACTGTATGTAAGGATTTATAATGCCAGTTATTACTCTTCCTGACGGCAGTCAGCGTAGTTTTGAAAACCCTGTAAGTACTCTTGATGTAGCTAACGATATTGGCCCTGGTCTTGCTAAAGCAACCATTGCTGGACGCGTTAATGGCGAGCGTGTTGATGCGTGCGATATGATCAACGAAGATTCGCGCCTTGAGATCATCACCGCAAAAGATGACGACGGCTTAGAAATTATTCGTCACTCGTGTGCTCACTTAATCGGTCACGCAGTTAAGCAGCTTTTCCCAGACGCTAAAATGGCTATTGGTCCAACTATCGATAACGGTTTTTACTACGATATTGATATGGAACATTCTCTGTCTCAAGAAGACTTAGACGCCATTGAAAAGCGTATGTTACAACTTGCAAAAACAAACTACGACGTAGTGAAAAAAAATGTAAGCTGGCAAGAAGCACGCGATACGTTTGAAGCGCGTGGCGAAACGTACAAAATGGAAATTTTGGACGAAAACATCGCAAAAGATGACAGACCAGGATTATACCATCACGAAGAGTACGTAGACATGTGTCGTGGTCCACACGTACCAAACATGAAATTCTGCCAAAACTTCAAAATAATGAAAGTGGCTGGTGCATACTGGCGTGGCGACTCTGAAAACAAAATGCTACAGCGTATTTACGGCACAGCGTGGGGCGATAAAAAGCAACTCAAAGCGTATCTTAAACGTTTAGAAGAGGCTGAAAAACGCGATCACCGCCGTATTGGTAAAGCGCTAGATTTATGGCACTGGCAAGAAGAAGCGCCAGGTATGGTATTTTGGCATAACGATGGTTGGAGCATTTATCGCGAGCTTGAAGAGTTTGTTCGTGAAAAACTGCGTGAATACAGCTACGAAGAAGTTAAAGGTCCAATGATGATGGACCGCTCTTTGTGGGAAAAATCAGGTCACTGGGAAAAATATTCAGACGCCATGTTTACCACAGAGTCTGAAAAACGCGAATACGCTATAAAACCAATGAACTGCCCAGGTCACGTACAAATTTTTAACCAAGGTTTAAAATCGTACCGTGATTTACCACTGCGTATGGCTGAGTTTGGTTGTTGTCACCGTAACGAACCATCAGGTGCTTTACACGGCTTAATGCGTGTACGTGGCTTTACACAAGATGATGCTCACGTGTTCTGTACAGAAGAGCAAGTAATGGACGAAGTGTCAGCGTGTATTAAGATGGTTTATGATACCTATGAGACATTCGGTTTTGACAAAATTGTAGTGAAGCTTTCTACGCGCCCTGAAAAACGCATCGGCGACGATGAAATTTGGGACAAAGCAGAGGTTGCATTAGCCGATGCACTTAAAGCAAACGACATTGAATTTGATTACCTACCAGGTGAAGGTGCCTTTTACGGACCTAAAATTGAATTTACTTTGTACGATTGTTTAGACAGAGCGTGGCAATGTGGTACAGTGCAACTCGACTTTGCATTACCGGGTCGTTTAGGCGCTACTTATGTAGCTGAAAACAACGAACGACGTACCCCAGTTATGATACACCGTGCTATTTTAGGCTCAATTGAGCGCTTTATCGGTATTTTAACTGAAGAATACGCTGGTTTATTCCCAACGTGGCTTGCGCCAAAGCAAGTGGTAATTATGAACATTACCGATAAACAAGCAGATTACGTGCACGAAATTGTACAAAAATTAAATAAACTTGGAATTAGAGCCGCTGCTGACTTGAGAAATGAGAAGATTGGCTTTAAAATCCGAGAACATACACTTAAGCGTATTCCTTACTTACTGGTTGTTGGCGATAAAGAAGTTGAACAACAGGAAGTAGCAGTACGTACCCGCACAGGTGAAGACCTAGGCAAATTTAATGTTGATGATTTTGTAGCTAAAATTAGCGAAGAAATTAAAAATCGACAGTAAAAATCGAGCGTGTAGGGCAATCACAAACAGCCAACTACACGCTTATATTATTGATATTCTTGGAGGAACGTACCATTAGAGGCGGCAAGAAAGGGCAACAAACAGCTCAAAAAAATCGTATTAACGAAGAAATTACAGCTCAAGAAGTTCGTTTAATCGACATCGAAGGCGAACAAGCTGGAATTCAGTCATTAAAAGACGCACAAGCTATGGCTGATGCAGCGGGTGTTGATCTTGTAGAGATTAGCCCAAACGCTGAGCCGCCTGTTTGTAAGGTTATGGACTACGGTAAGTTCATCTTTGAAAAAAGCAAAGAACTAAAAGAGCAGAAGAAGAAGCAAAAGCAAATCCAGATTAAAGAAATCAAATTCCGTCCTGGTACGGATGAAGGTGACTATCAGGTTAAGCTGCGCAACTTACGTAAGTTCTTAGAAGCTGGCGATAAAGCTAAGATCACTATCCGCTTCCGTGGCCGCGAAATGGCTCACCAAGAAATTGGTATCGAATTATTAAACCGTGTTAAGGCTGATTTAGAAGAACTTGCAGTAGTTGAGTCTTTCCCAAATCGTGTTGAAGGCCGTCAAATGGTTATGATGATGGCGCCTGTTGCTAAAAAATAATTTTTAAGCGATAATGCGCACCGAATTTAGCCCAGGTACCCAAGTAATATGTAAATATTCACCTGTGCTAACCGGTTTTAAAGTAAAATTGCGGCATTTATGCTGGGTTTTCACCGGAATATGGCAGTAAGTTAGGCCTAAAAGTGGAGCTATAGAAATATATCTCACGCCTGCTTACTAATTTTTAAGCAATACATTTGGAGTTATTGCAATGGCTTATAAGCTAAAAAGTCACAGAGGCGCTGCTAAGCGTTTCAAGAAAACTGCTTCTGGCGGTTTCAAGCGTAAACAAGCGCATCTTCGTCACATTCTGACTAAGAAAACTTCTAAGCGTAAGTTACACCTACGTCCTAAGATGATGGTTCATAAAAATGACCATGGTCTAGTTTCACGTATGTTACCATTCGCTTAATAGGGGTTTTTAGAAATGGCAAGAGTTAAACGCGGCGTTGTCGCACGTGCACGTCACAAAAAAGTTTTAAAGCAAGCTAAAGGTTACTACGGAGCACGTTCACGTGTTTACCGCGTAGCTTTCCAGGCAGTTACTAAAGCGGGTCAATACGCTTACCGTGACCGTCGTGCTAAGAAACGTACTTTCCGTCAATTATGGATTGCACGTATCAATGCAGCTTCACGTCAAAATGGTCTGTCTTACAGCCGTTTTATCAATGGTCTTAAAAAGACTTCTGTAGAAATCGATCGTAAGATCCTTGCAGATATCGCTGTTTACGACCAAGTTGCATTTGCAGCGCTTGTTGAAAAAGCAAAAGAAGGCCTAGCGGCAGCTTAAGCTTTTTTAAATAAGTATTAAAGAGGAGCCTTAGGCTCCTTTTTTTGTGTCTACAATTTAAGACTCACCTAATAATATCTCCCATCAATAGTACTTTATTGATTTGAGGGCTAAATGTGTCGCTATCTGCGTTAAAAATGTCTCGTTTAGAACAATTAAATAGCAAAATTTTTTGTTTCGATAGCACCATGTATTTCCATCCTCAAAATAGAGCATCTAATAAAGTGCATGGGTATCAGCGGGCTTTCTTTTTTGTTGAATCACCGCACTTTTATAATATCGCTATGTTTACTTGGTATAATTTGTTTTATTAAAGCGTTTGTTAGAGAAAACTATGTTTGCAAGTCTGTTATTTTTATCTGCAATTGTGGCAGATAACAGTCATTTACCGCCTCTTATTCCTTGGCAAGGTAATAGCGTTTCGTTATTACAGCAACAAGGCCCATTAACTACTGATTTTGAGTTATCTCAGGGCAAAGCTTCGCCAAATTATGCCGACACAATGGCGTTTGTAGATAGGTTAGTTGCTGCAAACCCCACACAGTTTCAATCTCAAACAATAGGGTACAGTAATAGCAATCGAGCTATTAAAATGTTGGTTGCCAGTGAGCAAGGGTTCTTTGAAGCGGGGCAGATGGCTAACAGTACTAAGCCAACTATTCTTATCCAAGCCGGTATTCATGCAGGTGAGATAGATGGAAAAGACGCTATGTTTATGTTGCTGCGCGATATTGCAACAGGTAAGCGCCGTGATATTTTAAAAAAGGTAAACATACTTTTTATTCCTATCTTAAACGTAGATGGCCATGAGCGTAGCAGTGCATTTAATCGTATAAATCAGCGCGGCCCTGCAAAAATGGGCTTTAGAACCAATGCAAATAATCTAAACCTTAATCGCGATTTCACTAAGTTAGATACACCCGAGGTAAGAAGTGTTTTAAAGGTTATTAATGATTATAACCCCAACTTGTATATTGATGTGCATGTTACTGATGGCGCAGATTATCAATACGATGTTACCTATGGTTATAATCCCGTTTTTGCCAGTGAATCGCCCGCGATATCGGATGCTTTAGATCAGTATATAAAGCCGGTTATTGACGCAACATTACAAAAGCAAGGACATATACCTGGGCCATTAGTGTTTGTTATGGATAAACGCGACTTTAAAAAAGGCCTTGTAGGTTGGGTGGCTACACCGCGATTTTCAAACGGGTGGGGCGATTTAAAATCATTACCAACAATTTTAGTTGAAAACCATTCTTTAAAACCTTATCAGCAACGCGTATTAGGCACCTATGTATTTTTAGATGGGGCGATAAACGCACTTTCTCAGTACAGCCATGAGCTTGCTAACGCCGTAAAAAAAGAACAAGAATTTGTACCTGATAAACTAATTGTTAAACGATCTTATGCAAAACAAGCAGACACAATTAGTGAGTTTAAGGGGGTAGAGTATACTTCAAGTGTAAGTGCGCTTTCGGGGCAAACTGAAGTTAAATATTTAGGAAAAGCCTATACCTACACTGACTTACCGATTTATTGGCAAAAACAGGTTGAACGAGTTGTTGATGTGCCACAGGCGTTTTTTGTACCGCCCGTGTATAGCGATATAATAGAAAAGCTTAAGCTACATGGGGTGTCTGTAAATAAACTTAAAGGCGCGAATACACAACCATTAAAGCTTGCTAAAGTATTGGATTATTCGTTTGATAAAGCCCCGTTTGAAGGGCGTTTTAGAGTCTCAGCAAGTTTTGATTATGTGCCTGCGATAAATGTAGATTTAGACGGTTGGTATCAAGTAAACACGCAACAAAAGGCTGGGGAATTAGCGGTTCATTTATTACACCCAGAAGCTCGTGATTCATTTTTTGCGTGGGGTGAATTTAATACGATTTTTCAACGAACAGAGTATATGGAAAATTACGCGTTAATCCCATACGCACGGAAAATGCTTAAAGACAACCCAAAACTTGCCCTTGAGTTTGATAAAAAACTTAAAGATAAAGCATTTGCGCACGATGCCAATGCACGTTTGAACTGGTTATATTCACATACCCCATTTTATGATGAAGCGTATTTAAAATACCCAATTTTAATGTCGTATGAGCAAGTAGCCGTTATCCCCGATCAAAAAGATAAAGAAATTTAATATGCACGTTATTACGATACCCGTGACTCCTTTTTCTCAAAATTGCAGAATAATTAGCTGTACAGAAACAAAGCAAGCAGTAGTAATTGACCCAGGTGGCGACACACAAAAAATTATAGCCACGCTTAATGAACACAAATTAGTATTGAGCGCTATTTGGCTTACGCATGGGCATTTAGACCATGTAGGTGCAGCTGATGAATTACGCGCACATTACAATGTACAAATTATTGGCCCACAAAAAGATGAGTCATTTTGGTTTGAAAACCTGCCTATGCAAGCACAAATGTTTGGATTTCCAGCTATTAAAGCCTTTTACCCTGATATTTGGCTTAATCATAATGATGTATTAACGCTTGGCAAACTTAGCTTTAGTGTTAAGCATTGCCCGGGGCACACACCTGGTCACATTGTGTTTTATGAACCTGATCAGCAATGCGTTATTGTTGGCGATGTTATTTTTAAAGGGGCTATAGGGCGTACAGATTTCCCTAAAGGCAACACAGAGCAGCTGATTGAGTCTATTAAAAGCCATATTTTAACGCTTGAAGATAACACGCGTATTTTAGCCGGCCATGGTGAAGATTCGACTGTAGGCCACGAAAAACGCACTAATCCATTTATAAGTGGCCAATTTGGTTAATTAAAATCCATGAAAATGCAAAATTATTGCAGACGGAATTTTAAATTGGCTGTATAATTTAACCAGTTTATTAGATAAATAAGAAATAAAATGTCTCTAAATCACGTAGATCGCCAAATTTTGGCACTTTTACAACAGGACGCAAGTCTTTCAACTGCTGAAATTGCAGACAAAGTAGGCTTATCTCAATCACCTTGTTGGCGACGCATTGCTAAGCTTGAACAAGATGGCTACATCAAAAGTAAAGTGGCGCTTTTAGATGAGAAAAAGCTTGGTTTTGACATGCTTGTATACGCACATGTGCGCTTATCAAACCATGGCAAGAAAAACTTAGCTGAGTTTGAAAAGCTAATTATGAGCTATGACGAAGTGACAGAATGTTACACAATGGCCGGTACTATGGACTTTATGCTGCGTATAATCTCACAGGGTATAGAAGGCTATGAGCACTTTGTACGTGACAATTTACTCAGCTTAGAATACGTTCAAGAGGTTCACTCTAACGTAACCATGACATGTGTAAAACGCAGTACATCTCTTCCTCTATAAAATAAACAACACAAAGTTAAGCTATACTAACAAAGCTAATAACGCTGTGTGCGAATTGTTAAATGAGCGCTAATTTGGTAACATTTAGCGCTTTTTCGATCCTAACCAAATAACCCCCTGAGGAACTCAATGTTTAACTTACTCAGCAAAGCGCCTAGCTCTGCTAAAAACGATATTTTATCTGGCTTAACTGTAGCACTTGCTCTCGTTCCAGAAGCTGTTGCGTTTGCTTTTGTAGCAAATGTCGAACCTTTAGTTGGTCTCTATGCCGCGTTTATCGTTGGTTTAATTACGGCTATTTTTGGTGGCCGCCCTGGTATGATTTCGGGCGCTACCGGTGCATTAGCGGTTGTAATGGTAAGTTTGGTACTCGATCACGGTGTTGAGTATTTATTTGCCACAGTGCTCTTGATGGGGATACTGCAAATACTCGCGGGGGTATTTAAGCTTGGTAAGTTTATTCGTATGGTTCCGCATCCTGTTATGCTCGGCTTCGTAAATGGATTAGCGATAGTTATATTTTTAGCACAACTTGGCCAGTTTAAAGTACCCGATGGCGCAGGCGGCCAGCAATGGATGACGGGCGAAGCCCTTTACATTATGTTAGGCTTAGTCGCGTTAACCATGGCTATCATTCACTTTTTACCTAAGCTAACTACTGCGGTGCCTTCTTCTTTAGTGGCTATTGTAACAGTAACCGCGTTAGTAATAGGTCTTGATTTAGACTCACGCACTGTACTTGATTTTCTAAAAGGGATGACAGGTAATGAATCGGCGACTATTGCCGGCGGCTTACCAGAGTTTCATATACCAATGGTTCCATTTACCTTAGACACTTTTTATATCATTTTTCCGTATGCATTAATTTTAGCGGCTATAGGCTTAATTGAGTCGTTGTTAACGCTGAGCCTAATTGATGAAATTACCGAAACCCGTGGTCACTCAAATAAAGAGTGTATTGGCCAAGGTGCTGCCAATGTAACGTGTGGCTTTTTTGGCGCTATGGGTGGCTGTGCCATGATTGGGCAATCGATGATTAACATTAATTCGGGCGGACGCTCGCGCTTGTCGGGTATAAGTGCAGCATTAATGCTACTTGCTTTTATTATATTCGCATCAAGTTTAATTGAAATGATCCCATTGGCAGCGCTTGTTGGTGTTATGTTTATGGTTGTGCTTGGTACGTTTGAATGGGCAAGCTTTAAAATGATGAAGCGCGTACCACTGTCTGATGCCTTTGTGATTGTATTAGTATCTGGTGTGACTGTAATAACAGATTTAGCCATTGCTGTGTGTGTTGGTGTTATTGTTTCTGCCTTAGTTTTTGCTTGGCAACATGCAAAACATATTTACACAACTAACTACATTGACGAGCAAGGTGCTAAAGTGTATGAGCTTCATGGCCCGTTATTTTTCGGCTCAGTGAAAAACTTCTCTGAGTTATTTGATGTTAAAAGTGACCCTAAAGATGTAATTATTGAGTTTAAACACAGTCGCGTTGCCGATCACAGTGCTATAGAAGCCATAGACAGCCTAGCTGATAAATACACAAAAGCAGGTAAGCAGCTTCACTTACGCCACTTAAGTAAAGATTGTAAGCAGTTGTTACACAAAGCACGTGATTTAGTAGAGGTTAACGTAATTGAAGACCCAACTTATAAAGTAGCCTCAGATAAGCTTGCCTAGTTTACAAGCTGGTTTTGTATATACGAGCTGATTGAATCGGCATTTTAAAAGCGAAAGGTTAAAGCCTTTCGCTTTTTTATTGGCTTAACTTTGCGGTAAGCCTCTTAAAAATTAAGATAGTTGGTACTGCTAACACTTTGTAATAATCGATATAATAACCAAACCAGTGGTTAAATTAGCTAACGTAAATTTAACTTATTGGCTAACTTATACGGAGTTGTATTTTATTTTGAATTGGCAATCTTTAGTTGATAACAGGCAACGCTTTTTTTGGCTATTGCAAATTGCAGGCTGGATCGGTTATGCGCTTGTAAATTATATCGGCTCTAAAGTATTTGAAATGCGTGACATTTATGTGTTCGTTATATTATTAAATGCCTATGCAGGCTGTTTAATGACAGTCCCACTTCGTTATATTTACAGAAAAACTTGGAATGCATCACCGTGGATATTAATGGTGGTTGTATTTGGTGCCTCGTACATTACAGGTACGTTGTGGGCAATTGTACAAAAATTTAATTTGTGGGAAATATACCGCCACGGTTACCGTCCAGAAGATTGGTTTTACTATTTACAGCATGGCTTAGATTCTGTTTACATAATTTTGTGTTGGAGTGGCTTATACTTTGGCATAAAGTATTATCAGCTATTACAAAGTGAGCGACAAAAAGCGCTTAAAGCCACTACAATGGCCCATGAAGCGCAATTAAAAATGCTCAGATATCAACTTAACCCGCATTTTTTATTTAATACGCTTAATGCTATTTCTACATTAGTTTTGGTAAAAGAAAACAAAGATGCTAACTTAATGGTGGCAAGGTTGAGTGACTTTTTGCGTTATACGCTAAATACCGACCCCATTAAAAAAGTACCTTTAGAGCAAGAGCTACACGCACTAATGCTGTATTTAGAAATAGAGCGGGTCAGATTTGATGAACGCTTAAAAGTAAATATAGATGTAAGCGAGCAAGCAAAAGAGGCCCTTGTGCCGAGCTTAATTTTGCAACCGATAATAGAAAACGCAATTAAATACGCTATTGCGCATATGTCACAAGGCGGTGTGATAGACATAAAAGCACAGGTTTTTGCCAACGAGCTACTACTTGAAGTAGGTGATAATGGCCCCGGTACCGAACTAATAGACGGACAACTTGTAAATGCACAAGGGGTAGGGGTAGCAAATACCAAAGACAGATTAAAAACGCTCTATGAAAATAATTATTCGTTTGTATTATCACATAATACGCCAAGTGGATTGAAAGTTAATCTGCGAGTACCGTTTGAGAAGGCTGTGAAGAAATGACTAAAATTAAAACCATCATTGTTGATGATGAACCATTAGCAAGAAAGGGCTTAGCAGTAAGACTTGAAGAATATACAGATATAGAAGTAGTTAAACTGTGTAGTTCTGGCTCTGATGCAATAGAAGCATGTAAAGAGCACCCAGTAGACTTAGTTTTTTTAGATATACAGATGCCAGGAATGAATGGCTTTGAAGTTGCCCGTGCCTTAAGCGAAAGCACTAAAGCGTTACCCGCAATTGTGTTTGTTACTGCGTTTGATCAATTTGCAGTAAAGGCCTTTGAAATACATGCTTTGGATTACATTTTAAAACCCGTTGACGATAACAGACTAAAACAGGCGGTAGAAAAAGTGCATAGTTACTTAAAAACACAGCAAGACAACGCCCATAAGAAAAAACTAGCGAGTTTTGTTGCCGGTATTACAGGTAATAATTGTGAAGAAATACTTAAAAAATTGGCCACCGGCGATACCCTAACCGACAAACGTTACCCAGAATCATTAGCTGTTAAAGAGCAGGGAGAAATTATTCGTGTGCCGGTTGCGACAATTCAGTGGGTAGATGCCGCGGGCGATTATATGTGTTTACATTGCCAAGACGGGCAAACACATATATTGCGCAAAACAATGAAAGAGCTTGAGCAAGAGCTCGATCCACATTTGTTTGTTCGCGTTCATCGCAGTGCCATTGTAAATACTAAACAAATAAGCAAGCTGGTGACACAAGTAAGTGGCGAGTATTTATTAGTGCTTGAAAACGGACAAGAGCTTAAAGTAAGCCGAAGCTACCGCGATAAAGTAAAAGCAGCGCTGGCCAGCTAGTTTACTATTTTACAGACATAAAAAATGCGAGCTTAGCTCGCATTTTTTATATAAGGCAGAAACTACGCAACAGTTACAATTTTCATTGTGTTGGTTGCGCCCACAGTTTCCATTGAGTCGCCGTGAGTAATAATGACTGTCTCACCTGATTTCAAAGAGCCTTGTGCTACAAGGGTATCAAGGGCTGCTTTTACCATGCCGTCTTTTTCAGTTTTAGTCGAGTCAAAAAACACAGGGTAAACACCACGATAAAGCGCAGTTTGACCTAGCGTACTAGCATGACGTGACAGCGAGTAAATAGGTAAACCAGAGCTGATACGCGACATAAGTTTAGCGGTGCTGCCTGACTCCGTTAAAGTAACAATTGCTTTTACCGAATCTAAATGGTTTGCAGCGTACATAGCCGAAAGCGCGATAGATTCTGCATTGTTAGAAAACCGGCTGTCTAAACGGTGCTTAGATACATGAGTCTCTTTTTGCGATTCTGCGCCTAAACAAACACGGGCCATTGTGGCTACTGTTTCTTCAGGGTAATCACCGGCAGCGGTTTCTGCTGAAAGCATAACTGCATCTGTGCCATCAAGCACGGCATTTGCTACATCCATAACCTCTGCGCGTGTTGGCATTGGGTTATCGATCATCGATTCCATCATTTGTGTTGCGGTTACAACAGTACGGTTTAATGAACGAGCACGACGTATAATGAGTTTTTGTTTACCCATCAGTGCAGCATCGCCAATTTCAACACCTAAGTCACCACGGGCAACCATAACAGCATCTGATGCTAATACAATGTCATCTACTGCTTCTTGTGTTTCTACGGCTTCAGCACGTTCAATTTTTGCAAGTAACTGTGCTTTAGAGCCAGCCGCTTCAGCTAAAGAGCGTACGTAACGCATATCATCGCCACTGCGTGGGAATGATACTGCAATGTAATCAACATCTATTTCAGCGGCTGTGATTAAATCTTCTTTGTCTTTTTCTGTAAATGCAGGGGCTGTTAAACCACCACCTAAACGGTTAATACCTTTATTATTTGATAAAACGCCACCTACAGTTACTGAGCAGTGCACTAAGTGACCGTCAACTTGTTCAACAGTAAGTTGAATAAGACCATCATTTAATAGTAACAAATCCCCAGGGCTTACATCTTGTGGTAATTCTTTGTAATCAATACCGACTGCGTTAACATCGCCTTCACCTTTTTCCATTTTTGCATCTAAGGTGAACTTAGCGCCTACTTCAAGGTTTACTTTACCTTCTTTAAACGTTGAAACACGAATTTTAGGGCCTTGAAGGTCTGCAAGTATAGCTACATGTTTACCTAATTTTGTGGCTATCTCGCGTACAGCTTGTGCACGGTCTTTGTGATCTTGTGCAACACCATGTGAGAAGTTTAAACGTACTACATTAGCGCCAGCGCGAATAATTTTTTCTAAGTTGTTATCTCGATCTGTTGCAGGCCCAAGTGTAGCGACTATTTTTGTGCGTCTTAGCATCAAATTCTCCTGTGTGCTTAGATGTATAAGCAGGTTGACGGTTATTTTGTGACTTCAAAATACTTATAACTTATGTACAAACATTTTTAGTTATAGGCAAACTAGTTAGTATTGCCACTATTTTATACAAAACGAATATGTCATCATTATGACACCGGTGTCAAAATAGGTCAATGATCTTAAATTTAAAATGCGTAGAGTATTTGTAACCGCCAAGCCCTTATATTTGATACAATTGCAGTGCTTTTTATTAGCGTAATAAAAAAGCATGCTGTATTAGCTCAACGTTCGCATTTTATGGCGGTATGAGTATAATGCACGCGGTATTATTTTATGAATTACTGAGTTTACTAACCAAATAGTTGTTACCGAGGAGGACACTAAATGCAAGTTGCATTAGTCGGGTTAGGCGTTATGGGCAAAAACCTTGCCTTAAACATGATTGAAAAAGGCATAACATTAGTCGCATATGATAAAAATCCACATGCGGGTGAAGAGTTATTAAGTTGTGCTAAATCGCAAGGCATGGCCGATAGACTTCATATTGTTTCTGATTTAGGAGACATGGTAAGGCGTTTAGAAGCACCTCGCTCTATTTTATTATTAGTGCCTGCGGGCGAACTGGTTGATGCTGTATGTAATGAGCTTGTTGAAGCTGGCGTACAGTGTAACGATATGATTGTAGATTGTGGTAACAGTAACTACAAAGACGGCATTAACCGTAAACTTAAGTATCAAAACAAATTTGAATTTGCCACCATGGGTATTTCTGGCGGTGCCGAAGGCGCACGCCATGGTCCTGCGATGATGGCAAGTGGCTCAGAAGGCGGTTGGGAGCGAATTGAACCGTGGTTTGAAAAAGTAGCAGCTAGTTACAATGGCGAGTCGTGTTTTGCCCGCGTGGGTCAATCAGCCAGTGGTCACTTTGTAAAAATGGTTCATAACGGCATTGAGTATGCAATCATGCAGCTTATTGCAGAAGTGTATCAATTACTGCGTATTGGCACCGGTCGCTCACCTAAAGAAGTGGCTGAAATTTTTGATGACTGGTCTACCGGTAACTTAAACAGCTATTTACTTGCTATTTCTAGTCATATTTTGTCTCTTGAAAATACCAAGCAAAAACCGCTGGTTGATTTAATTGATAACAAAGTAGGTGCAAAAGGCACAGGCCTTTGGACTGCACAAAATGCACTTGAATTAGGTATTGCAGTTCCTTCATTGGTTGCTGCGGTGCAAGCTCGTCACTTAACCAATGTATGTGACACTACCGCTGCGCAAGAGATGACGTATGCTGCTAAAGCGACCAACAAAGTTGATGTCGACCTTGAAGAGCTAAAAGATGCATTCACATTGGCGAGTTTATTAGCGTATCGCCAAGGTTTAGCATTAATAAAAGGGGCGTCTCGCACTCACCAGTGGAAAGTCGATTTGTCTAAAACTCTGCAAACATGGCGTGCTGGTTGTATTATTCGTGCTGATTATTTAGATAGCGTTGCTCAAGGTGTTGAATACATTGATACACTTGAAAACGAATCCAATGCGCTACGTAAAGTAACTGGGCAAGCAATCATGACCGGTTTAGCGTTCCCTGTACTTGCATCCACTCAAACGTATTTAGCAACATTAACTACACCAAGTAATGGGCACTTAGTGCAAGCTCAGCGTGATTACTTTGGTGAGCATGGTATTAAAACTCACTCAGGTGAAGTGTGTCACTTAACCGATTTAGTGAGCATAGACGCAAAAGTAAGATAATTACCGCGTTTATAAAATAATAAAGGCACGCTGTTTAGCGTGCCTTTTGGGTTTTGGTAACACAAATTAGCGGCTTAATTCACCGCGTAAATTGTCTTGCATTAAATGGCGAATCGTTTCAATTTCTAGGTTTTGGCTAAACAAATAATGCAGCTTTGTTAAACACGCCTCTAGTGTCATGTCGTAGCCACTTATTACACCAATATTTAATAGCGCGTTACCCGTAGCATAGCCGCCCATATTTACATGGCCTTTTAAACACTGCGTTAAATTAACAATAACCATGCCGCGTTTACTTGCCTCACTTAGTACGTCTAAAAAGTCAGGGTCTTGTGGGGCATTACCTACACCAAAGCTAAGCAATACCAGTGCTTTTATATTATCATTCACCAAACTTTTAACCACGTCTTTGCTAATGCCAGGGTATAAATAAAGGACACCAATGGGCTGGGGTGTAATGGTGGTTACCTGTAGTTCGTTTTCTACGTAAGGACTAAGTTGACCTTTAATTAGCTGAATATTTATACCAGATAACGCTAAAGGCTCTAGATTAGGCGATGCAAACGCATTAAAGCCATCAGCATGAGCTTTAGTGGCTCGGTTACCTCTAAATAATTGGTTATTAAAAAATAAGCTTACTTCAGCTATCGGGTAATTAGCCGCTAAAAACATGGCGTTTAATAAGTTAACTTGGCCATCAGAGCGTAATTGCGATAAAGGAATTTGCGAGCCTGTAACAATAACGGGTTTAGTTAAGTTTTCGAACATGAACGACAGGGCTGAGGCTGTATAAGCCATTGTATCGGTGCCATGCAGTACCACAAAACCATCGTAATCGTGGTATTTGCTTTTAATGTCATCAGCTATAAGTTGCCAGTGCGCCGGTGACATATCTGAGGAATCGATTAATGGGCAGTATTCGTGAATATCAAAAAGAGGCATTTCTTCACGGTTAAATTCTGCGTTATTGACCACTGTTTCTGTTAAAAAACCTTCAGCAGGAATGTATCCTCGGCTCGATTTTTTCATCCCTATGGTGCCGCCAGTGTATGCGATATAAATGCGTTTACGTTTCATAAAAAAGCCCAGTAAAAAAACTGGGCTTAGTATAACGTTAAGTTGTTTTAAATACAGCTGCTTATGTAAATACGTGCACTTTTATTGTGCAACGCTACACACTAAACAACGTGCGTATACACCTTGCGGATCGTTATAATCTTTAAGATCAGCTACTTCACTACTTAGACGCTTTATCACCGTATTAATGTTCGCTTGTGTGGCTAACACCGAGGTGGTATTTGTATTTAAACCAAGCATAGATTTAACCGATGCACTGCCAAAAATATCTTGCAGCATTTTTTCTTGTGGGCTCAGGTCTTGCTTAATCGTTTTCACTTCGTAGTGATTTAGTTTTGCAAGTGCTGCAGCGGCATCAATCGCATCTTGTTTATCGCCAAGCTTATCAACTAGGCCAAGCTCTTGTGCTTGTGAAGCTATCCATACACGCCCCTGTGCAATTTTATCAACTTGCTCTGGTGTCATATTGCGCGCGTCAGCTACCACATCTAAAAAGCGCCCATACGCTTCTTCGACACTCATTTGAATAACTTGCGCCATTTTTTCATTAAGAGGGCGAGTAATAGAAAATCCAGCCATTTCTGTTGTGGCAACACCATCTGAGTACACACCAATTTCAGATAACGTATCTTCAAAAGTCATGAAGGTGCCAAACACGCCTATAGAGCCGGTGATGGTGCTTGGAGCTGCCCAAATTTCGTTAGCTGCTGAGGCAATCCAATAACCACCAGATGCGGCGACTGAGCTCATTGATGCTATAACGGGTTTACCTGCGGCTTTAAGTGCTAATACTTCAGCGCGAATAACCTCAGAGGCAAACATGCTGCCGCCACCCGAATCAATACGTAAAACAACAGCTTTTACTTTATCATCAAGGCGTGCTTTACGAAGTAAAGCTGCGGTTGAGTCACCGCCAATTTCACCTGCTTTGCGCTCACCGTCAACTATGGTGCCTTTTGCAACAACCACAGCTACTTTTTCTGTAATTGGGTTATCAAATTCGATAGGGGGCTTAACTAAGCTTAAGTACTCCCGAAAAGACACTTGCTTAAATGTTTTACCGTCTTCTTGTGCGCCAACTAAATCAATGAGTTGTTGGCGAATTTGCTGAGTTGTTTTAAGCGAATCGACCCATTGATGGTCGAGGGCATATTTACCTGCATCGCCATTTGCAGCCTTCATTTTAGCAAGGTAAGCATCCATGGTTTCGTCAAAGTTAGATTCATCAAAAGGGCGCACTGCAGCAACATCTTGCTTATATTCGCTCCATAACGCACCAAGCCAAACACGGTTAGCTTCTTTAGCTGCATCAGACATATCGTTACGAATAAACGGCTCTACCGCCGACTTAAATGTGCCAACACGGAATATATGCTGTGTTACTTTAAGTTTTTCGAGTGCTTCTTTAAAGTAAAGTGGATACATTCCATAGCCTTCAATAGCTACCGAACCATATGGATGCATTGCAATTTCATCGGCGTGCGAGGCAATATAATATTGCGATTGAGTGTAATAGTAGCCTGATGCAATCACTTTTTTACCCGCTTGCTTAAAGGCATCTAACGATTTAGTAATACGCTTTAACTTGTTTAAGTGGGCTTTAGGCATTTCTTGTAAATCAAGTAATATAACGCTGATGCGCTCGTCTTGAGTGGCTTCATCAATTACTTTGACTACATCATCAAGCAAAATTTCGCTAGGTGCTTCTGAACTTGATGTTGCATCGTTAATGGCTGCTTCAACTGGGTCTATGTATGTTTTTTCTTCTACAATAGGCCCATTAAGATTAAGCCTAAGTACAGAGCCATCTTCTACAATTATTGTATCGTCATCATTTGAAAGTGACATAAAAAACACAACAACCAGTAATAAAAACAAAATGTTGAGTATTAAACGACGAGAAAAGTTGATTCCAGCCCAAATACCTCTAAATACCTTTGCTATCAAAATAGCTCCTTAATTTGGTACAGCTAATACATTAGTTCCATCTTAGCCTAGAATAAAAATAATTTTAACTGCTAAATCGTAACGAAGTGTTTATAAGGTTACATAAATATACGTTTTTAATAGTATTTTTAATTAAATGCAGGCACATATTGCTAATTACTTGCCATTAAAGCAAAATTAGCTAATGTATACAGGTTAGACCAGTTAACGGGGCACAGGATGTTAGAACAACAATTAGAATTAAAACACACACAATTACGAAACCGCTTAGTAATGGGCTCAATGCATACAGGCCTTGAAGAAGGGTGGCATAACCGAAAAAGATTAAGTGCCTTTTATGAGGCGCGCGCTAAAGGTGGCACGGCCATGATCATTACGGGTGGGTACAGCCCTAACTTGCGTGGCAAATTAACGCCTATTTCTTCATCATTTAATAGTTATTATGATGTATTTAAACACCGTGCATACACAGGCGCCGTTCACAAACATGGTGGAAAAATATGTTTGCAGCTTTTACACGCTGGTCGATACGCTTATCACCCGTTTAACCAAGCACCTAGTGCTATCCAAGCGCCTATAAATCCGTATAAGCCTAAACAAATGTCGTTAAGCTCAATTAAAAAAACGATAAAAGACTTTGCTCACTCTGCTTATATGGCAGAAAAAGCGGGTTACGATGGTGTGGAAATAATGGGCTCTGAAGGCTACTTAATTAACGAGTTTATGGCGCCACACACCAATAAGCGAGATGACGAGTTCGGCGGCAGCCTAGAAAATAGAATGCGATTAGCGCTTGAAATAGTGAAAGCCGTTAGAGCGAAAGTATCTGATACGTTTTTAATTATTTTTAGATTATCTGTTATGGATCTTATCCCGAATGGCTCAACCCCTGATGAGGTGACTATTCAGGCTAAAGCACTTGAGCAAGCTGGTGTTAATATTTTTAATACCGGCATTGGGTGGCATGAAGCACGCGTGCCGACAATTGCCAGTATGGTGCCACCAGGCGCATTTAAAGAAGCGTCAAAACGATTAAAGTCGGTAGTGAATGTACCTGTTATAGCTGTAAACCGTATCAATACACCGGATATAGCCAACCAAATTCTAAACGATGATGAAGCCGATTTAATTTCAATGGCACGTCCTTTATTGGCCGATCCCGAATTTTTTAACAAATACCAAAATCAGCAAACTAAACAAATAAATATTTGTATTGGCTGTAACCAAGGCTGTTTAGATCACGTATTCAAAAATAAACGTGCAACCTGTTTAGTCAACCCACAAGCTGCTTTTGAACTTGATTACCCTCTAGATAAAGCTTCTAAAGCTAAAAATGTATTGGTGGTTGGTGCGGGTCCTGCAGGGCTTTCGGCAAGTTGTTATTTGGCTCAAAAAGGGCACACAGTAACGCTTATCGATCAAAAAACACAAATGGGTGGCCAATTCAATTTAGCCATGCAAATACCTGGTAAAGAAGACTTCAATCATACGCTAAGCTATTTTACCTATGAACTTGAAAGGCTTAACGTAAATGTTGAGCTTGGAAAAGCCTACGATGATTCAATGTTGCAAAAATACGATGACATCGTATTTGCTACAGGTGTTCGCCCCCGTGAAGCATCAATTGAGTGTAGTGATGATAAACGCGTATTTGCCTATGATGAAGTGATTCGCGGTGAAGTAGAGCTTGGTAAATCAATCGCCATTTTAGGCGCCGGCGGTATTGGCTTTGATATGGTTGCTTTTTTAAGCGAGCACAAATCGCAAACTATTCCTGAGTTTAAAAAGCAGTGGGGTATTGAGTGCGAGGCACAGCCACATAAAGACGAGCGACAGTTATATATGCTAAAACGCAGTGCAGGGCGCTTTGGTAGCGGACTAGGTAAAACCACAGGTTGGATACATCGTCAGGTTGCTAAGCAGCATGGTGTTAAACAAATTGCTGATTGCCAATACCATAGTTTTGATAAGAACGGCCTTACAATTACTGTTGCAGGTGAAAAACAAGTATTACCTGTCGATACGGTTATTGCGTGTATAGGCCAGGTTTCTAATAATGAAGTGCTTGAGCAACATCGCGAAAATGCAAAAGTACATGTTATTGGTGGCGCAAAATTAGCTGCAGCAATTGATGCCAAGCGTGCAATTTTTGAAGCGCTTCAAGTGGCCAGAGCTATTTAACAGTGTTAATAAAATGAAATAATTTACAATGGTCTCGGGTCTGGTAAGTATAGAGTTCATTACAAAATATACTGACAAAGCAGGCCACACATGAGTAAATTATTTTTTTTGTATAATAAAATTATGGGTAATCTATCCTATGCCGACGGATTACCCGCATTACTATTTCGTTTAATCTTAGCCCCTGTAATGATTATTGCGGGCTTCAATAAATTAGCCTTAAGTGGAGAAACCGACGGTTTTTTTAGCTATTTTCTTGCTGATGCAAGTGTTGTGCAATGGTTTGGAAATAGTGAATGGGGCTTGGGGTTACCCTTTCCTGATTTACTGGCTTTTTTGGCTGGGTGGAGTGAATTTTTAGGCGGATGGTTTTTATTATTTGGGTTATTTACTCGCTTAGTGAGCATTCCGCTTATGTTTACAATGGTTGTGGCAGCAACAACTGTGCATTGGCATAATGGTTGGTTTGCTATAGCGCCATCAAAC
Source organism: Pseudoalteromonas sp. P1-7a (assembly GCF_001401855.1). Lineage (NCBI taxonomy): Bacteria > Pseudomonadati > Pseudomonadota > Gammaproteobacteria > Alteromonadales > Pseudoalteromonadaceae > Pseudoalteromonas > Pseudoalteromonas sp. P1-7a. The sequence continues at coordinate 1,877 of NZ_LKDU01000004.1, read as the reverse complement.
CCCACGACCAGCTCGGCTCAAGTACTTGATTGGTTAGCGATACCAGGGGCAAAAGAAAGCCTTGAAAACTCACTAGAAGTACAAGAGCGTATAAGTAAAATTAGGGACATAGTTAAAGAGCACGGATTTACAGATTACTTATATGAAAAAGGTAAACCTTCCATAATAAATAACGGTATCGAATTTTCTGCTATTTATTTTGCCATGTTACTAGGCTTGTTTTTTGTAGGTGGCGGTCGCTACGTCAGTGTTGATTATTGGCTAAGGCGTGCAGTAGTAAAACAGTAGCAAGCAAATTGGTTTAAAAAGGGCGTATAAATATTTTTTATACGCCCTTTTTGTTTGTAACGCGTGTTAAGTGTATAGCGCCTCTCTCGTATTTAAACAGGGGGATCTGAATATCATTTAACACAGTAAGGGTGCTTTAATACGAAGGGGGTAGTATGATTTTAATAAAATTGATAATTAAGCAGAGTTTATTTATTAAAGGCATAAATGGTACTCTAACGTTTTGAATTATGAGAGTACGCTATGGATGCTATTGAGCTTTTACTAACCCGCCAATCAGACGCTAAATTAACTGCCCCAGGGCCAAATTCAGAGCAACTCGATATTATAAAGCAAGCTGCATTACGGGTGCCTGATCACGGATGTATAGCACCTTGGGAGTTTATTGTAGTGCAGGGCGATGCTCGCCAAAAGCTTGGAGAAATATACTATCAAAGTGCCGTTGCTGAGCAGCAAGAAGAAAAAGTGATTAAACGCGCAAGAGAGCTTGTACTGCGCGCACCAATGATCATCATTGCTATTGCAAAGTATCAAGCCCATCCAAAAGTGCCGCGTATTGAGCAAGTACAAAGCGCCGGTTGCAGTGTACTTGCAATGCAGCAAGCCGCTTTTGCACAAGGTTTGGGTGGTGTATGGCGAACAGGCTATTTTGCCCAAAGCACTGCTGTAAAAAATGCTCTTAATTTAGACGAACAAGATGAAATTGTAGGGTATTTGTATCTTGGTACTCCAGAGGTTGAGTGCAAAAAGCCAGCTAAACATAAACCAGAGGACTACTTCACCGATTTGTAATTAATATTGAACTAGTGCAGCTTCGTGCAGTCATATAGCATTAAGGTTGCTGCTGTTAAGCTCGCCCTTTTTGATTTAGCTGTGAGAAGCGCACGGAAGCAATATTAGGTTAACTTTTTCTTCTTCAGTTTGTTTTTTAATCGGTTGTTTTTTGCTAAAGTATGGAAAGTCTTAATAAAAATAACGATAAAGAAGACGAAAACGATGGGAAATTTATTTTTACAAGAAAAAGAGAATTGGCTGGCATGGTCAATTTGGGGAATCGTAGGTGCTTTTGTTACACTGTACGTTGCAATGAGTACCAATACTGCACATTTTATTGCAGGCTCTGCCATGGGAATGCTTGTTTTATTGACATGGTGGATGCAGCAGACTAAACGATTCGATTTTGGCCGGGCATTTAAAATTTGTTTTTATGTGTTGTTGCTAAGTGTATTGCCTGCGTTTTTATTTGTGGTTGTACCAAGTGATGATTTAAACCGTTTTGATCTAATATTTCAAAGCGTTACATTTTTAGCGCTTAGCTTATTACTGTGTTTGATTTGCTCGTGGATTGCACGCAGACCAAAGCAATACTACTAATAGACTAATGAGCAACCTAGGTTTTTAGTTGTTTTTGGTGTTTTTTTGAAGCAAATGCCTTTTTTAGTTAATTATTTATATTTAGCTCTTTACAAGTTGCTCAATACCCCCTATTATTCGCGCCGTACGGAGAGATGGCAGAGTGGTCGAATGCACCGGTCTTGAAAACCGGCATAGGTTTGTAGCCTATCTAGGGTTCAAATCCCTATCTCTCC
>NZ_LKDU01000003.1:0-243629 GCF_001401855.1 Pseudoalteromonas sp. P1-7a | reverse complement strand
GATGGCGTGATTAATGGCAATGGTGAAAGCGCCGCCATGGTCGTGCGCGGTACAGTAACCGATGTAGAAGATGGCCAAACCGTGACGGTGACCATCAGCGATGGTACAAACCAAGTTGAAACCACGGCGCTTGTGCAAAACGGCGAATACGTTACCGATCCGATTGATGCCAGTAGCCTAGATGATGGTACGCTCAGCGCTACAGCTACGGTAAGTGATATTGCAGGCAATAATGTAACAGATACAGATACAGTGACACATGATAAAACAGCTGTGACCAGTATTGATGTGGCAACCGGTGATGATTCATTTATTAATACCGCAGAGCAAGAAAGCGTGGTAGTAAGTGGTGTGATAGAAGAAGCTGATGCTAACCAAACAGCCACCGTGGTGTTTACCGATGAGAACGGAGATAAAGTCACAGTTGAAAACGTCGCGATTAATGACGAAGGTGAGTGGGCAATCAACGCCACGGATATTTCAGGCCTTGCTGATGGTGAAATTACAGCGAGTGTTAGCGCATTAGACGTTGAGGGTAATTTAGCCACAAACGAAACCACCTTTACTAAAGACACTACAGTTGCAATAACAGTTGATATTAACGATACAAACGATGGCGTAATTAACGGCAATAGTGAAAATTTAAGTGTTGAAATTACAGGTACAACAACGGGTGTTGAAGACAATCAAACCGTAACAGTGGTAGTAACAGATGAAGCAGGTAATGAGCGCAGCTTTGAAGCCACTGTTATTAATAATGCTTACACAATCACAGGTGCAGATTTATCAGGGCTTAACGATGGTACATTAACCGCCACAGCCACAGTAAGTGATATAGCAGGTAATACGGCAACCGATACAGACACCGCCATTCACGATAAAACGGCGGTAACCAGCATTGATGTAGCAACAGGTGATGATGCCGTTATTAATACTGCAGAGCAAAGTAATGTAGTTGTAAGTGGCGTAATAGAAGAAGCTGATGCTAACCAAACAGCCACTGTTGTATTTACCGATGTAAACGGAGATAAAGTCACGGTTGAAAACGTCGCCATTAATGACGCAGGTGAGTGGGCAATCAACGCCACTGATATTTCGGGCCTTGCTGATGGCGAAATTACAGCAAGTGTTCGCGCATTAGATGTTGAGGGCAATTTAGCCACAAATGAAACCAGCTTCACCAAAGACACCACCATTAATATTGATATTGATACAGGTGAAAACGGCATTAACAGTAGAGCCTTTAAAGCGGGTGAAGTAACCACGCTAAACGGTACAACCGATGCTGAGCTAGGTTCTACCGTTACACTTACCATTTTTGATGGCACAACTAGTGAAATAGTGACTGCCGCAGTCGCAAATGATGGAACTTGGACCGTTAACGGTATAGATGTATCTGAGCTTGTTGATACACAGCAGTGGACTATTACGGCAACTGTTACTGATTCTGCAGGAAACACAGCGCAAGATGTCGCACCAACACTCGATGCGCTTGATAGCCAATCATTAAATGAAAGTAATACTGCAAATGGCGGCACAAGCTCAGCGACTAGTTCGATAGAAATAGATAACGCTGACCTTACATTAAGTACAAACCAATCTGGCCTTGAAGGGTTAACGGTAGATGGCAGCCCTGTTTCGGTTACCTTAGCAAATGATGGTTTATCTTTAGAGGTAAAAGACTCGCAAGGTAACTTAGTGCTAAGTGTGTCGCTTACAGGTGGAGAACTTACTACTACGTTACATGCACCTATTGATCACGAAAGTGAAAGTTTACTTACTGATATTTTTGTTGATGCACTACAAACAGATGCCGATGGCACAACCGAACTAGTCGTTGTACCAACAGGCGTTACTATTACCGACTCTGCCCCACAAAGTAGTGACGACAGCTTTACAGTTACAGAAGCCGACACTGATGCGGGTAGAGTATCAACAGGTAGCTTAGTCACAAACGACAGTGTAGTAGAGGGCGCACCAATCGTTACAAGTGTAACATTTAATGGCACTGATTATGATGTAACAACAAATACACCAGCTACGATAGAAACCGATGAAGGCACATTAACGGTTAACAGCGATGGAAGCTGGAGCTTTAACGCGCTTGATAATCGAGACTCAACTCCTTCACCACAGTTTACGATTGAATACACAATAGAAGATCGCGACGGAGTTGGCAGCTCAACCAGTACAGCCACATTTACAGTACAAGATGGCAGTGCGGGCAGCTTTACAAATCAAGCCGCTACTTATACAGAAAGCGATTATGGTGTTATTACCACGAATAACAAATCCTTTAGTGTTGCTGCAGGTTCTGATGCACTTGTTGCTGATTCAATTACCTTTGATGACACTATTGCAAGCTTAAATTCTTTGAATCTAACTAGTTCTGGTTCTGCTATTAGCTTTGTTTTAAGTGGTGATGGTAAAACAATTATAGGCTCTGCAAATGGCAGCGAAGTAATCCGCTTTAGCGTAAGTGCAACGCAAGATGCCAATGGCAAAGATTTAGATGCTAGGGTTCAAACAACAGTCAGCTTACCGCTTGATAATCCTGATGGAGAAAATATCGATTTTGCGCTTTCTGTTAATGGTGAGGATAGTGATGGTACGGTAATTAGCGGTAATGGCAATGTAACCATAACCCTTGTAGATGGCACAGGACCACAGCTTACCAATATAGACTCAGCAAACCTTGATGAGTCAGGTTTAGCGTCCGGCTCAGATACATTTAGCGGTACATTAGATACTGTTATTGGCAGTGATAGCTTTTCGTCGTTAACCTTTGCTGTTACAGGCTCGCAACCTGCACTAACCTCTGGTGGCGAGGATATTCAATATACTTTAAGTGAGGATGGCTTAACGCTTACAGCACATACAGGTGATATAAATAACCCTGTATTTATTGCTACTTTACCTGAGATCACAAACAGCACAAGCAGCCAAGCAAACTTACAATATACAATTGAGCTTATTCGCCCTATTGATAATAACGGTAATAGTAGCTTTAACCTTGCAATTGAATTGAAAGATCAAGATGGCGATATTGATGAAGAAAATATTACTGTAAACGTTACAGATAGTGCTAATGCAACGCAAACCTCGCCAACGTTCAATGTCGCAGAAACCCCAGAAACAGGCAGTACTGGTCAGTCCGATACACAGAGCATTACTATTACGGCTGGCGGTGAGGCTGTTAAATCACTTGGTATGAATGTAGCTTCAGGTGAGGCGGTACTTGATAGCAATGGCAATGCTCTTACCCAAAACGGTGAGCCGATTACATGGCAAGTTAATGAGGATGGTACCGCAAACGGTGTAGTTAATGGCGTTACTGTATTTACGGTAACTCTTCCAACTGATGTGGATGTAGCTGCAGGCACCTCTGAAAGTTACAACATTGTCTTTGAAATCGTAGGGGCTATTGATCATTTAGATTCACAAGAAACAACGCTTGCTATTAACGTACCTATTATTTCAACCGATGCCGATGGCACTAGAGAACAAAGTGCATTAGCAGTAAACGTAGAAGATGGTCAGTCACCGAGTGTCACAACTTCAGGCGATAGCGCTCCTGTGGTTGACGAAGAAGGCTTGCGTAATAACGACTCAATTAAAACCGAGGGCAATATTAGTGTTACGTCAGGCTCAGATGAAGTTGTTGAAGTGAAACTAGCTGACAACTTTAGTTTTTCTGGTTACACCTCTTCAGGTGAAGACGTTACGCTATCAAATACAGCTGACGATAATGGCTGGTATTTAGCAACAGCACCAATAGGCGAAAGCGGGGCAGCTGAAACAGTTTTCCGCGTTAGGTTTAATGCTGATGGAACCTTTGAGTATGAGCAATTCAAAGCCTTAGACCACGAAGCGGGCAATGGAGAAAATACACTTGATGTAATAATCGATTTAGTAGCGGTAGATGCCGACGGGGATATATCAAATTCACAAAGTGTTGTTGTTGCCACCGTAACTGATGACATCCCAAGCTTACCTGGTGCAAGTAAAGCATTGATTGAAGGTGAAACCGTTACAATCGATTTATTAGCTAACCTTGAAGGGGGAGCTGATGGGGCGACGGTAACAAGCATTACTTATAACGATGTGGTTAGAAATGTGGGCGATACATTCGCTTTAAATGATGGTGATGAAGATTACGGTACTGCTACAATTAATTCAGATGGTAGCGTAACAATTACCACCACTACATTTGGCTCATCAGCTAATGATTTTGTTGACACAATTACTTATGTTGTAACAGATACTGACGGTGATACAGCGACAGCAGATTTATCACTGACTACAAGTGATGACATTGGTGAGATGACCACCACTGCAACAGATGCCAATGAAGATGGCTCTTCTACAATTACTGTTACCGTAAACCCAGGCGATATTGACCAAAATGAAACGGTTACTCAAATACGTATTGAAGAAAGTTCTTTACAAGGTGGAAAGTTATTATTAAATGGCAGTGAGCTAACAGCTACCGATGGTTATTATGTACTAAGTGGCAGCCAGTTAAGTATTGATGCTAATGGCGTAGCAACTATAAACGGCGCTTTAACATTTGAACCGCTTGCCGATAGCTCAAACCAAACTCAAACGGTAAACCTGACTATTGATGCAACAGTAACGACTGATAATGGCAATCGTGAATACAACGCCACTCAAGCAGTAAGTGTTATATCAGAGGCCGACACCCCTGATTGGGATGACACAAACGATTACAGTTACACAACTGCAGAAGATACCGAAGCGGCTATTAATATTGGCGCTACACTGCAAGATACAGATGGCTCAGAAACACTCACTTATATAATCAATAATATACAAGAGGGCCTAATTGTTACTGCCGATGGCCGTACGCTATCAAACGGTGATGAAATAACCGCAGCAGAGGCACAAAGCTTAACTGTAGTTGGCGAAGAGCATGTAGCGGGCACGTTTACTTTTGATATTACTGCTGTAGCAACAGAAGCTGAAAACAACGATAGTGCATCATCAAGTACGCAAACGGTAACGGTTGAAATAACCCCTGTTGCTGATGAGCCTCGCTTATTTGTGCGAAATCAAACCGTAGACGAAGATGCGCTCACCCCTGCTATAGATTTATTTAGTGGTTTACTGATTGACCAAGATGGCTCCGAAACACTTAGTTTTGAAGTTGAATTGCCGGAAGGTTTTGAGCTGGTAGATGAAAATGGAAATGTGCTAACTCAAGATGCAGATGGAAATTGGCTTGTGAGTGATGTAGAGCTGCAAGCAGGGAACATATTCTTAAAACAAAAAGAAGATGCCAGCCGTGCAACCGATGCTACATTTGATATTACGGTTACAGCCATAGCAACAGAAACCAGCACTGGTGAAGAAGCACGTACACAGCCTGATACTTTACAACTTACGGTTATAGGTAAAATAGACCCACCAGAGCTTGATGAAGAAAACAGCAATGATAACTGGACCTTTACTACAGTAGATGAAAACAACTTTACGCTGCAAAATACTCAAGGCATAGAAGATACTAATCTACGTTTAGATTTCTTAATTGTGACCTCTGATGTGGATCAGTCAGAAGCAATTAGTTTAGTTATTTCTGACTTACCAGACTCGGTAATGCTAGTAGATGTAAACGGCGACCCTGCTGATTTACCAATTGTCGGTACTGATGCTAATGGCAAGCCAATGTACAGCTTAACGGCCGCAGAGATGGAAAATTACTATTTAGCGCCAGTAGGTGACTTTAGCGGTGAAGTTAATTTTAATATTAAAGTAGTCCCAACAGAGGCTGATGGTGATACTGCTGATTACAACATTGCTGTAACTACAAACTTTAATCCAACAATCGACAATAATACGCAAAGCCTAGCAACAACGTCTGAAGGCAATGAAGATACACGTATTGCGCTTAACTTTAACCCAGATTTAATCGACAGCGACGGGTCAGAAACAATAACAGGTGCTGTAATTACAGGTATACCAGCAAACACTACCCTGTATGTTGATGGCAGCGAAGTGAGCGTAGGTAGTGGGTTTGATTTAGCTGATTTAATCAATGCCGAATACCCAACTCTAGAGGATGTTTTAGCCAGCGATAGAGTGCGTTTGCTGCCTGATGAGGATTTCTCTGGCACGCTAACTGTTGATGTACTTTACACGGTGACCGATACCTCTAATGTAGGCAGTGTGAGCGAGGATATTAGTAGTCAAGTTACAGTCACTGTTAATGGACAGGTTGATACCCAAAGTAGTGCTGAGCGCGATAACAGTGGTGCTGTTACCCGTCTTGAAGCAACGGATGACACAATAACTAGCTCAAGCAGAACACTAAGCCTATCGGGGGCTGTTAGCTTTACAGAAGAAGATATTGATGGCTCTGAGATTATTACTCACATAGAGATAATACTCCCTGATGGCGTAAATATAGAGGTGCTTCATCCAAATGGTGCGTACCCAGATGGCTCTGGCCGGTGGATTATACCTATTGATGCAGGCACAAGTGACACAGTAACAGACGTAATTAATGACCTACTTGCTGATGTAACCTTAGAAGCACAAAACTCTACAGGTGATATAGAGGTTACTGTTAAAGCGCGCGTAGCCGATGGCAGCCATGCGGTATTACTAAGTGACAACTTTACCGTTAACTTTACTGTTGAAGGAGACGGTAGTACGTCAGAGGCTTCTGAAGTAGGGCAGTTACAAATTTCGGTGGTAGATGCAGTAGAAGATGAAACAGTTGATTTTACAGGGCATATTAATACCAGTTTAACTGACGATGAAAACGATACCGTTACTGTTTATATAAGTGCAGATAACTTACCTGAAGGTCTTATTATTGAAGGTGATGGTGTTATCGCAATTCCAGGTGATGACGGTGAAGTTGCTGAGTATATTATTCCTGAAGGATCACTTGGTAATTTAAGCTTTACCAGTGCAGGTGATGACTATTCAGGGCAGTTAATTATTCCGGTAACGATCATTGCGGTAGATGATGATAGTGGCGATGAATATATTGATGACACGCAATCTTTAGAAATAGATGTGACCCCAGTCGCTGATGGTGGTGAGTTTAGTGCTGCTATTAGCAAAATTAAGGAAGATAATCGTACCACAGCACTTGGCTTAACATTAGCTTTAACCGATTTAAACCAAGTAGATGATGAATCAAACCCAGAGCAAAATGGCGGGGTTGAAGAAGTTGATTTTTCTCAGCCAATTACTATTACCTTACCGGATGGCGTTGGATTGTATGACCCTAATAATATGTTTACCGATAACGGCGATAACACGTACACATATAACGGTACAGAGGCAGAGTTTGCTGCTGCACTGGCAAGTATTGGGGTTGAGCCAATTGAAGACCAATCTGGTACTGACATAGATATTCAAATAACGGCAACCATCGTTGATACTGCACAATTAAGTACAGGTACTGCCACTGATACAACACAAGTTACTAATACAATTAGTATTGCAGTGGAGGCAGTGACTGATGAAGCAGTATTAACAGTAGCAGATGCACAAGGTAGCGAAGATACTGATATAGCATTAACGGGCTTAAGTGCGCTGCTAAAAGATGATGACGGCTCAGAAACTATTTCAATTACTATCTCTGGCGTACCAAAAGATGCCGTATTAAAAGATGCTGATGGTAATTTACTTGTTAATAATGGTAAAGATGGTGGCACCTTTAATGGTGAAGACACCACAAGCTGGACTGTTACTGCTGAGCAATTAGCTGGTTTGATTATTGTACCGCCACTTGATTTTAGTGGTGAATTTGAATTAACCCTAAATGCGCTAACTCAGGATGAATCACCAGGTGAAATAGTACAGACCTCAGCCTCGTTTATGGTTGTTGTAAACCCAGAAGCCGACGCACTGGATTTTTCTAAAAAGCCGTTTGAAAGCTACGGTGGACAAGAAGATGACACCCTAACTATTGACTTAGAGGCCTTTAGTGAAGAAGCGGATGGTACGGAGACAATTCAGTTAACGGTGAATATAGCCGCTGATTCAGATGATTCAGTCTTGCAGTTTGTAGACGGTGAAGCGTTTATCACAGTAGGAAGTGAAACTGTGTTCTTTACTAGCGATGGTAATGGCGGCTTTAGTGCAACAATTACCAGTGACAGTAACTCAATCGAAAACTTTGACTTTAATGCCGGTGGCCTTGCCTTTGGAACATTAAACATGAGTGTTGATGTTGCAACTGTTGATAGCGCACAAATTAATGGTGAAACAGTAACAAGCGTGGGTGAGACACAATCATCAGAATTTATTATTGAGTTAGAACCTCAAGCTGATGCGCCTGTATGGACTGCTGCAAATGATATTACAAGTAATTCAACTAATAATATCGCCTTAAACCTAGATGTAGATTTGCAAAACCCTGCGGCAGATGAAACGGGCTATATTGAAATTACAGGTTTACCAGATGGGTACAGCTTTAATTTTGGTGAAAAAATCGGTGATACATGGACTGTTGATATTACTGATATTGAAGCCTTAGAAATTATTGATGCCGACGCTGGTGATAGCTTCACGCTAACACTTAATGCGTTTTCTACACTTAACGGTGAGACTCAACAAGCTCCCACCGAAGAGGTGGATGTGACAATTTCAGCTTCAGCAAGTAACACTTCAAGCTCAAGCGGCGCTCAAGCTCAATCATATAGTGAGGGCTCAAGTGGCAGCGACACTGCTTTTGCTCAAACTATGAATGAAAGCCTAGACGGCGATCAAAACGTATGAAGTTAAATTTAAAACGAGAACAAATGCAGCTACTTGGCAAGCACATTGCTGATGCACTGCATTTACGCCATCAAAGCGATAACTTGTTACTTGGTTTGCCTAGCAATGAGTTTTCGGCTCATCATTTAGAACAAGCATTGAGTAATATTAATGTGAGTGCCCAGCAACAAACTGCGCCTAAACATTATGCTTACCCAGCCTTGGTACTCGATAAAGATGGCTACTTTTGGTTTTTTGAGAGTAAGGGAGAAAGTACATTTAGCTCGCAAGATGGAGCAGAACCAAAGCAGTTAACTGATATTGATAAAGAGTTGATTTGGTATTTGTCGCACGAAAATGTCACCGATGATCGCTCCGAAAAACTCCATACCCGTATTCCCAGTTGGTTAAGGCCTGCTTGGGAGCAGGTAAAACCATTTTATAACTCATTATTATTGGCGTCACTAACGGTAAATTTACTCGCATTAGTAGTGCCACTATTTACTATGAATGTGTATGACCGTGTTGTACCCAATGCAGCGTTAGATACCTTATGGGTATTAGCAACGGGTGCCACAATAGCGATTATTTTTGACTGGTTGTTAAAGCAAGCAAGAGGGCATTTAACTGATGCCGCCGGTAGACAAATAGATTTACGTATCAGTAGTATGTTGTACGCTAAGGTGTTGGGTATGAGGCTTGAGCAACGCCCAGCCTCTGCAGGTGCCTACGCCAAACAAGTGCAAGACTTTGACAGTGTAAGGGAGTTTATTACTTCTGCCACATTGGTTTCTGTTATTGATTTACCTTTCACCTTATTGTTTTTAGCATTGATATTTTGGCTTGGGGGGTTGATTGTACTCATCCCTGTTGCTGTGCTCAGCATTGTTATTATTACAAGTATTGTATTACAAGCTAAATTAAATGAAAGCGTAGAGCAAGCCTCTAAGTTATCAACTCAGCGCCAAGCGTATTTAATTGAAAACTTAAATCAGCTTGTTGAGTTAAAGCAGATGAACGGCCAGGCAAATGCGCAGCAAAAGCTTGAGCAAACACTCGCTCAAATGGTTGATTGGCAGAACAAATCTCGCCATAGTGCTACAACGCTTACACATACCGTGGCAAGCTTAAGTCAATTTACTAGCATAGGCTTAATTGTATTTGGTGTTTACTTAATAAGTAATGGTGACATTAGTATGGGCGCACTGATTGCTATTGTTATGTTAAGTGGTCGAGCATCGGGGTCTATATCTTCGTTGGCTGGGCTTGTTTTAAAGTACAAGCAAACGCAAACAGCTATTGAGTCAGTTAAAAATATAATGGCATTAGAGCAAGAGCAGCAAAGTGGCGAAAGTACAATTGATGCTTCTTTAAATGGCAATATTACAGCGCGTTATTTAAGTTTTCAGTACCATGAGCAAGAACTTGAAGCTATTCACAATATTAATTTTGATATCAAAAAAGGTGAAAAAATTGGTTTGTATGGACGAGCAGGGTCCGGTAAGTCTACCTTACTGGCTATTATTGCAGGTCAATACAGAGCAACGTCTGGGCAACTATTAATAGATGACATTGACATAAAACACTGGTCTTTAAGTGCGTTACGTAGACAAAGCGGCTGGGTAGCACAAAGCCCAAGCCTATTTTATGGCACTGTGCTTGAGAATATCACGTTAGGCGCTCAAAACATCAACCCAACGGAGCTGACAAAAGCGCTTGTGCAATCAGGTGTGAGTCGCTTTATTGATCGCTTAGAGTCGGGACTTGAAACGCAAGTAGGTGAATTCGGCCGATTTTTATCTGGAGGACAGCGACAAGCTGTTTGCATTGCTCGCGCAATATTACAAAGTGATAATTCATTACTCCTATTAGATGAGCCTTCCTCAGCTATGGATGAAGGGCATGAAAAACTATTAATTAAAACTTTAAAAGAGCGTACAGAAACGGTTGTTATTTCTAGCCACCGCAAAGAAATGCTCTCAATATGTGACAGGATTTTTGTTATTGACCATGGTCGATTAAAGAGTATAGAAACCCCCAAATCATTATTTAGCGAAAAAGTATCGGGCGGCGTAAAACTGGTGAGTAAAAAAGTGACGCGAGTAAGTAATGCCAATAGTGGGAGCGTGGCTAAATAATGGCTGATTTATATATGGGGCAGCTGCAAGCTGCAAAGCAAGCTAAGCGGTTGGTTATTATTGTTTTTATTTTGCTATTTTCAGTCGTTTTGTGGGCTAAGTTTGCTAAGCTAGAAGAGGTAATTATTGGACAAGGCACTGTTATTCCTGTTCAGCGTGTACAAACCATAGAAAACCTCGACGGTGGCATATTAAAAGAAGTACTTGTACATGAGGGACAGCTAGTTGAAGTGGGCGACCCATTGCTTTTAATTGATGAAACTCGCTTTGCGGCCGCATTTGCTGAATCAAGCCAAGAGCGAGAGTCTTTACTCGCAAGGCGTAACCGCCTGTTAACAGAGCTTAAAAGTGTTGAACTTGATGATAAAAGTAGTTTTGGAGCCACAATTCAGCGCCTAGAAATACCACGAAAAGGCGTGTCGCCAGAGGTATATAGGCAAGCCTATAACACTTACACATCTCGTTTAACTCAGCTCGAGTCACAATTACAGCAGCGTACGCAAAGCTTATTGCAACAAGAGCAGGCAAGTAATGAACAACTGGCTAATATTTCAGCGTTAAAGCAAAGCTTAAAGCTTACGAGCAGAGAGGTAGAGTTAACGCAAAGCGCAGTAGATGCCGGAGCCGTTGCTGAAATGGAACTGGTTAAATTACAACGCGATGAAATTGCAATGAAAGGTGAACTAAACCAAGCAACGGCACTGCTACAGCAGCTTAGAGCAGCCAAAAGCCAGGTACTTGAAGAACGCAAAGCGATTGTATTTGATTATTTAGCCGATACACAAAATCAGTTAGATGAAGTGAGTAATGAACTGGCCAAAATTTCACAAAGTAGTAAAGCGCTTGAGGACAGGCTGTTAAAAGCACAAGTAAGAGCGCCTGTAAGAGGAACGGTTAAAAATATAGTCTCGCGTTCTATCGGCAGTGTCATCGACCCTGGTGAAGTTATGATGGAGATTGTCCCTCAAAATGATCAGCTCTTAATTGACACTAAAGTACAGCCTAAGGATATTGGCTTTATAAGAGTGGGTATGCCTGCAAAGGTAAAATTTACTGCATATGATTTTGTTATATACGGAGGTTTAGAAGGTGAGGTCACATACATTAGTGCGGATGCGCAATATTTAGAAGATGGCACCGCTTATTACCAAGCTTTTATAAAAACCACCGTAAGTCAGATTGCTCAGCAGCCTATCATACCGGGTATGCAAACTCAGGTAGATATAATTACTGGGAAAAAAACTGTTTTAGATTACTGGTTAAAACCTTTGCTAAGAGCAAAGGCAAATGCCATGCGTGAACCATAATAGGAATATTAAATGCGAATTATAGGATTACTCTCTGTTTTAGCTTTAACACCGGGGTATGCAAGTGCTCTTACGTTAGAGCAATCGGTAGCAGAAACATTAAATACAAACCCTCGCTTAATGCAAAAATATGCGAGCTTTGAGGCTAAGTATCGTGACAAACGTAGTGCATTTAGTGAATATTTACCACAAATACGTTTATATGCAGCCTATGGTTATGAGCACGTTAATTATAAATCTGGTAGCGAATTTGATACTGAGCTCGACCGCCGTGAACTGGGCTTAAAAATAACACAAATGCTGTTCGATGGTTTTAGCACCTCTTCGGAGGTAGCGCGTTTAGATAATGAAGCGCGGGCCGATCAGCTTGGTTTAATTTCTGAGGCAGAAAACATCAGCCTTGAAGTTGTGCAAGTGTATTTAGATTTACTTAAAGCAATTGAATTAATTGAGCTGTCTGAAAAAAATATCGAAATACATAAAAAGATTTTAAGTGATATAGAGCAGCGTCATCAGCGTGGTTTATCAAGTGATGCCGATGTAGCTCAAGTACAATCGCGTTTGGCAACATCACAGTCTGGCTACTTAGCGGCTAAAAACAACTTATTAGACATACAAGCAAATTACTATGATCTAGTCGGCAAGTACCCCGAAAATCTTGTTATTCCTAAAGCAGATGCGCATTTTATACCTAGCTCTTTAGAGGAAGCGATGAGAATTGCAAAAAGTTCTCACCCTGAAATAGCTGCGGCCATTTATGATATTCAAGCGGCGAATAAGCAAATACAACGTGAAAAAAGCGGTTACTGGCCTAAAGTGAGTTTAGAGCTTGATGTTGCAGATAACCGAAATATATCAGGATCGCCTGGGCGAGATGATAATGGCCGTATAATGCTAACAATGAGTTACGATTTATACAGTGGGGGTAAAACAAATGCTGATACTGACGCTGCTAAATGGCGCTATCAAGAAGCTGTAGCAGTAAAAGATTCAACCCACAGACAGGTCAAAGAGGCTACTAGCTTTGCGTGGAATGCTTATGTGTTTTTAGACGAGCAAAAGAAGTTTTATCAGGAAAACGTTGGTTATGCTGAAGTGGCACAACAAGGTTACGAAAGACAATTTGGCTTAGGACGGCGTTCA
Source organism: Pseudoalteromonas sp. P1-7a (assembly GCF_001401855.1). Taxonomy (NCBI): domain Bacteria; kingdom Pseudomonadati; phylum Pseudomonadota; class Gammaproteobacteria; order Alteromonadales; family Pseudoalteromonadaceae; genus Pseudoalteromonas; species Pseudoalteromonas sp. P1-7a. The sequence continues at coordinate 230,305 of NZ_LKDU01000003.1, read as the reverse complement.
CTATTAGATGTTCTTGATTCGCAAATTGAGTTGTTTACTGCAAGAAGAAACTATATTGAATCAGCGTATGATCAACGTATTGCAAGTTACAGACTAATTAATGCAACGGGTCGTTTAGTGAGTGCCTTAAAAGTAGATAAGCCTGATGCTTGGCAGCTTGGAGATAGATAATAATGAAAAAAATAGCTTTATTAAGTGCCGCTTTACTTTTAACCGCCTGTGCGACAGAGCCAGGGCCGTACGAGCAAAAGTTACAGTCTAATGATTTGCTTGATCAAGACCAAGACGGGGTTATTAACGAGCGCGATAAATGTGCAGATACGCCCCTTAAAGCAGTTACCGATAACGACGGTTGTGCGCTTGAGAAAAACATAAGTACAACACGTGGTGTGGTAATTAACTTTGAATTTGATAAGCATGTACTTACTACTGATGCAAAGCAAAAAGTAGCTGAGTTTGCTCGCTCTATTGAAAACTCACCATTATTGAGTGTTATTTTGATTGGGGATACGAGTAAAAAGGGAGCACTAGAATACAACCGAAAGTTAGCGTTAAAACGTATTGAAACAGTCAAGTCAGCACTGCTTGCGCTTAATGTGAACGAAGATCAAATTTCACAACAAACGTTTATTGAAACTAAAAAAATTCCGCCAGAGCTACAAGGTCGAGAAACCCGTGTTATTGCCTTAGTTGAAGGTGAACAGTCTAGAGTTATGCAAATGCAGTTTGATGTTTACAACTCAACTATTTAATTAACTTTATGCTATTTAAGAAGAGCCCGTTTTTAACGGGCTTTTTTTATACTTAAGCCTACCTTAATATTCTTTACTATACACTCTGAGTAAAGTGGCAACTTATTAAGGGATTTACATGGCTATTCAAAAAAAGCTAAAAGAAAAAACACGACACTTTATTGACTCAAAGCACATGCTTACAGGCATTACGGTGGCGTCGTTTTTAGAGTCCACGATAGTGCCTATCCCGCTTGAGGCTGTGCTTGTTCCGCTTATGCAAGCGCGTCGTGAGAAGCTGTGGTTAATCGCCCTTATGGCGACATTAGGCTGTATTATTGGTGCTTTATTTGGTTATGCACTGGGTTATTATTTATTTGACGCGATAGGTGACTGGGTTATTGAAATGTTTTCGAGCCAAGAGCAGTTTGAAAATGTGAAGCAGCAAATGCAAAATCAAGGGTTTTGGTTTGTAATGACGTTGGGAATTGTGCCTATTCCGTTTCAAATTGCGATGCTCGCTGCAGGCGCTACAAAGTACTCTATAGCTTTGTTTTTATTAGCTTCTGGTACTGCTCGTTCAATTCGCTATTTTGGATTAGCAATAGTGGTGTATTACGCAGGTAATAAAGCTGAGCAAATAATCAGTAAACATAAAACTAAAGCGATGGTTGCTATTACTATTTTAGTATTGGCATTGTGGGGTATAAGCACCCTAATATAGCTTTTAAACTCTAAAGTTAACTACACTACGCCATAACTGCAGCTTGATACCAAAGCTGCAGTTCTATAGTTGAGCTGTGTATTTTTTTGTATTGCTTGGCTTTAGTCTCAGGTCATTTTTATGCTAAAGGACCAAAGCAACAAATACTTTAAGGTACACTTTCATAACGGTTTTTTCTTATATGCTATAGTTTGTTAATAACGTACCAAATAACTACAGCATATGATTGAAACTGTAAAACTTACTGTTAGATTGTCAAACTTTTATAAAATGAGTTGGGTAAATAAGGCGGTAAGTATAGCATTATTGCTTTATATCATTACCTTCTCGCTTTATGCTTTAAATACTTTCCCCCCTTTAAACGTGCAAAACAATGTGTATGGTTTTACTACCGATTTTTGCAATCTCATCGTGCTCGTATTTTTATTTTGGATAGTGCAATGCTCTGAGCTTTCAAAACAAGCGTACGTGTTTTCTACTTTAGGTTTATTGCTATGGAGTATGGGTACAACGGCTGATGTAATGGATGAATTAGTTGTGCAGCCTTATTGGATGAGTGTTTATTTTGAAGACTTATGCAGAACCATGGGAATGCTTTTTACCGCCTATGGGTTATTTAAAACCATGCGTTTTGTACAAAGTATACATAACCGTTTAGCGCACGAGTTGATAACGGACGATCTTACACAAGTACATAATAGACGCTATTTTTATCGGCATGTTAAAACCGCCCCTAGTACGCCTTACGTTATTTTAATTATCGATATTGATCATTTTAAGGCTATTAATGATGAGTTTGGTCATGATGAGGGTGACTTAGTGCTACAGCAGTTAGCTACTAAGTATAATAGTGCATTTGTTAATAATGCAGTATTTGCTCGTTTAGGCGGTGAGGAGTTTGGCGGCTATTTGCCTACCGGTAATATAAGCCAAGCGTCTGAATTTTGTGGGCAACTAATAGACATTGCACACAATATTAAAGTTAAACAGGTCAAACAGCTTACCGTAAGTATTGGTATGGCGCTGCAAAGCGCTAACGAGCCCCTCGACAAGGTAATGAAGCGGGCAGACATGGCTTTATACGTTGCTAAAAATAATGGCCGAGATCAATATAAAATAGCCCCTTAAGCTTTCTACGCAAATATCCTTATTATTTGCACATTTATTACACTTTTAAACGTTTTCGTAAAGAACTGTCAGCGAGGGTAATACTTTGTAAACTATGAAATTAAAATGCAGCAAAGACGTCATAATAGTGATTTTAATAATAAGGAAACTTTAATGACCAACTCTCTGTTGAAAGCTGCTTTACCTCTAAGTTTAATGTCTATTTTAGTTGGTTGTGGCGGCAGCGACGGCTCAAGTGATACAGGCTACGTACAATTATATAACGGCTCATATAACAGCCCATATACGCGTTTATTTGTAGATGAAACAGAGCGCTCGGGCACCGACTTTGCAGATGTAACCACGCGTCATAATTACAGCACCGGTACTTACGATTTAAGTTTTGAATACTTAGATGCAAACGATAGCTATATTACAATTAGCGAACAAGAAGTATCAATCAAAGGTGATAAAACCGAACTTATTGTTATGAGTGGAAACTTTGATGAGCCGACGTTCACAGAGCTAAGTGTACCCATTTCAAGCGATACAGATGAGTTTAACTTAGGTTTTTATAATATTACCAGCGAAGAGACCAGCTACGATGTTTACCTAGCAACCGATGATGGTGTATTTGAAAGTGCTGAGCTATTTACATCAACACAGTACTTAAGTGAGCTAGATTTACAAACCCTTGATGAGGGCTACTACACAATTTATATCACTGAGGCAGGTAGTACAGATGTAGTGTACGAGTCAGAGTCGGTTTATTTTTATGATGAAGAAAGCTACGTAGCCATGATCCGCCCAAGCTATGCAACAGAAGAAAACGGTATCACGCTTGATATTGTGACTGACAATAACTACGTTACAGCACTAAAACATCAATCAGCGCTTGGACAGCTGCGCTTTATAAATACCGTTGACGATTACTCGCCAGTTAGCTTTAGCACAACCCGTGGCACCACAGTTAACAATACAAATACAGTAGCAAGCGATACCTACACCGATTACGTTGAGCTTTCGCCGAATAGTTACAGCGTTGCAATGTATGATCAGGAAGGCACCAAGCTTGCCGATAACTTTTTAATGACCTTAGAGCGCGAGCAAAGTGCGGTAGGCGTTTTTTACAACGACATCGATAATGGTTTACGTATGATGAGCGTTGAGGAAAACCTAACACCGAGTAGCTACAGCCATACAATTTCGGTTATTAACCTAATTGAAAGCTACGCTGGGCAAACCGTAAGTGAAGTTGACGTGTACTTTACCTTAAATGGCGAAACCGTTGATGATGCCACCAATGTAATTGATGGCTTAGATAGATACGACCAAGAAGAAATTGACGTAGATGATGAAGCTTACACTGTGTATGCCGTATATGAAGATAACGGCCAACAAATAGTGTTAATTCAACAAAGTGATATAGATTTTACCGAAGAAGGTAACTACATCTTAATTTTAGAGCACGATGAGACAACAAGCTCTGGCTTTAAAATGAGTGTAACGCGCACAATTACAGACAGTGTAGACTAAGTAACATGTAACACGTTCTAGAAAGTAAAAGCCCTAAGCATTATTGTTTAGGGCTTTTTTTGAACAAAAACTTACGTAAACTTAAAGAGTTTTAGGTACACTCATTACAAAATAAATAAAAAGAGCGTGCCATGGATGAGTTTTTAGGAATAGTAGGTTTATTTGCATTTGCAATAATGGCCGGTGCAGTTTGCGGTATTATAGCAATTGCACAACTAAGTAACTTAAAGCAAGAAATTGCTCAATTAAAAGCAAAAGTACTCAGTTTAGAGCTAGCTAATAACAAGCTAAGCCACAATGAAGGCGAAGATAAAAGCGTCGATTACTCCACAGCCCAGCATGCGGACACGGCTCAAGCCAATAGCAATGAGCCGACTTTTAATCAAGTTAGTCCTAATCAACCTAAGCAGTCAAATCAGCCTCGTGAGCAGGTAAAAACACCAGCTTCATCAATAAAGCCTCCCGCTAATGTTTCTGAAAGTAACCATAAGCTAGGCAGTAAAAATCTCACTCCCTCACTTTTTACTTCTCTTTTTGAAAAATTGCGTAGCGACTTTGAACAAAATTGGATGACCTGGATAGGCGCAATAGCATTGGCGTTAGGCGGTATATTTTTAGCAAAGTACAGTTTAGAAGCTGGGTTGCTCTCTCCTACGATGCGTTTAACCCTGGGCGGTCTATTTGGTGGTGGCTTAATTGCAGCCGCAGCTTATATGCATTACAAAAATAGTGTATTCGAAGGGTTTAATAACTATATACCTGCAGCACTTGCCACTGGGGGATTTATTACGTGCTTTGCACTGACCTTATTAGCGTATAGTAGCTATAGTCTCATCAGCCCCTTATCAGCCTTTGTTGTACTAGGGGTTATTGCCATAAGTGCGAGCGCTATGGCAATAATGCTTGGCCCGGTATTAGCCGTACTAGGCATTATTGGTGCTTATTGTGTCCCCGTACTGGTCCATACTGGCAGCAATAATTTATTTGCGCTGTATATGTATATTGGTTTTATTAGCTTATCAGCGGCGTTGGTGGCACATAAAGTACAGCGAGCATGGTTGTGGTATCTGCTGTGGGCGGGGCATTTAGGCTGGTATATTGTTGGCTTTACCATAGCTAACAGCAGTACCATTTGGCTTATGGGCACGTATGGGCTATTAAGTGTTATTGGTTTAATTGCCGTACCGCGCTTAGGGTTAAAACTAGCGGTGGTTGAAACGCGCCCGCATAGTTTAAAACGCCTGATCAACGCACTCCCTAGTCACCCTCTAATGCTTGCCTGTATTGTCCCTTTGCTAATAGCTATGCTTTTTGATAGTGATAACTACCTTCAATGGCAAATAATAAATGCATTAGGCATATTAACCTTACTGTTTTTAGTAATTAAAAATAGCCGCTGGGATTTATGGCAGGGGGCAGCGTTAATTATTGCTGCACTAATACTACTAAGCACGCCGTCATATTATATTGATTTTTCAGACTCGTTATTTATTTTTAAACACCCATATGGGAGCGCTTTATTTTTAGGTTTAGCGCTGAGCGCATATGGACTTTATTTTGGTATAAAGTGGGCGCCTAAACGTTTGGCTTTTCATATTACTGCCTCGTTTAGCGTATTTATAATGATTGCCACCTTATACGCTATCATCCCAAACCATGCCTTGGCCGCAGCCTATCCGTTGTGGGCAGTGATACTACTTATAAGTAGCGCCATTTTAATTAAGTGCGCAATGAGTGGCGCAACGCTTTTTCAGCGCTTTTCATATTGGGTGGGAGCAAATGCCAACATCACGCTTGCTATCACTATGTTATTAAATGACAGCGGGTTAACCATTGCATTGGCGATTCAGGTTTTACTTATTAGCGTGTTAATAAACCGCTATCGCGTGCCTATGCCACATTGGCCAATTAAAGCGCTGGTGGCTGCATTATTACTTCGCCTTACACTGTCACCGTGGACCCCAAGTTACGAGGCGCTTAGTGTATTGGGTATGCACTGGAGTTTAGTCGTTTATCCTTTGTGCGTAGTGTTATTTTACGTGGCAGCCAAATGCTTTAGCGCATCCCAGTTAAAAGTTTGGCTAGAAGGCGCAGCGCTGCATTGCTTAGCGTTATTTATTACCACCGAAACCAGCTATCAACTGGTGGGGCATTACCCGCAGTTTGGCTCTTTAAGCTTTTACGAACAAGCTTTACTCACCTGTAATTGGCTTGCACTGGGTTGTGTATATTTACACCGTGCTCGTATTGCTGGTAGCTTAGCTAAATTATACCAAGTGGCAGGTATGGCATTAGCTGGTGCTGCGGGTATTACTACTTTGAGCACCTTACTAAACGCCAACCCATTTTTAAGTGCGATTTATATTGGTGAAATTATTGTATTTAATTGGCTATTTTTACTTTGGTTAGTGCCTGCGGGTTTAGTGCTTTGGCTTTATAGGTTAATTAAACCGCTGTATACAAAAGTAGCGCCATTTATACTTATAGTAGCGGGTGCGTTGAGTGTGCTGGCAATTAATGGCTTTATACGCCAATACTGGCAAGGCCCTTATATTTACATATCAACAGGAGCAAGCAACGCAGAGCTTTATAGCTACTCGGTTATTTGGCTCGTATTAGGGGCTATTACTGTGGTGCTAGGGCATTTAAAAAATCAGCTATTAATCCAAAAAATAGGTTTAGGAGTATTAGCTGCCGTTATTTTAAAAGTGTTCTTGGTGGATATGGCTAATTTAACGGGGCTTTTAAAAGCGCTGTCGTTTATTGGCTTGGGTTTATCACTAGTGGGGCTAAGCTGGTTGTTTCAAAAGCTTAGAAGCCGCGTAAAACAAGCATAATTGTAGCTATAAGCTATAAACATAAGCCCAGCAATTTGTTGGGCTTTTGTTTTACACTTTTGAGCTCAGCCTAAGTACTGTGATTAAGCAGTGCTTTTAGCTTACCTGGCTTAATAGGCTTACTTAAATAATGAATATTAGCGGCTTTCGTTTCTTGTTTAAGCTCCGTATCGCGTACGGCTGTTATAAGTATGGCCGGCACTTCGCTTTGCCATATACCTCGCAGTGTTTTTATAAGCGAAATACCATCGTACTCATTACCTAATTGATAATCCATTAAAATTACATCGGGCGCTGCGTGTTGTTTAGCATGCGATAGTACGTTATCAACATCATCAAACAAGGTGTAATTGGCTTGCCACTTTTTAAGTAGGCTAGCCATTGCAGCTAGGTTTTCGGGGTCATCGTCAACGGCCATAATATTAATTGCAGCGCGGTTCTCTACCAAGCTGTTGGCCTTAACTTTTTGTTGTACAAACTGCGTATCACCATAAGGTACTTCAATACTAAAGCGGCTGCCTTTACCAGGCTCAGAGTGCACATCTAGCTCTAAGCTCAGTAAATCGGCCATACGTTTTACAACGCCTAGCCCTAAACCTACGCCTTTGTTATCACCTGCTTCTATACGGTAAAAGTCGTTAAATATTTTAGCTTGTTCTACTTCGCTAATGCCAGGGCCCGTGTCCCATACTTCTATACGTAAATTATGTTTACGGTTTCTGCACGCTATTAAAACTCGCCCTGTTTCGGTGTATTTAACCGCATTAGACACCAAATTTTGTATAATTCGGCGCAAGTAGGTAATGTCGCTATGCACAATTTGTGCATTTGAACGCACCGTAAGCTTTAAGCCTTTATCGCTTGATAAAATAGCGTACTCGCTTTGCAGTGGCATAAGTATATCGTTTATACAAAAGTGGCGTGGGGTAGGGGTCATTGCGCCTTGCTCTAATTTAGCTATTTCTAGTAAAGCCGACATTAAATGCACGGTCGAGTCTAAACTGTGGCCAAGCTTATTAAAACTATTTTGATTAGTGGTATCAAGTTGTGTTTCATCAATGGCTGCAAGGTACAAACGCGCCGCGTTAAGGGGCTGTAAAATATCATGGCTTGCTAATGCTAAAAATCGCGTTTTACTATCGTTAGCCTGCTCTGCTTCGCGCTTAGCTAAAGTAAGTGCTTGCTCTGTTTTTACTCGGCTATCTATTTGGGCTTGTAAGTCTTTATTGATGGTTTGTACTTCTTGAGTTCGCGCTTCAATGCGGTTTTCAAGATCCATATTAATTTCTTCAAGCGCATTTTGCGTACTTATATGGTTTGTAATATCAGAAAAGCTTGTTACAAAACCGCCATCGGGTAGGGGGTTACCTATCATTTCGTACACTTGGCCGTTTCTGCGGTGGCGAATAAAGTGATGCGAGCTGCCATTTTTTAAATGCTGAACGCGTTTTTCTACTTGGCGCTCTATTTCGCCAGGGCCACATTCACCGCGTACTGCGTTGTATCTAATTATATCTTCAATGGGTTGCCCCACTTCTAAAAAGCCATCTGGGTAGCAAAACATTTGGCTGTAGCGTTTATTCCATGCCACCAGTTTTAAGTCTTTATCTACCACCGAAATACCATGGCTTAAATTTTCGAGCGAGGTATACAACAGGTTTTGGTTAAACTGCAGTGCTTGTGTGGTTTCGTCAAAAAAGTTAACCACCTCTTCAAAGGCCATACGCTTACCCGATGAAACCGTACGTATTAGCGCCTGCGCTGAAGATGCCCCTAACACCCCAGTTAACGCACGTTCGCAGTAGGCTATAAATTCGGGTTCGGGGTGGGCATTATTGTCACTTAGCTGGTGCGAAAGTGAAAAGTGCGCCAGTACTTGTTGGCTGCGTTGAATACCTAAAAAGGTTTGCAGCAGTATTTTAAAGTCGTAAACCGTGGCTTTAACATTTTTGTTTAAACGGCGCGATAAAATAGCCTGATCTTTAGGGTTAACAAACGCAGCTGCTTGAATTTTGTCTATCAAGCGCTCCTCTGCCCCTAACGAAAAGCTAATATAACAACCAATGTTAGCAAATAAGGCAATGAGGGTGCCGCGTGTAATAAGTGTTTGCTGAAGCTCGCTATTAAGGGCACTGCCGGCGTCTAAAATTGGTATCATCAAAAACAGTACCCAACAAATAAACCCTGCAAGTAAACCCGCATATACACCATAAGCATGCCCTTTACGCCAATAAAGACCGCCTACAATAGCTGGGAGCAGCTGCGTTACTAACGAAAACGCCACCAGCCCCATACTTGCAAGCGCGCTGCCGTGGCCAAACCATTGCTGATAAAAATAAGCCAATATTAAAATGCCGGCTATGGTAAAGCGCCTGACTAATAAAATTTGCGATTTATAACTGCTGGTAATTAAGTTGCGCTTAAATTTACGGCGTAGCATAAGCGGCAGCACTACATCGTTAGAGATCATGGTGCTAAGGGTAAGTGTAGCTACGACTATCATAGCGGTGGCTGCGCTTAGCCCACCAATAAACACAAAGGTGCTTAAAAAAGCTTGGTCGTGAATAAGTGGAAGCGCTAATACAAAGCTGTCGGGTGAAAAGCTACTACCAATGCTGGGGTGAATTGCGGCAGTAGCAATAGGAATTATCATTGCGGCGGTGAGTAATAAATACAGCGGAAAAGCCCAGCGAGCGGTAAATAAATGGCGTTTGTCTTGGTTATCTACCACGGTGACATGAAATTGCCGTGGTAGACATATTATGGCCGCGGCAGCCATAAGTGACTGGCCAATAAAGTTAAAACTAAAAAAGTTAAAGTCGCCCCAATGATGCCACATCGACTCTGTGACTTTATCGCCCGTAAGGTTAGGTAAATTAAATAAGGTGTACAGAGCTAATCCAGCAACAGCAACAAGCGCGATGAGTTTGATCATGGACTCAAAGGCAACTGCTAGCATAAGCCCAGAGCGGTATTCGGTAACATCTACCTTACGGGTACCAAAAAATATTGCAAACAGCGCCATAATTAACGTGGCGGTGAGAGTAAGCATTTCGCCAGAGATTTGATTGCTGTTTTGCAAAAGCAAAAAGCTGGTACTGAGTGCTTTTAACTGCAGTGCAATATAGGGAATGGTAGCAAGTAGAGCAATAACAGTGACCAGTATTGCACTGGTTTGGCGCTTACCGTAACGCGCAGAAATAAAGTCGGCAATGGTGGTAATGTTTTGTTTTTTGCTTACTAATACCAGTTTGCGTAAAAAACCTTGGCCAAAAACGAACAACAATGAGGGCCCCAGTAAAATAGGCAAATAGCTCCAACTGCTGGTGGCAGCTGTACCAACCGACCCATAGTACGTCCACGAGGTACAATAAATCCCTAACGATAACGAATACACAAAAGGATGATGGCTAATCCGTTTAGCCAGTGGTGTTGTTTTATCGCCCCAATTAGCAAGCCAAAACAGCACGCCAATATAGCCCAGTGCTACAAAAATTAGTACAGCAGTCATGTTGTTATTAAACCTTATTATTTATACCCATACACAATACCAGAGATAACTTTAAGTGTGCGTGCACAATTTTATTCAAAATTTCAATGCTGGTTTTATCTAATTGATTTTAAATGGCTATTTATAGTTTTGTTGATTTATTAGACTAATGTCGCATTTTTACAAAAATGCACTTAAGTTTTGTGATTAACATCCTTTTTTAAAATTAAGTTATTGAAAAATAGTTATTATTTGGTTTTTAAATACAGTTTAACCTGCAGTTTACGTAAACGTTAATAAGCTGTTACGACTATGGTCTCACTTCACTCTTTACGCCGCGTTGCTAAATTAATAACCGACTATAAAAAAACCACTCATTGCAATTATGCAATGCTTAAAGGGGAAAATAAAAATGGCTTTTAAAGATGAAGAACAGGCAAAAGCTTATTGGGCAGAAAACATTTCACTACTGTTTAAGTTACTAGCAGTGTGGTTTGTGGTCTCATTTGGCTTTGGCATATTACTGGTAGATGTACTCAATGAAGTACGTTTTTTTGGGTTTAAACTTGGCTTCTGGTTTTCACAACAGGGCGCTATTTACACCTTTGTAGCTTTGATTTTTGTTTACGTTTTCAAAATGAACACGTTAGATAAAAAATACGGCGTAGACGAATAGGAGCTAGGTAATGGATGTTCAAACACTCACATTTATAATTGTTGGTTTAAGTTTTGCGCTTTATATCGGCATTGCAATTTGGGCGCGTGCAGGCTCTACAAATGAGTTTTACGTGGCAGGGGGCGGCGTACCTCCGCTGGCTAATGGTATGGCAACCGCAGCCGATTGGATGAGCGCAGCGTCGTTTATTTCAATGGCGGGTATTATTTCGTTTGCAGGTTACGATGGCGGTGTTTACTTAATGGGGTGGACTGGCGGCTATGTATTACTCGCTATGTGTTTAGCGCCTTACTTACGTAAATTTGGCAAATTCACTGTACCTGACTTTATAGGCGACCGTTACTACTCACAAACAGCACGTGTTGTTGCTATTTTGTGTGCGATCTTTATTTGTTTTACTTACATTGCTGGGCAAATGCGTGGTGTAGGCGTGGTATTTTCGCGCTTTTTAGAAGTAGAAATTGAAACTGGTGTTTATATTGGAATGGTGATTGTATTCTTTTATGCGGTACTTGGCGGCATGAAAGGCATTACCTACACGCAAGTGGCGCAGTACTGTGTGCTTGTATTTGCCTACCTTGTGCCTGCTATTTTTATTTCAATGATGATGACAGGCCACTTCTTCCCACAAACCGGTTTTGGTGCCACATTAAGTGATGGCTCAGGCATGTATGTACTTGATAAGCTAGACGGTTTAAGCGCAGAGCTGGGCTTTGCACAATACACCGAAGGCTCTAAAAGCATGATTGACGTATTCGCTATTACTGGTGCTTTAATGGTTGGTACTGCCGGTTTACCGCATGTAATTGTACGTTTTTTCACTGTACCTCGCGTTAAAGATACCCGTATTTCTGCAGCCTGGACACTGGTATTTATTGCCATTGTTTATACTACGGCACCTGCAGTTGCTTCGTTTGCACGCGTAAACATGATTGACACCATTAACGGTAAAGATGGTAGCGGTACAGAGTACGCTCAAGCGCCTGCGTGGATCAAAAACTGGGAACGCACAGGCTTAATTACCTTTAATGATAAAAACGGCGACGGCAAAATGTTTTACACCGCCGGTAAAGTAGAAGATCCGACTAGCGCAAACGAAGTAAAAGTAGACCGCGATATTATGGTACTGGCTAACCCTGAAATTGCTGATTTACCAGCATGGGTAATTGCACTCGTTGCGGCCGGTGGTATTGCTGCTGCGCTTTCAACCACAGCAGGTTTATTACTGGTTATTTCGACCTCGGTGTCGCACGACTTACTTAAGCGGACTTTTAAACCCAACATAAGTGATAAACAAGAGCTATTGGCTGCTCGACTAGCCGCGATGATTGCTATTGTAATATCAGCTTACTTTGGAATTAACCCGCCTGGGTTTGTGGCATCGGTAGTGGCATTTGCCTTTGGTTTAGCGGCAGCGAGTTTCTTCCCTGCAATTATTATGGGGATATTCTCTAAAACAATGAACAAAGAAGGCGCCATTGCCGGCATGATAACCGGTATAGGCTTTACCGCTGCGTATATTATCTTCTTTAAATTTGTAAGTCCTGAGCTCAATAGCCCAGAAAATTGGTTCTTAGGTATTTCACCCGAAGGAATCGGTTTAGTGGGGATGGTCATCAACTTTTTGGTTGCCGCAATAGTGCTTAAATTAACAAAATCGACTCCGCTTGAAATACAGCAAATGGTGGAGGGTATTCGTAATCCAAAAGGGTCAGGTGAAGCACACGCACATTAATGTGTTAAGCCTACTTAAAAATAAAGCACCAAAAGCCCGACTTTAGTCGGGCTTTTTATTTGTTTAAATAATGAGTACATTAGGTTTCGTGTATACTTTTTAATGAGTACAACAATGAGTGTAGAGCAGCAGGAAGTTGCCCAGTTTGTGTGTATGCAGGCGCCGTTTAGCATGCTGCACGACAGTGCGTGTGAGTATTTTGTAGGGCATATTGATAGTGTGTATTTAACCCGAGAAAACCAAGCGCAATGGCTGCAAACGCAAAGTCCAAAGCTATTTTTAATTCGCTCAGGCTTATACGACCTTGTCGATGCAAAAGGCGATGTAGTAAAACGTTTAGCCCAAGGTGATTATTTTGGTTACCCCTCTTTGTTAACAGGAGAAGCAATTCAAAATAGGTTGCAGGTACAAAAAGAAGGTATAGTATATATGCTCTCCCAGGAGCACTTTGACTTTTTACGCCGCCAATATAAACCGTTTGAGCAATACTTTGTGCGAGCACACGCTAACCGTTTGCTTTCATCGCATTATAAAAGTAAAAACGATAGTTGGTCTGAGCGAAGAATATCTGAGCTAATGACCCGCACTGCAATTACCCTCGCGCCCGATGCAAGCATAAGGCAAACCGCTAAAAAAATGAAAAAACACGGTGTATCGTCAATTATGATCACCGAACACGCCATTTTGGTAGGCGTAGTCACCGACCGCGATTTACGCAACCGCGTACTGGCTGACGAAGTAGACCCGCAAGATGCAGTGAGCACAATAATGAGTGCTAAGCCTAAATTTATATTTGAAAACAATCGCGTGTTTTCTGCGTTGCATTTAATGCTTAAATATAATATTCATCATTTACCCGTGCTCGACGAAAATCATAAACCATTGGGCATGCTTACTAGTACCGATTTACTGCGCCAGCAAAAAAGTGACCCAGTGCAGCTTATTGGCCGCATTTATAAAGCGCATAGCATTACGGACTTAAAACGTTATGCGGGCGAAATTCCTGAGTTACTGCGCAGCTTTTCATACAACATAGAAGACATATCGTTAATTGGTAAATTACTCAGCGGCTTAACCGATGCGTTAACCTCGCGCCTTATTCACTTATTTCAAGAAGAAAACGGTGCTGCCCCCACCAGTTTTTGTTTTATTTGCTTTGGCTCACAAGCAAGGGAAGAGCAAACCCTACACTCAGATCAAGACAACGGCTTACTACTGCCCGATGACTTAAGCGACGAGCATCAAGCTTACTTTAAACACATGGGGGAGTTTGTTTGTGAACAGCTAGTAGAGTGCGGAATTAGACGTTGCCCAGGTAATATAATGGCCAGCAGTGATGAGTGCAGAATGAGTGTAAGCCAGTGGTGTGAGCGCTTTTTTAAATGGATAAAAAGCCCAACCCCAAGTGCCATGCTTAACTGTAAAATATTTTTTGATTTGCGCTTTATTGAAGGCTCAAACGCTTTGTATAGTGGTTTTTGCGAGCAGCTAAATAGAATATCGCGCGATGAGTTATTTTATGCTGCTATGGCAACCGATATAAGAGCCAGCTCAGTGCCTATAGGTTTATTTAATAAGCTTAAAACGCAAAAAAGCGACAACAACCATAAGTACATAGATTTAAAAAAACGTGGCGTGGTTATTATTAACGACATAGTGCGTTTATATGCGTTAAAAGCCGGTATAAAACGGGCTAACACACAAGAGCGCCTAGATGCTCTACTTAAACATAAACTATTAAATAAAGACGACATATATAACTTAAAAGATTGCTGGCGATTTTTAACTCAGCTACGCTTTAGCACGCAAATAAACGAAGAGGGTTTACCAAGTAACTGCATAAACCCTGATAAACTTACCTCACTTGAACGCCACCAATTAAAAGAAGCCTTTTACTTAGTAAAACAAGCCCAGCAAGCCGCCGCATTTAAATTTGCCCGTGGCAGTTTGTAACAGGAGGTAAGCGCTGTGGTAAAAAAATGGCTCAGTAAGTATATAAAAAGGCGAAATTTATTAAGTCAAAACGCGTTAACGCAACGCTATTTAGTGATTGATTTAGAGCTTACTGGGCTTGATGTAAACCAGCATGAAATTGTATCGGTGGCTTGGGTTAAAATAGACAACCAATGTATAAAAATGAGCGAGTCGCAGCATTTAATAAACAAGGATGTAAAAAGCCTAGATCAAAGCCCTATTTTTCACGGCATTATTGACGACACTGTGGCTAAAGGGCAAAGCTTAGAAAGTATATTAATGCAGTTAAGCCGTCATTTTAGTGACCATATTTTGGTGTTTCATAACGCGATACTCGATTGGGGCTTTTTAAAAGCAGCCCTTAAAAACGCTAATATAAGTGCGCAACCAAAGCTAATACTTGACACCCTACACATAGAAAAAAAACGCCTTATTTGTCAAGGGGCAGAAATAAAACAAGATGATTTAACCCTAAGTGCGTGTCGCACACGTTATGAGTTACCAAGTTATCATTGCCATAACGCACTAACAGACGCACAAGCCACCGCCGAATTATTGCTAGCCCAGTGCTACCAAATAAACCGCGGTAAAGAGCTAAAAATTGGTGAGTTAACGTAGGCTGGCTGTAAGCGCGGTTTTATGCCACGCGAGGTAAACTCCTGCCTACAATAATGGGTATTTTTACTTTTATTTTACGTGTATTTTTATAGGTACGGTTACATGAGCATTATTTAACTAATTACCTCAAGGAACGACATGAAACTCATTACCACTGTTTTTTTAACCTTATTCCCTGTTATCGCTTTTGCTAATTCGAGCTTACCTGGCAATCGTCATATCTCAGTGCAAGGCACAGCTGAGGTATTAGTTGAGCCTGACATGGCTAAAATACTATTTAAGGTGAATAGTGTTAAAAATGAGCCAAAAGCCGCCAATAACACCCTTGAGAATAAAGTGAAGTTATTAATAGATGGGCTCAATCAATTTGAAATAAGTGCCGATGACGTAGTTGCCTCAAACCTTAAAATTGAAAAAACAGGGATGGATTATATTGAAACAGGGCATCAGGCCTTTAGCGAATACGCAGCGATAAGAACGTTTGAAGTAACGCTAAACAATATTGAGCGTGTGAGCGATTTAATCAATTTTTTATTGAAGCAAGAAGTAAATGCCATTCAAAATATTGCGTTTTTATCTTCAAAGTCTGAGCAATTACAAGCGCAAGTCACACAGCTAGCAATTGAAGATGCAAAAATAAAAGCGGATTTACTTGCCGATTCATTCAATGCAAAAGTAGGTGAAGTACGCACTATTCGCTCAAATAAAAACAACTATGACAGTGGTTTTAGTACAGCCATAACCAAAATGCACAGGGCGCAGCAAGACAATAATTCTTTTCCTCAAATACGTAGTAACGATTTACAGGCAACAATAAGCTTTAAATCATCTATAAATGTGGTGTTTGATTTAGAAGTAGATGATTAAGTTAAAATTTTCATTCCAAATATATCGTCGTACTGTAAGCTAGCTTTATGTTTTGATTAATTGGAAGGTAGCCATACTATGAGCGATGAAAGCAACACACTAAAAGCACAAACAGAGGCTAAAGTAGCAGCAGGGCGAAAGGGTAATCCTGACTTTATGAAAGGCGTTGATGAAACCATTGCGCAGGCAAAAGCGTTTCAAGAGGGGGCAAATGCACTTAATTTAGACCAAAAAGCCCCACGCTTTGAACTGCCTAACCAACACGGTGAGCAAGTTTTATTAGATGAGCTACTTGCAAAAGGGCCTGTGGTTATCACTTTTTATCGTGGTAGTTGGTGCCCTTATTGTAATTTACAGCTAAAGGCGCTTCAATCACGCTTACCTGAAATTCACGCATTAGGTGCACAGCTGGTGGCTATTAGCCCACAAGCGCCTGATGGATCAATGAGCGAAAACGACATACGTAATATGGATTTTGTTGTGCTGAGTGACCAAAATGCGGATGTTGCAGCAAGCTATGGCGTAGCGTGGCAAGTTCCTGAATTTTTACTTGAGCATATGCGTGTAGACCGCGGTCTTGATTTGGAGTCGCTTAATAACGGCAATGGCAGCATTTTACCGATCCCTGCCACGTTTGTTTTAAATAGCGAAGGTAAAGTGACGTGGCGCTATGTCGATGTTGATTACCGCACTCGCTCAGAGCCAGAAGATATAATTAATGCGTTAAAAGCACTGTAGTAAGCAATAAAGTAAGCTTGCTTTATACCCAAAAGTAGCCAAGTTAATTAGCTACTTTTGGGTTCATTTAAAAGTTTTAAATACTGCTTATTTAAACGTGGCTGGCATTTTAACAGCGACTACTTCACCTTTTACGCACATAACGTTTTGTGTAGATAAAGTAATATCAACAATTACTTTGTTATCTTTTATTTGGCTAAACTCGCCTACGAGCTCTAGTTGTTTATCTATAGGTGTTGGCGCTAAATAATTAATATTTAAGGCCGCTGTAACAAAGCGAATTGAAGGGTCGCTGCCAATAGTTAATTTATTTTTATAATGGACAACGGCTGCTGCGCTCCCTGTGCCATGACAATCAATAAGAGAGGCCACTAAGCCACCATACACAAACCCAGGAATAGCGGTGTGGTAAGGCTTAGGTGTAAAGTGAGCTATTGTTTTACTTCCCTCAAAGTTATCTAACCAGTAGCTTTTAAGCTGATGCCCTTCGGGGTTGTTTTTACCGCATCCATAACAATGGCTTAAGCTTTGTATGTAGCAGTCTTGAAAAGCGATTTTACTCATATATTGCTCTTTTAGAGATAAAGGCTTTAAATTGCTGAGGTAGGAATTTTATTAGCAAACTCAAAGCCTTGTTGAAAGTAAAACTAACAAGTAGCTCTTAGGTCGTCGATCACTTTGCCGTCATCGTTTAAAGTGCCGGGGCTCACAAGCTCAACACTGCCATTTAACTTTGTATATAGCTTTAGGTTTTCTGTTAGTGTGTTTTGCAGTGTTTTTGTGTCTATATCATTGGCACTTGTACTTAGCTCACATAAAAGGTGCATTTGATCGTTATGGCTTTCACTTGTAACATTAAGCCTGACTTTAGCAATGCCGCTAACACTTAACCTAACGCGCTCCACTTGCTCGGGATGGACAAACATACCTTTAATTTTGGTTGTCTGATCTGCTCGTCCCATCCAGCCTTTTATGCGTAAATTTGTACGCCCACATGTACTTTGCCCTGATTTAATAGCAGATAAGTCACCTGTAGCGAAGCGAATTAAAGGGTAGTCATGATTGAAGCTGGTTACAACTACCTCACCCACCTCGCCATCGGCTACCGGCTCTAAACTGCCAGGGCGAACAATTTCTACGATAAGGTCTTCAGCAATAACTAAACCGTCATCTGCAATACTCTCGTAAGCAATTAAACCTACATCTGCGCTGGCATAGGCTTGTAATGTATTAATGCCTGCTGCTGTAAACTCATCACGCAGTGCTTTAGGTAAAGCCTCACCGGTGACTAATGCTTTAGTAATACTGCTTATATCGCGCTTTTGTTGCTGAGCTTTGTTTAATAAAATTTTTAAAAAAGAGGGAGTGCCGCAATAGCCTTGAGGTTTCAACCCTTCAATGGTGTCGAGCTGTTGTTCGGTTTGCCCAGGTCCTGCGGGTATTACAATACAGCCACAGGCGCGAGCTCCCGAATCAAGTATGAACCCACCAGGCGTTAAATGGTACGATAAGCAGTTTTGCACTTTATCGTGCTTTCTAAAACCAGCTGCGTAAAATGCTTGACCCATTCTCCACCAGTCATTTTCACAGTTTTCTGGGTCGTTAATAGGGCCGGGGGATTGAAACAACCGACTAATATGTCCCTGTTCTGAGTTTAAACCCGCTAACGGCGATTCTGTTTTTTGTAAGCTAATGAGTGATGATTTTCTGGTAATGGGCAGTGTGGCCAATTGTTCCCGATTAGTTATATTATCCGCAGTAATGTTGGCTAATATATTTTTGTAATAGGGACTGTTTTGTTTTGCATACGAAATAAAGCCAGGTAATTTTGCAAATAAATCGTTTTCTCGGCTTAGATGCGATTGGCTTTCTTTTGAGCTAAATAAGTTAGTCATAAGGGGCTCCGAAGTCATGCTAAAAAGTAAATTTATTTAAACTGTTTTTATTACAGCCAGCGCTTTCTGCGTTTATAAGACTTTAAATCTTTAAAGCTTTTACGGTCTTCGTTGCCACCGCCTAAGTAAAACTCTTTAACATCCTCGTTATTCATGAGCTGCTCTTGCGTTCCGTCTAATACCACTTTTCCAGACTCCATAATGTAGCCATAATTAGCAGCACGCAGCGCGTAATTAGCGTTTTGCTCTACTAAAAACATAGTGATGCCTTGCTCTTCATTTATTTTTTTTATTATCGCGAATACTTCTTTAACAAGTAGAGGCGATAGGCCCATTGATGGCTCATCTAGGCAAATCATCTTTGGCCTCGCCATTAATGCCCGGCCTATTGCTAACATTTGTTGTTCACCGCCAGATAAATAGCCGGCTAAACCTGTGCGCTCTTTCAAACGCGGAAAGTAATGATAAACCATGTCAATATCTTGGTTTATTTTCGAGTCTCTTCTAGTAAATGCACCGAGCTTTAAGTTTTCTAAAGACGTCATATCTTCGATAATGCGACGCCCCTCCATTACCTGAAATAAACCACTGCGCACTACATCTTCTGCATTTTTAGAATCTATGCGCTCGCCCATAAAAGTAATGTCACCTTTGGTTACTTCACCGTTTTCGGTTTTAAGTAATCCAGAAATAGCTTTAAGTGTTGTTGATTTACCGGCTCCATTTGGGCCTAATAAAGTAACAATCTCTCCCTCTGGTACATCTAAGCTAACGCCTCTGAGTACCTGAATAACTTCATCGTATACAACTTCTATATTATTGACGGTTAAAATGGGTGAGGCGGGCTCTAATTTTTTTGCTGCTGATGACATACATACTCCGTAATTATTTAGTCTTGTAGGTTGGTTGCAAAAAAACTTTGGGATCTTTGCAACCAATTTTTGTATTTATTAGTAGCCTAACCAATCGTCACGGCGTTCAAGCGTTACTACTGACACTTTCTCAGCTGTTACATTGCCTTTGTTATAATTACCTTTATATATGTTTACTTGGTTTACGCCGCGGTGATCGTCTTTACTCCAGTTGGCAGCTAAGCACACACCCTCAAGCCCTTTAGGCACCCAGTTCTTTTTAACGTACATGCCTTTTTTAATGTTTTCGCCAGTTATACCGCCGTTTTCTTTTGCCCATTCCATGGCTTCTTTCATATAAAACGTTGAACAAACACCGCGCACATAATGGTGAACGCGCTGCGCTTGTCCTGATGGATCTGATTGTTTTGATATTTCTCTCACCAACTTCATGCCAGGTGTTTCATCTTCCCAAAAAGGGGTCATAGTAGGGAAAATATAATCTTTAATGCCTTCACCCGCTGCATTGAATATTTTTTTGTCTCCTCCCCAAATATTCGACATGAATTGAATATCGGTTCCCACGGTATTACATGATTTAACCAGCGAAAGTACAGAGCCACCTAAGTTACCAATGTAGCCGTAATTAGAACCTGAACTTTTTAAACTTAAACATTGCGCTTTAAAATCGCCTGGTTTCATTGAAATCACGATTGCAGGTTGTACATCAAAACCTAGCTCAGTTGCGTATTCTGCACAGGCTTCTTTAGGTGCATTAGGAAATGGATGATTTGCGCCGAGGTGAGTAAATTTAGGTTTACCTTTACCGCCTTTATTCTTCCAATCCTCAGCAGCCCATTGAACAAGTCCACGGCAAGAGTCTGAGTATGAAGCGCCATAAAAAAAGTTATAAGGCGCTGGTTTTTTAGTGTGTGGGTTTTTGCCTGTCGGGTCGGTTAAATGTCCAGAATAAGACGCTGAGAATACGGGGACTTTGTCTCTGGCTACAAACGAAATTAGCGCTTCTGTATCTGCGGTACCCCAGCCTTGCATTGCGACCATTTTTTTACGCGAATACCATTTTTTATAAGATGCAATGGCCTGTGGTACCTTATAGGCGTAATCAATAGTTTCAGACTCTAATCGAGTGCCATTAATGCCGCCATTTTCATTAATATAAGCAAGTGAGTCTCGTACTCCGTCAGCATAGTTTTTACCAACAAATGAGGTAGGCCCTGACATATCAGCTAAGTGGCCTACAAAGACTGAATCTTGAGCAATAACATGGTTACTCATGGCTAATGAGCAACATACAAATACAGAACTAAGTTTTAATTTATTGTGCATGATAATTTCCTTTTCATTTTTGGCTGTGTTGCCAGTGAGCTTGTTGTTGTCGTGTAATTTATTAGTAAGAAAACGGGTAAAATTTCCAATAGTTTTTAATTTGTGCCCAGCGATGCGCCATGCCTTCAGGTTCAAAAATTAAAAATAAAATAATGACTAGGCCAATAGCCATTTCTTTAATGTAAGCAAGGCCATCAACCACCATAGGAATATTGCCCCAATCCGTCATTTTCATTAACCCAACGCCGCTTTCTAACACTTCAGGTAAAAACACCATAAATACAACACCCATAAGAGTGCCTTTAATAGAACCTAAGCCACCAATGATGATCATCGCTAGAAATTGAATCGACATGAATAATGTAAATCCTTCAGCTGAAACGTAGCCTAGGTAATGCGCGTATAACGCACCGCCAATACCCGCATAGAAAGATGAAACTCCAAATGACAGCAAACGGTACTTATTAAGTTTTATTCCCATAATTTCTGCTGATAGGTAGTGATCTCTTACTGCAATAAAGGCGCGACCTTCTCGGCTGCGCATTAGGTTACATCCCCAGATATACATAAAAACAAGGGCAAACAACGCAATGTAAAAAAAGCGTTGGTCGGTATTAAACACAAAGCCAAAAATAGAGACAGGGTCGGCTGATGAGCCTGCTGAGCCACCAGTAAACCATTGGGCGCGAGCAAAAAAGTCTTCGAGAATAAACTGGGCGGCTAAAGTGGCAATTGCTAAATAAAGCCCTTTTATACGCGAAGCGGGAAGGCCAAATAGCATGCCTACCAACATAGTTAAAAAGCCTGCAATAGGGATACACAATAAAACAGGGATGCCAAAGGACATATTCAGCCAAGCTGAGGCAAACGCACCAAAGCCAAAAAAGGCGCCATGGCCTAATGATATTTGACCCGTATAACCGACTAAAATGTTAAGCCCTAGTGCTGCAATGCCTAAATATGAAATTTGAATAAAAAGCGTTAGAAAGTATGCATCGACCAAAAATGGTGCGCAGCATAGTAGTGCAATGGCAATAATAGCTACGTTACGAATAGTTTTAGTTTCGTAAATGGTATTGTCTTGTTTGTAACTGGTTCTAAAGTCGCCACATGGGCGCATAGTTAAGCTAGACATAATAAAATCCTAATTTTTATAATTTATGTGTAAGCGCATTACGCTGTATTTTTACAGCGCGTCGCTAAATGTAAGCTCTTAAATTCGTTCAATATCTTTAGTCCCAAATAAACCGTAAGGTTTAAACCAAAGTATGATGAGAAGGACGTAAAATGGCGCTATGTCGTACATGTTGCCAACATGAAGGTATTGGCTATCAAAAAACTCAGCTAAGTTTTCCAGCACTCCAATTGTTAAACCACCCACAATTGCACCTACAATCGAGTCAAGGCCACCTAAAATAACGGCTGGGAACACTTTAATCCCCATCATTGATAGGGAACTTGAAACCCCGTTAACCATCCCTATTACAATACCGGCTGTTGCTGATACCGTTGCCGCAATGCCCCAGCTCATAGCAAACACTTGTTTAACGGAAATACCTAAGCTTTGTGCAATTTGCTGATTAAATGCAGTGGCTCGCATAGCGAGACCATATTTTGAATGTTTAAAAAAGAGGTAAAATGCAACCATAATAATTAAGGCGATAACCGTACTCATTAAGTAGGCTGACTCAATATTTAGGCCAAAGATTTGAATGCTTTGCGCATCAAATACCTGCGGGTAACTTTGCGCTGATACACCAAAGATCCATTTCATCAATGCTTGGAAAAAGATAGATAAACCAATTGTGACCATAATGACTGAAATAATTGGCTCGCCAATCATAGGGCGTAATACAATCATTTGAATTAAAATACCAAAGGCCGCCATAAACGCCATTGTGAGCAAAAAGCCAACAATAAAGGGGAGTTCTAAATAAATAAGCACGCTCCAGCACACCCAGGCACCTACAAGTAAAAATTCGCCCTGTGCAAAATTTACAATTTGTGTCGACTTATAAACTAAAACAAAACACATACCGACGACGCCATACAGCAGGCCGACAATAAGCCCATTAATGATTAACTGAATGAGTAATTCAAAGTTCATGATGCTCTCCGTTGTGCTTCAGTGTGAGTGTTTGCCACGGGAGTGACTGTGGGAGTATTAATAAGAGATTGGATTTTAAGTTGCGTTTGAATGCGTGTTTTAGTGCCATCTTGAAATACAACAAGGGTATCAATATCAACTATATTTTGATCTTGGTATATCGCATCTATGATATCGCCATACTTTTGGGCAATAACGCTGCGTCTTACTTTACGCGTACGTGTAAGCTCTCCATCATCGGCATCAAGCTCTTTATAAAGCAGTAAAAACTTATGTATTTTTTGAGCGTCAGGAAGCGATTCATTAACACGTTGTATTTCTTCACTGAGCTTTTTATAAACTTCAGGGTGGGTCGATAAGTTAGTGTAATTTGTGAATGAGTAACCGTGTTGTTCTGCCCATTTAGCAACGATACTAAAACGAATACAAATGATGGCTGATAAATAAGGTTTGTTTTTACCTAATATGACGGCTTCGCCAATAAATGACGAAAACTTCAATTTATTCTCAATGTATTGCGGTGAGTATTGAACGCCGTTACTTGTACATGCTAAGTCTTTTATCCGATCAATAACAACCAAATGCCCTGAAGGCTTAAAGTAGCCAGCATCGCCTGTTTGCATCCATCCATCTTTAACATCTTCGTTGTATGCATTTTGATTATTAAGGTAGCCGGTAAACATACCCACTGTTTTCGCAACAATTTCGCCAACACCGGCTTCATCTTCGTTAATAACCTTTACTTGCGCATTATCAAACGCAAAGCCAACGCTATCGTAATCAACATCGTTTTGATGATGAATTGTATAAGCGCCGCACATTTCTGTTTGACCATAAAGTTGTCTTAACGGTACCCCAATGGTTTGAAAAAACCTAAATGTGTCAGGTCCCATTGCGGCTCCACCTGTTGCTGCAGATTTTAAATATGAAAAGCCGAGTCTGTCTCTAAGCGCTCTCATTAAAATAAGCTCTGCAAGCCACGATTTTTTTCCTTTAAGCTGGCTCTTTTGGGCAATGCCCATGGCAAAAGAAAATAGTTTTCTTTTTAGTGGAGTTGAGTCCATCATCCGAGCTTGAACATCCGCTAATATTCCTTCCCATACGCGTGGGGCTAGTAATACAAAGCTTGGTCCTATTTCTCTAAGATCAGACATTAATGTTTGTTGCTCTTCAACAAAGTTAACTATTTGACGTGCAATAAGCGCTTGGCCAACAGCATAAACTTGCTCCATTATCCAAGGCAGAGGTAATACCGATACGTAATTATCGCCTGGTTGGCGTGGATCGGCTCTTAAGTAAGCGCTGCAATGTTTAACAAAATTACCACCGTTGAGTAGTGCTATTTTAGGCTTTGAAGTAGTGCCTGATGTTGTGCAGTAAATTGCTATGTCGTCTGGGGAGGTTGCTTCAACTAGTTGTGGGTAGCGATTGGGTTCACTGTTATCTATAGTTTGGCCAAGTGCATACAGTGAATTTACGTCAATTAAGCGCTCATCGCTGTATTTGCGCATGCCTCTAGGATCGCAGTAAACAATTAATTTTACGTGTGAAATTTCATCGCCTAGTTCGAGTAATTTATCGCACTGTTCTTCATTTTCAGCTATTACAACCGTGGAATGGCTACTTTGGAGTAAGTAGGCCACTTCCTCATGCATTGAATCTTGATAAATACCTAAAGAGTGGCATCGCATTGCGTGTGCAGCTACTTCTCCCCAAACCCATTCTGGGCGATTATCGCCAAGCAAAGCAATTGCATCACCTTTATTTACATCTTTATCAAGTAATGCAAGCGTGAGCCACTTAACTCGGTTGTTATAGTCTTCCCATGTAAATTCATTCCATATACCAAACTCTTTTTCTCGCATGGCTATTTCATGGGGCCATTGCCGGGCATTAAACTGTAATATTTTAGGAAAGGTATTGAGTTCGGCCATTTCAAAGTCATTAATTGAATCATGGTGAGTCATTAGCTTACTTCCTCTAA
This sequence comes from Pseudoalteromonas sp. P1-7a, assembly GCF_001401855.1. NCBI lineage: Bacteria > Pseudomonadati > Pseudomonadota > Gammaproteobacteria > Alteromonadales > Pseudoalteromonadaceae > Pseudoalteromonas > Pseudoalteromonas sp. P1-7a. Next base: position 205,088 of record NZ_LKDU01000003.1, on the reverse strand, counting down.
TGTGGTAGCTTCTTCAGGTTCGCTATCGGCTTCTTCGAGTCCTAAATAGGCACGTTTTACGTATGGGTCTGCCATCACTTGTTCTGGTTTGGCACAAATTAAGTTTTTGCCAAAATCTAAAACCATTACTTCATGTGAAATATCCATCACTACGCCCATGTCGTGTTCAATCATGACGACGGTGACCCCAAACTCTTCATTAAGGTCAAGAATGTACCTAGCCATATCTTCTTTTTCTTCTAGGTTCATGCCTGCCATAGGCTCGTCGAGTAAAATAAGTTTAGGATTGAGGGCCATTGCCCTTGCAAGCTCTACGCGTTTGCGTAAACCATAAGACAGGGTGCCTGCTATGGATTTGCGGATGTGTGATATTTCTAAAAAGTCGATGACTTCTTCAACTTTTCGTCTGTGTTCAAGTTCCTCTTTTTGTGCACCGGATGCCCAATATAATGGACCCGTTAGCCAATTGTTTTTTAATAGGTGGTGACGGCCAACCATAATATTGTCTAATACCGACATATGACCGAATAACGCGAGGTTTTGAAATGTTCGGCCCATGCCTAAATCGGCGCGGTCGTTTGGCTGCAAACTTGTTACGTTTTTATTATTAAAAAAAATATTACCGCTATTAGGGGTGTAGCGTCCTGAAATACAATTTAACATTGAGGTTTTACCGGCCCCATTAGGGCCAATAATCGAAAAAACAGACCCTTCTTTTACAGAAAAGCTCACATCGGTTAAGGCTTTAACCCCACCAAAAGCAAGTGATATGTTTTCTACATTAAGTATTGAAGCTGTCATTGCTGCTCTCCAAATTTTTCGGGTTGACTATCTCTAAAGCAAAAAAGGGAGGAGAGTATTCCCCTCCCAAACGCAACATTGGTTGGAAGTGTTACGCGGTGCTAAGCATTAGAGGTAGAGTGGCTTAAAGTGCAAACCTCAATGTGGCTTGAACGTAGTTAGAGTCTTTATCTTGTTCATCCATACAGAAGTTACCTACTTCAAAACCCACCACTAAATCTTTGGTTAAATTTTGAAATACGTTAACGCCCCATTGAGTACGTTCGCGCTCAGACACATCACCTTCAACTTTTCCGTAGAGTACGCTTGAACGAAGTGTATCTGTCCAAAAATGGCGGTATGCTATGAGTACCGAAGTGAGATCTTCAACTTCGTTATCGTATACATCTTTTGCAGCGGCAGCGCCGACATAGCGGCCAAGTTCACCTTTGTGAAATTGAAAGCGTAAATCATCTTTGCCAGTTGTTTTAACTAAACCTGCCACAGACATACCAAAAGCTGATTCTTGTTCACCTGAGAGGGTGTTAAGCTGACGCGCAAGGGCTGATATTGATACGTTGCCCCAATCATCTTTAAAGTTATAGCGAGCGACTAAATCGGGAAGTTTGTCGTTAGAGGTATCGCCGCCCCATGTTTCTGGGTTTTCTAGGGATAATTGAAAATTACCCATGTTATAACGCACTTGCCCTTGACGAATAAAAACTAAGCCCGTGGTCGCACCTGCAAAATCGGCTGCTTCTGGAATGGCACTAGTATTCATAAATGTTGACCACGTTTGGCCAACAGTAAGGTCTTGATAGTTTATAAAAGCGTGACGAATACGTGGGTTTGCAGAGTTCGATATGATTTCGTTACCGCCACCACCGTTAAAATCCATTTCAATAAAGCCGGTAACATCGCCATGAACATACTTGGTGTTGAAGCGGGTTTCATTGGCAAAAATTTTAAACTGAGAGGCGTCTTCTTCAAGCGCTGTGCCATCCCCAATCCAGAAATCACGATAAGCTACATCGCCATCAACATACCGAGAGTCTATTTTGATATAACCACCAAATGTGAGTTTATCGTTTTCTGTTAGCTTGATTTCGTAGCCGGCAAAAGCGGATGAACTTGCAGTTAGTAACGAAGATGCCAAGAGTAGTTTTTTATATTTTGAATCGAACATCTAGCTTATTCCCTTGTATTAGTTGTTCAGCTAATAGTAAGTAAACCGAACAAAGCAACAATTAGTAATAAGACTTAGCACCTAGCGTTTAGTCCTTTAGTCTAGTTCTTTAGTTGGGTGCTATATGGTTAAATTCAGAATGTAAAAAGGGTAACTCCCACTTCTACTAATAATAAAAAACGTGCTAAAAGCGCGCAAAAGAAGCTCATTATGTTTTCTAATTGGTTACTAATAAGTGTAAGCATTGGCTATATAAGTTTACTGTTTTTAATCGCTTTTTTAGGCGGCAAGTACCGTCACAAACTAGTTGCTAAGCAGCATGCCATTATTTATGCGCTATCGCTGGGAGTTTACTGTACCTCGTGGGGTTTCTTAGGCACATCTGCACAAGCTGCTGGTGGCTCCTTCAATTATATCCCTGTTTATTTAGCCCCAATTTTATTATTTGTCTTTGCTTGGCCTTTTATACAACGAATTATAAAAACGAGCCTGCAATTAAAAACAAACTCAATAGCAGATTTACTCTCAGCCCGCTTTGGTAAGTCACAAAGCTTGGCACTTATTATTACGCTAGTCGCGTTAATAGGCACTTTGCCCTATATAGCCTTACAGCTTAAAGCAATTATTGACTCATATATTATTTTGCAAGAAAGCCAGGACCTCCCTATTTGGCAGCTAGGTTTGATTGTGAGTATTATTTTAACTGGCTTTACAATTATTTTTGGGATCAGAACAATTGATGTAACAGAGCGCCACCCAGGCGTAATGATAGCCATTGCTTTTGAGTCCACAGTTAAGTTAATCGCATTTTTACTTGTTGGACTGTTTGTATCGTTTGTTATTTATGACTCACCTCTAGAGATTTTAGAAAAGTCAAAAGGGCATGTTTCTTTAGCGCAGCAATTTGAGCCAAGTAACTTAGTGGGGTTGTTTGGTTTGCTATTTATTGTGATGTCAGCGTGCTTATGTTTACCGCGCCAATTTCAAGTTATGTTTGTTGAAATCAAAGATAGAAAAACAAGCCGCATGGCACGTTGGTTGCTACCTACTTATATTTTTGTATTTGCATTTTTTGCAGGCCCAATTGGTTTAGCGGGTACTTTAAATTATGCTGATTCACTCAATGCTGATGCTTATGTATTATTTTTACCCGCCTATTATGGGCACGTGTGGCTGTCATTATTTGCATTTTTAGGGGCTGTTTCTGCAGCCAGTTCCATGGTTATTGTATCAACCATTGCATTAAGTACGATGTTAAGCAATGAAATTGTCTTTCCGCTTATATTTAAATTTTCACCTAGAAAAAACCATGATTATTTGCATTTTCAAGCACGGCTTTTATTTATTCGAAAGGCGTTAGTGGTTGTTGTAATAGCATTGAGCCTTGGAATGTTGCTTATTTCACCACCAGGCGCGTTATCATCGTTGGGTGAAATTGCTTTTGGCGCTATTGCGCAAATTGGACCTGCATTGATTGCTGCTTTTTTCTGGCCTAGAGCCACACAAAAGGGCGTGTTTTGGGGGATCTGTTGCGGTTTTCTAATTTGGGTGTTTGGCAATTTACTTCCTCAGCTTGGCTTTTACGAGCACTTATTTAGTAGCACCTCTTGGCCAAAAACCACCGTAATGACCTTAATAGGGCTAAGTCTGAATATAAGTGTGTTATTTATAGTGTCATTATTGACGCGACAAAACATCCGCGAAGAAATGCAAAGCAAGTTTTTTTACGATAAAGGTAAAAACTACCACCGGCATTTTCCTAAGCAACCTAAGGTGGATATAAGTGAGCTTGAATTATTGTTGGCCCGTTTTATTGGCTTAGAAAAGTCAAAAGAGTGTTTTGCGCAATTTAATTTACTGCATAAAGATAAAAAGCATAAAACCTACAATGAAGCATTACTATTTCATGCGGAAAATACGTTAGCGCCCGTACTAGGAGCCGCATCGGCCAAACTAGTATTGTCTTTTGGCTTGGGGGGGCGTGATATGGCTTTTGACCAAGTGGCAAAAATTGTAGAAGACAATTCTACTCAGCAGCTCGAGTTTAGTCGCTCAGTTTTACAGGGGGCAATTGAGAATACCAGTGAAGGTATTTCAGTGATTGATGGCGACTTAAATTTAGTAGCTTGGAATAAGCAATACCTTGATATTTTTAATTACCCTGAAGACTTTATTTATATTGGTTGCCCTATAAGTGAACTTATTAGATACAACCTTACTAATCAAAAGCGTTATGTATGTGATATAGAAGCTCAAGTAAATAAACGGCTAGAGTATTTAAAAGCAGGTAGTAGGCACCAGTCTGAACGACGTTTGCTTAACGATAAAATTATTAATATTGAAGGAAACCCGATCCCAGGCGGGGGCTTTGTGATGATTTTTACGGATATAACAGCGTTTAGGAAAGCCGAGAAATACTTAAAAGAAGAAAACACAGATTTAGAAAGCCGCGTTTTAGCACGAACAAAAGAGTTAGAGCAAGCGAATGTTGAGCTCGAAAAAGCGAATCAAGAACTTGTTGCAGCACAACTAAAAGCAGAGCAAGCCCACCTTAAAAAAAGCCAATACTTAAGAGCATGTAGCCACGATTTATTACAGCCTCTTTCTGCTGCGCGTTTGTTTTCATCGGCGGTGAGTTTGAGCGCCAAAGTTTCGCCACAAGAGCGTATGCAGATTAAGCAAATAGATAACTCGTTAGAGATTGCTAATAACCTTTTACTCGATTTAAACGAAATAGCACGTATTGAAAGCGGTAATATAACTCCTGATATAAGTGTATTTCCACTTGAAAAACTATTCTCTATGTTAACGCTTGAGTTTTCAGCTTTAACGCACGATTACGCGATAGATTTTAGGTGTACATCGAGTAAGTTATATATAAAAAGTGACTTAACTTTACTTGCCCGAATTGTGCAAAACTTTTTGAGTAATGCTTTTCGTTATGCGCACGATGGAAAAGTATTATTAGGCTGTCGTAGAAAGGGGCAAAATTTGTGCATACAAGTGATTGATAATGGCCCCGGGATCCCACACGAAAAACAACAGCAAGTGTTTGAGCAGTTTACACAATTATCAACCAAGTTAGTGGGGCCAAAAGGGCTTGGTTTAGGCCTAAATATTGCAAAAAGCCTCGCTGAAATACTTGACCATAAGCTTGGGCTGCTCTCAAAAGTAAATTGTGGCAGTACGTTTAGTGTAGAAGTGCCATTAGCGTCAGTAGCTAAGCCTGAAACAGCTGAACCTATGCAGGCCAGTAACAACTTACAAGGCGTGTGTGTGCTATGCATAGACAACGAAGAAAGTGTGACGGCGGGTATGAGTGATTTACTATCTGCATGGAAGTGTAATGTGCTAATAGCCTCAAGTGCTCAACAAGCTATGTCAATTTACAAAAGTCACGAGGAAGATATTGATATTTTACTGGTTGATTATCAGCTAACAGACGAAGCGGTACCCGCATGTGATTTACAAACGAGCACGGGATTACTCGGGGCACAAAAACACAGCCCTTCTAACATTTTTTATTACAACGGTATTGAGCTGATTCAAGCTATACGTGAAGTAAGTCCCTATCCATTACCTGCAATTCTCATTACAGCGACAATGGATGAATCAGTTCAAAAACAAGCGCAGAGTGTTGATATCGGATATTTGCGTAAAATAGTTAAACCTATTGCGTTAAGAGCGTTGATGAGTTCCCTTTTAACTAAGCGGTTAGAAAAAAACTATATATCCGATACGTTTCTTTAAGGTGTGTTAAGTTTAAAAAAGTCATGTTCATGCTTATGCTGGTTTAGCAAGATAACGGCTTGAGTACGGTTTTTAACACCCAGCTTTAAAAATATAGTACTCACATGGCTTTTTATTGTCGACTCAGACAGGTTTAGGTCGTACGCAATCTGTTTATTGAGTAGTCCATCAGCCAGCATAAACAATATTTTTCGCTGTTGATTAGTGAGTGTTGAAATTTTACTTTCTTCTTTATCTTGCTGCGCCCCTTGTTTTAATGCGTAAGCAGGGACCCAAAGCTCTCCATTAATAATGCTATTAAGTGCTGTAACCATGTCGTTAACAGGGGTCGATTTAGGTATAAAACCAGCAGCTCCATATTCTATTGCTTTATTAATAGTTTCTGGCTCCTCAAATCCAGAGATAACTACTACCGCGATATGTGGGTATTTTAAGCGAATATTATTAAGTGTATTAAACCCCTCTGCACCTGGTATATCTAAATCTAATAAAATAAGATCGATGTCGGGTGTATCAGTAAGTGCTTGTTCTAGTTCTGCTATGGTTTGAGCCTCAAGGAGCGAAGAGTCATTAAAGCTCGATGTAAGCATAAGTGATAATGCTTGCCTAAACAGCGGGTGATCATCTGCAATGATAATTTTTGTGTGTGTTGTCATTTTATTTTCTAACCTAAAGTTTAGATAAATGATCTTTTATTTTGATAATTTACTTTTAATAAAAGGTAAATTTTTTGAGGTTTATAACATAACCCGATTAGATTAAAATTCAATGTTAATTCTACAAATTAGACTAAAGGACTAAGACTTTTATTGGTTAATTAAAGGAATAAAAATACTGTTAACAAATTTTGCTTATTAATATTGATATGGAAATTTTTATTAATTTAAAGTTTCTAATCGCTCCCTCTTATAAAAATGTTCAAGGTCGATTACAATACAGCCATCTAAAAGGCATTGATGCCTTTGTCTGCACGTAAAGAGAGTGGATTTTATATTTCATGGCAATCAAACTTGCAATAAATGGTTTTGGTCGTATTGGTCGAAATATTGTCCGCGCGTTGTACGAGTCAGGTTTGAGCGACGAGATAAAAATGGTTGCGATTAACGAACTTGCTGACCCTGAAGCTATTGCTCATTTATTAAAATACGACACATCCCACGGTCGTTTTTCTTTTCCTGTAAAACTTGGTGAAGACACCATTAGCGTTGCAGGCGATACCATTGCACTATTTTGTGAAGAAAACCCAGTAGAATTACCTTGGCAAACCCTAGATGTAGATGTTGTACTTGAATGTACCGGTGTTTATCACTCGCGCGAGCATGCACAATTACACATTACTGCGGGTGCTAAAAAGGTGTTATTTTCGCACCCAGCTGATAACGATGTAGATGCCACCATTGTGTATGGCATTAACGACGATGAGCTCAAGCGCGAGCACACTATTGTATCTAACGGCTCGTGTACTACAAACTGTGTGGTGCCTGTTATTAAAGTGCTAGATGATGCGTTTGGCATTGAGTCGGGTGCTATTACTACTATTCACGCGTCGATGAACGATCAGCAAGTGATTGATGCGTACCATCATGATTTACGCCGTACCCGCGCTGCAAGTCAGTCTATTATTCCGGTAGATACAAAGCTTGCACGCGGAATAGACCGCATTTTACCCAAATTTGAAGGGCGCTTTGAAGCCATTGCGGTTCGCGTGCCGACAATTAACGTAACGGCAATGGATTTAAGTGTTACAGTAAATGCCGATGTAGATTTAAACGCGGTAAATACGGCTCTTAAAGCCCAAGCAAAAGACCGCTTAGAAGGTATTTTAAGTTACACCGAAGAGCCTTTGGTATCGGTTGATTTTAATCACGACCCACATTCTTGTATTATTGATGGCACGCAGACACGTGTTAGTCACAAACGCCTGATAAAGTTACTTGTCTGGTGTGATAATGAATGGGGTTTTGCCAATCGCATGCTAGATACAGCACGTGCGATGATGGCTAAGTAAGCATTTTATAATAATTTAAAAATTTATTTTTCAGGTTCAAGTATCGTTAACTAAGGAGATGTTATGTCGGTCATAAAAATGGCAGATTTAGATTTAAACGGCAAGCGCGTATTAATTCGTGAAGATTTAAATGTACCAGTTAAAGCAGGTAAAGTGACCTCAGATGCGCGTATTCGTGCTGCACTGCCTACTATTAAGCTAGCCCTAGAAAAAGGCGCTAAAGTAATGGTTATGTCGCACCTTGGCCGTCCAACAGAAGGCGAGTACGATGACGAATTTTCACTTGCCCCTGTAGCCGATTACTTAAACGATGCACTTGAGCAAAATGTACGCCTTGAAAAAGACTACCTAAACGGTGTTGAAGTTGCCGATAACGAAGTGGTTGTATTTGAAAACGTACGATTTAATAAAGGCGAGAAGAAAAACGACGAAGCCTTATCTAAACAACTTGCTGCACTGTGTGATGTGTATGTGATGGATGCATTTGGTACCGCTCACCGTGCGCAGGCCTCTACGCATGGCGTTGGCTTATTTGCCGATGTAGCCTGTGCTGGTCCGTTGTTATCAGCAGAACTTGAAGCACTAGGCAAAGCACTAGATAACCCAGCTCGCCCATTAGTTGCTATTGTTGGTGGCTCTAAAGTATCAACTAAATTAACCGTTTTAGAATCGCTTTCTACAATTGTTGATCAGCTTGTAACTGGTGGCGGCATTGCTAATACCTTTATTGCAGCTGCGGGTCACCCGGTTGGTAAATCACTTTATGAAGCTGATTTAATGGATGAAGCAAACCGCTTGTGTGCAGCAGCTAAAGCAAACGATGGCGAAATTCCGGTACCGACTGATGTTGTAGTAGGTAATGAATTTTCAGACTCTGCAGTTGCTACGCTTAAAGATGTAAGCGAAGTAACCAGCGAAGACATGATTTTTGATATTGGCCCAGACACAGCTAACCAGCTAGCTAAAATTATAGCAAACGCCGGCACTGTAGTTTGGAATGGCCCAGTTGGCGTATTTGAGTTTGATCAGTTTGGTAATGGCACACGTGCTATTGCACAAGCCATTGCTAATTCTAATGCGTTTTCGATTGCAGGCGGTGGTGACACTTTAGCTGCTATTGATAAATACGGCATTGCCGATAAAGTATCTTACATTTCTACCGGTGGTGGTGCGTTCTTAGAGTTTTTAGAAGGCAAAAAACTTCCAGCAGTAGAAATGCTAGAGTCGCGCGCTAAATAAATAATTAATTATTTAGCCGCATTAGGTGAGGGGAAACCCTCACCAACGATTAATTATTAAATACCTCTCACCCTTATTTAATAGTTAATTAAGACGAAACTTTGCAGTTTTAGTTGCGATGGTTCGTGACGCAGTGATTGCGTCGAATTAACACATCCGTTCAAACTAGATGGCAGGAGACTGCTGTCGATAAATTGGAGAATACCCAATGGCTTTAATCAGTATGCGACAACTTTTAGATCATGCAGCTGAACACGGTTACGGCGTTCCAGCCTTTAACGTGAATAACCAAGAGCAAATGCGCGCAATAATGGAAGCGGCTGACAAAACAAACAGCCCAGTAATTGTTCAAGGATCAGCAGGCGCACGTGCTTACGCTGGTGCTCCATTTATCCGTCACATGATTTTAGCAGCCGTTGAAGAATGGCCGCATATTCCAGTCGTAATGCATCAAGATCACGGCACCTCGCCAGGTGTTTGCCAACGCTCAATTCAACTTGGCTTTTCATCAGTTATGATGGATGGCTCACTAATGACAGACGGAAAAACCCCATCAAGCTATGAATACAATGTAGATGTAACACGCGAAACCGTAGCTATGGCGCATGCCTGTGGTGTATCGGTTGAAGGCGAGTTAGGTGTACTTGGCTCACTTGAAACCGGAGAAGCGGGCGAAGAAGATGGTGTAGGCGCAGAAGGTAAACTAACTACTGACCAAATGCTTACCGATCCAGAAGAAGCTGCTGACTTTGTAAATAAAACCCATGTTGATGCGCTGGCTATTGCGTGTGGTACATCGCATGGCGCTTATAAATTTACGCGCCCGCCAACAGATGACATTTTAGCAATTGATCGTATTAAAGAAATTCACGCACGTATCCCTAACACGCACTTAGTAATGCACGGATCGTCGTCGGTACCACAAGAGTGGTTAGAGATCATAAATCAATACGGTGGCGAAATTCCTGAAACTTACGGTGTGCCAGTTGAGCAAATTGTAGAAGGGATCAAATACGGTGTACGTAAAGTGAATATTGATACTGACTTACGTTTAGCCTCTACCGGTGCTATTCGTCGTCATTTAGCGCTTAATCCTTCTAACTTCGATCCGCGTAAGTACCTAGCTGAAGCAACCAAGGCGATGACGGAGATTTGTGTAGCACGTTACAATTCATTTGGTACTGCTGGGCAAGCGAGTAAAATTAAGCCAATTTCACTGGACGACATGCACCTTAAATACTTAAGCGGTGAGCTAGACCCAAAAATTAGATAACGATCTTTGACTAAGTCATAATGCAATAAAAACCAGCTGGCGTGATCTAGCTGGTTTTTTTATACCATAAAGCACGGGATCACTGTTATACCCACACAGTAAAATGGGATCACGGTTTTACTAACCACGCAGTTTTTGGATCATTCATTTACTAACTAGTGCATAGATTTACGCTAACTTTGGCGCTCAGTTAATCAGATCGTATTTTATTTATACAATAGATCAGGTAGTTAGTTATTTGACTAAGTATAACCGTGATCCCAAATCCGATCGGCTTAGTAAAAACCTGATCTTTTTTAGGCTACTTAGTAAAAAACAGATCTATTTTTAACCACGCAATGATGTGTCTTAGGGCCTGTTTATCTTTCGAGGTTAAATTTGCAGCAGTCTGTTTGGTATTTAGGCAAGGAAGAGCCTGTGTAGTGTGGTTATTTCCCATAAATAGGCGCTAACGTCGTATAAATGCCAAACAGGCGCTGCCCGAAGGGTTCTGCCTAGGGAAAATTTACTCTTTGTTACTAGGTTTTTACTTAGCCCACTAGGTTACAAACCTCGCGCCACGATTAAATAGCCCCTAGATTAAACAAATTATAATCCTGAAAGGTCAACAGGCCCTCGTGTAAACTCAGTTTCGTATGTGGTTTTGCTGCTATGTTAGTAAAGTAATGATCCCGCCATTATTATCTACCCAGTAATAAAACGGTCACTTTTTATAAATATGTTTTGATTAACCGTAATTTGCAAAATAGTTTTAAAAATATGATGTTAATGCGACTTTTCTGTCAGTATTTTGTGTTTTTTTTACCAGGTTTTTAATTTACACGTTACACTTTCATAAAAATGTCATACTTAGTCATAATAATGAAAACTAATTCGATAGCGTAAGAGATAATTTGGAATGTCACGTAAAGTACTAGTCGTAGATGATGAAGCTCCTATCAGAGAGATGTTAGTTTTTGTTTTAGAGCAAAATGGATTTCAAGCAATTGAAGCAGAAGATTACGATTCTGCGATTGCAGCTATGGTTGAACCCTACCCAGATATGGTTTTACTCGATTGGATGTTACCCGGTGGTAGCGGTATTCAAATAGCAAAGCAATTTAAGCAAAGTGAATATACACGCCAAATACCAATTATTATGCTTACAGCCCGCGGCGAAGAAGAAGACAAAGTACGCGGACTAGAAGTGGGTGCAGATGACTATGTCACTAAACCTTTTTCTCCTAAAGAGCTGATGGCACGTATTAAAGCGGTTATTCGCCGCGTATCACCTACCTCATTAGAAGAAGCCATTGAAGTACATGGCTTGCGTTTAGACCCAATATCGCATCGCGTTACCTCAGAGGGAAGCGAGCTTGATATGGGGCCGACCGAATTTAGATTATTACACTTTTTTATGACTCACCCAGAGCGTGTTTATAGTCGCGAGCAGCTGCTAGATCATGTGTGGGGAACAAATGTGTACGTAGAAGATCGCACAGTTGATGTGCATATACGCCGCTTACGCAAGGCGATTGCACCGTTGGGGCACGATCGCTTAGTACAAACAGTACGCGGAGCTGGTTATCGTTTTTCTAGTAAATTATAAGGTAGCGCAGCTAGAGCGAGAGTGCGCATAAATTACTACTCAAAGGTAAAGTGAGTGTATGTATCGAGTTATTAATAAACAGGCGTTAATAAAACGTCTGTTTATCTATTTTTTACCCCTATTACTTATTGGTGTGCTTGTAGGTGCACCATTTTTGCTTTTATTTTTAGGCACATCTTCTCTTTTAGTTTGGCATTATCATCAACTTTATCGCTTAAGTGATTGGCTTTTAAATCAACGTAGCTTTAACCCGCCAGAGGGCGAAGGTGCGTGGGAACAAGTATTTGAAGGCATTTATCATTTACAGCATCGTAATCGTAAAAAGCGCAATGAACTGGCTGATTTAATTCGTCGCTTTCGCGATGGCGCTGAAGCTGTACCCGATGCCGTAGTGGTGCTGCAAAGTGATTTAAGCATTGTGTGGTGTAACCAACTTGCACTTAAGGTATTGGGGCTGCAATGGCCAACCGATCATGGCCAGCGACTTGATAACCTAATACGCGAACCTAAATTTGCCAAGTACATGTTGCGCGGTGAATTTGAAGAGCCACTTGAGCTTGATAACGGGCATATTGTTGATCAAGTGCTTGAGTTTAGGGTAATGCCGTATGCCAACACACAGCTTATGGTGGTCGTACGTGATGTAACACGCCTAAAACAGCTAGAGCAAATGCGTAAAGACTTTGTTGCTAACGTATCGCATGAGCTGCGTACGCCGCTAACGGTCGTTACTGGCTATCTTGAAATGATGGATGGCGATATGATGCCACCGCCTGCAATGTGGAATAAAGCCCAAAATACCATGCTTGAGCAATGTAAGCGTATGGATAGCTTAGTCAATCAGCTTTTATCTCTTTCGCGTATTGAAGGATCGCGTAGACAAGATAACGATAAAGCCATTAATGTACCGCAAATGCTCAATTATATTAAAACCGAAGCGCAATCCATAAACCAAGATAAAGGCCATGAGCTTATTTTTAATATAGATAATCAGCTTGATATTAAAGGCGCAGAAGATGAACTACGCAGTGCGTTTTCTAATTTAGTGTTTAACGCTATACATTACACTAAAGCGGGCGGAAAAATTATTGTCACCTGGCAGCGCAAAGAAGGGTATGCGCACTTTAGTGTGAATGATAATGGTGATGGCATTGCACCAGAGCATATAAATCGTCTAACCGAGCGCTTTTACCGCGTAGATAAAGCAAGGAGCCGCACAACTGGCGGTTCAGGTTTAGGCTTAGCAATTACAAAACATGTGTTAACACGTCATGATAGTCAATTAAATATAACCAGTGAGCTTGGGAAAGGTTCGTGTTTTTCTTTCGCTTTTTCAAAGGATAAGCTTGTTAAGTTGGCAAGCTAAAAACAATAAAAAGTAAAGTCATAAAAGTGTCATTTAAGGGTAATGTAACTGTCATCTACCCGCTTTACAGTAGATGACAGTTAGGAAATGGGACGAACAAATCGGAGAACCCCGCATGAAATTTAAAAACTTAGTTGCCGCAATGGGTGTGGCTGTTACAACATTAGTATCTGCGCAGGCTGTTGCTCTTGACGAGGCAATGCCTGAATATCAAAAAATTAACGGCGTTTCAGGTAACTTTTCGTCTGTAGGTTCTGATACTTTAGCCAACATGATGACTTTTTGGGCTGAAGAGTACAAACGTATTTACCCAAATGTAAATATTCAAATTCAAGCGGCAGGTTCGTCTACTGCGCCACCAGCGCTTACAGAAGGCACCTCTAACATGGGCCCAATGAGCCGTAAAATGAAATCAAAAGAAATCGAAGCGTTCGAAAAACGTTACGGTTATAAGCCTACAGAAGTACGCGTAGCAATTGATGCCTTAGCAGTTTTTGTACACAAAGATAACCCAATCGAAGGCTTACGCATTGACCAAGTAGATGCTATTTTTTCATCTACACGTAAATGTGGTGCATCTGAGCAAGTTAACCGCTGGAGCGATGTTGGCCTAACGGGCGACTGGGCTGCAAAAGACATTCAATTATACGGACGTAACTCTGTGTCAGGTACTTACGGTTACTTTAAAAAGAAAGCACTGTGTAAAGGTGACTTCCGTAACAACGTAAATGAGCAACCTGGTTCTGCCTCTGTTGTACAGTCAATCTCATCTTCATTAAACGCGATTGGTTACTCAGGCATTGGTTACAAAACATCAGGTGTACGTACGGTTCCTTTATCTAAAAAAGGCACTAACTACGTAGATGCAACGCTTGATAATGTTGCTAAAGGTAAATACCCACTTTCTCGTTTCTTATACGTTTACGTGAACAAACACCCTAATAAGCCGCTTTCACCAATTGAAGCTGAGTTCTTAAAAATGGTACTTTCTAAAGACGGTCAAAAAATCGTTGAAAAAGATGGTTACGTACCGCTTTCTGCAAAGTTAGTAGAAGCAGAGCTTAAAAAGTTAGGTTTATAATTTAAACCCAACTACAAAAAAACCGCTCAATGAGCGGTTTTTTTGTGTGTAAAATTTTAAAGCGTAAAAAGACTAATTTATTAAAAAGCGATTATAAATCAGTCAGCTTTTGAGCTTGTTCTTTACACTGATTGTAGCTTTCTACACATTTAGCAGAGCACACTTGCTGTTTTAAACCTTTGTCAATTGATTGCTGATCGCAACTATTTTCGCACTGATAGTTTTGTTGTGCGCATTGGTTTAACTCAGGGTTTTTCACTTGATTTTGGCAAGCTGCTAACAATGAAAATGACAGGGCGAGGGCACTCGTTTTAATAAATGTTTGCATGCTTATCCTTAACGTTGAACTGCGCTTTTGTTAAATCTCAACTTGTAAGTTGTCGATTAATCTAACATTGCCTAAAAAGGCGGCAGCTAAAATAACTAATTGTGTATCATCAAGTGTAGCAGCTTTTAATGTATCTCGTTGAGCTATCTCAAAATAATCAGGCTTTAAGCCGGCTTGCTCTAAACTAAGCTGTGCGCTTTGCTCAAGTGCTTTGTAATCGGTATTGCCTGCTTTGATCTGCTCAGCGCAGCTGTTTAGTGTTTTAAATAATGCGGTAGCCGTGGCTTTTTGCTCTGCAGATAAATAGCCATTTCGCGAGCTCATAGCTAAGCCAGACACTTCGCGCATGGTCGGTACACCGACAATTTCAACTGGAATAGATAAATCGCGTACCATGGTTTTAATTACTTGCAGCTGCTGAAAGTCTTTTTCGCCAAAGCAGGCATAATCAGGTTGTACTAAATTAAATAACTTAGTGACTACCGTGGCAACGCCTCTAAAGTGTCCTGGGCGCGTGCCGCCGCAATACCCCATAGATACGCCCGGTACATCTACAAAGCTCTGCTCACCAAGCCCATTTGGGTAAATGGTGTCTACGCTTGGGGTAAACACTATATCTGTGCTTAAGTCGGCTAAGCCTTGTTTGTCTTCGTTTAGCGTACGCGGGTAGCTATCTAAATCTTCGTTGGCACCAAATTGCATTGGGTTAACAAAAATGCTCACAACCACCTTGTCGGCCATTGTTTTTGCCTTTTCAACTAACGAAAAATGACCCTGATGTAAATTGCCCATGGTTGGCACTAAAGCCACGCTTAAGCCTGCTTGGCGCCACGCTTTAATTTGACTACGTAATGATTTAATTTCAGTAATTGACTGCATTATTTAAACTCATGTTCGGCGCTTGGAAATGCGCCACTTTTAACGTCTGTACAATATTTTTTAACTGCATCTGGCATGTTGCCGGTTTCGAGTAAAAAGTTTTTAGAAAATTTAGGAATGTATCCTGCCGAAATACCTACTAAGTCGTGCATTACCAGTATTTGGCCATCCGTTACATTACCTGCGCCAATACCGATAGTAGGGATAGTGACGGCATCGGTAATACGTTTAGCAAGCGCACTTGGGATACACTCAAGCACTAATAATTGGGCGCCTGCCGCTTCTAGGGCTTTTGCATCATCAATCATTTTTTGCGCTTTGTCGTCTTCACGGCCTTGAATTTTAAAGCCACCAAATACGTGCACTGATTGCGGCGTTAATCCTAAATGACCACAAACAGGAATACCTTGCTGCGTTAAACTTTTAATACTGTCGTAAAGCCATTCACCGCCTTCAAGTTTTACCATATTAGCGCCTGCACGCATTAACTCTGCTGCATTTTTACAAGTGTCGCTAACGCTTGAATAGCTCATAAAGGGCATATCGGCTATAACAAAAAGCTCACGGCTGCCACCGCGTACGCAACGGGTATGATAGGCTATATCTTGATTGGTTACGCCAAGGGTATCGTCGCCACCTTGCAGCACCATGCCCAAAGAGTCGCCAACTAAAATAACGTCCACACCGTTATCATGAAATAACTTAGCAAAACTAGCATCGTATGCGGTTAATGCGGTGATTTTGTTATTTTCTGCTTTCATTTTATTTAAAGTAGAAACGGTTATTTTAGACATAATATCCTCGCAGGCATAAGCCTTGGTTAATTACAGAGGTAATTGTTGTAAGTCGTTGAGCGGTAAATCTTGTGCAATAGTTTTTAATGCAATGCCGCTAGGTAAAATCAGTTCTGGGGCAAGTTCTAGTAAAGGGTAAACTACAAACTCACGTTCGCACAGGCCATAATGAGGCACCGTTAAGCGTGGGGTACTAATAATTTGCTGCCCAAACAATAAGGTATCTATATCAAGCGTACGTGGCCCCCAACGTTCGGCTTTTCTTACTCGCCCATGTTCAAGCTCTATGGCTTGTGTTAAATCAAGTAATTGCTCTGGTTCAAGCGCGGTTTTAATACACGCTACGGCATTTACATAATCGGGTTGGTCTTGTGGCCCCATGGGTTTGCTCGCGTAGTAATGCGATACACTTACAAATTCACAATGAGGCAGCTTTTTAAGCGCACAAATGGCGTTATCAAGCTGCTCTTTGGGTGAGTTTAGGTTGGCACCTAAACCCAAATATACACACTGCATACAATTACTCAGACGGCTTTTTAGTGGTGCGGCGGCGTGAGCGCTTACGTGGTTTTGGCCCACCTTGATGACCTAGATTCTTGACCATGTCTTTTTGGCCGTTTATATCTTGGCTTAAGTACTGGGTCCACCACTGGGCAAGCTCACTATGTTGTTGCTCACCGGCATCAACGCGTAATAATAAAAAGTCGTAAGCGGCTTTAAAGCGTGGTTGCTGGGTAAGTCTGTAAGCACGTTGGCCGGCACGTTTATCTAGACGTTGCTGTATATGCCAAATGTCGCGAGCGCCTAATGTAAAGCGTTTTGGTACTGCGATATGCTGGGCATTTTCGCTCAGTACTTTATTCATGGCTTGCGCAAAGGCGTCAAAGTAAGACAGCTGTTCTTGTTGTTTAATTTTAGTTGTGCGCTCAAGCAGCGGAAACCACAGTAAAGCAGCAAATATAAACGCAGGGGTGACTTTTTTATCAGCATTAATACGTTTATCAGTGTTTTGAAACATTTGTTGAATAAACGCGGCTTCTAAACCGTCGGGGTTTTTATCTAAAATTTTATCAAGCACTGGAAATAACGACTTAAACAAGCCGTATTGGCGTAGCATTAAATAGTTAGCTTCGGCTTTACCGTTTAAAAACAGCTTTAAAACTTCTTCGAATAAACGCGCTGGCGGAATATTATCAAGTAGGCTGGCAAGCGCGGTAATTGGCTTTTCGCTTTTTGGCGCTATGCTCATATCAAGCTTGGTTGCAAAGCGTACCGCACGCAGCATACGAACAGGGTCTTCGCGGTAGCGTGTTTCGGGATCGCCAATTAACTCAATTTGTTTTGCTTGAATGGCCGCTAAGCCATTGGCGTAATCGTATATACAAAAATCGTTAATCGAGTAGTACAGTGCGTTAATAGAAAAATCACGGCGCTCGGCGTCTTCTTCAATGCTACCAAATACGTTATCACGCAATAACTGTCCATGTTCGCTTGATTGGCTAATTTGGTTTTTGGCTTCTTGCGCTTCGTGGTGCCCACGCATGGTAGCTACTTCTATAATTTCGCGACCAAAAACAATATGTGCTAAGCGAAAGCGGCGGCCAATAAGGCGACAGTTTCTAAATAGTTTTTTAACCTGCTCAGGGGTGGCATTGGTTACTACGTCAAAGTCTTTAGGTTGTTGACCTAACAATATATCGCGAATACAACCACCTACAAGGTAAGCGTCGTAACCACCGTCTTTTAAACGGTAAAGTACTTTGATTGCATTTGGGCTAAATTGTTTACGTGAAATACCATGTTCACCGCGTGTTATAACAACCGGTTCATCACTTGTTTGAGTGCTTTGCACATCGGCATTTGGGCCGATTATTTGCCTGCAAAATTGAAAAAGCTTGGAAATAATAATCTGTCTCCTACAGAAATGATGATTGGCTGGTCATCGCAATAAAAAAGCACCTAAATTAGGTATTATAGTGCGGTGCTTTAAATGTATTGTAAATAGCCTCTATTTAGGCGGCTATCATATACCAGCGCGGTATAAAAATTAAGTTGATGGACTGAAATTAAGCCGTTTTTAAGATTTTTATTTGCTTAAATGCGTAAATTTAGTGCTGTTTGGGTGCTGACCTTGCGAAATTTGAATTTCGGGTATGTTGGGCACTGCAGTTAAGCTAAATTCGTTAATAGCCCATGCAATTAATTGCTCTACAGACAAATCGTGCAATTGGCTATGCACAGGTAAATTTAAAAATTCAAATGCATCAATCAGCGCAGGCTTTGGGTTGTCTGTGCTAATAGCGGGCGCGTAATTTTGTTTAGAGAGTTTAAAGCCAGGCTCGGCTACCGCAAGGGGTAAATGCGCGTATTGGGGAATGGGTGCATTAAGCTGTTTAAATAAACTGATTTGCCGTGCTGTGGGCTCGATTAAATCGGCGCCACGCACTGCACGGTTAATACCTTGCTCAATGTCATCAATAACCACCACTAGCTGATAAGCAAATAAACCGTCACTGCGCTTTATTATGTAATCTTCATGGGCTAAGGCACTATTAACAGTAATGCTTCCTTGAATTAAATCATTAAAATGGCATGTTGGATGCTGTTGTCTTAGGCGAAGAGCGCCTTGCTCTGTTGATAAGTTAAGCGCTTTGCAGTGACCTTGGTAAATGCCGCCTATAGCTTTTATTTGTTTGCGAGAGCAGCGACAACCATATACACAGTGTTGTTGTATCAGTGAGTTTGTTATCTCTTGATAAAGGGATAGTCGCTGTGTTTGATAAACAACGGTTTCGTCCCAATATAGGCCGTAGGCTTGTAAGGTATTTAGAATATCGGCGTCGGCATTTTTTACCACACGAGTGGTGTCTATATCTTCAATGCGGACTAACCATTTACCCTGATTTACTTTAGCATCAAGGTAGCTGCCCACAGCCGCCACAAGTGAGCCAAAATGAAGTGGCCCAGAAGGAGACGGTGCAAATCGACCGCGATAGTCACGCTTTGGCGTGGTAACGGCTGTAGGAGACATAGTTAACTAATTTTAATTAACCGCGTCCAGCTTGTTTTTCTTTTATTTCTGCAAGGGTTTTACAGTCTACGCATAAATCTGCAGTTGGGCGCGCCTCTAAACGACGAATACCAATCTCGATTCCGCATGACTCACAAAAGCCAAAATCATCTTCTTTAATTAAGATAATTGTTTTTTCAATTTTTTTGATCAGTTTACGTTCGCGGTCGCGAGTACGAAGTTCTAAAGAGAACTCTTCTTCTTGCGCAGCGCGGTCAACTGGATCAGGAAAGTTGGCAGCTTCGTCTTGCATATGCGATTTTGTGCGGTCAACTTCATTACGTAAGTCGTTACGCCACGCTTCTAAAATCGCTTTAAAATGAGCACGTTGTGCTTCATTCATATACTCTTCGCCCGGCTTTTCTTGGTATGGTTCTAAACCGGCTTGAGCCAATAAACCATGTCTTTGTTGGTCTGGCATAACTCTCTCCTAAATCCTTAATTTAATGCCTCAGCATTAGCCGGCGGTATAAATAGCAGAATCTTATACCCTAGGCAAATTTATTTTTTAATTAATCGAATTAGCTTCAACCAGTGTGTTGACTAAAAAGGCTCATATTTTAATTTTGATGCTTTATTAATCGTTATTTCGGTATTTAAACTTGCCTAGTTATATGGGCATAAAGTTTAAAAGCAAGTTAATTTTTTATTTAAAGGCCACTTTCTCACTGAGCGTTACTTCACTTGGCGAAATAGATGCCTTGTAAGCGTATACTTCCACGCCTTTTTTAATCGCCTGGTTTAGTAAATCGCTGTATTTTTTATCTATATGGCTTGCGGCACTCACGGTATTGATACCTTGGTGTAAAACAGCGAACAATAATACTGCTCGGTGGCCTTGTTCGATCATTTCTATTAATTCGCGAATGTGCTTTTGCCCACGCACGGTTTGTGCATCGGGGAAGTAGCCTTGTCCACTGTGGGGATCGGTTTCGCTTAGCAAAGTGACTGACTTTACCTCTACATAGCAAGCGGGTTTATTGTCACTGGTAAGTAAAAAGTCGATACGGCTATTTTCGCTGCCGTATTTTACTTCACTTTGTAGCTGCTCATAGCCGTTAAGCTCTGTAATAACTTGGTTGTTGATAGCCTCTTCAACCACTTTATTTGCCACGGCGGTATTAACACATATTAACTGTGAGAGGATGTTTTGAGTAAGCTCTAATGAATGCGGGTATTTTCGTTTACTGTTATCGCTGGTTGAATAAAACGCATTAAAGCCAGGCTCTGCGCAACCTGTCATTTTACCGGTGTTGGCGCAGTGGGCGGTAAATTCAGTTCCATCGTTAAGTGCTAGGTCGGCTAAAAAGCGTTTATAGCGTTTTAATAACGTGGCGGGCTGTAAAACGGGGGTGTATTTCATTTAAATTCCAATGCTAAACGCGGCTAGCACGCTGGTTTATGTTATTTATCTCAAGCTGTTGGGAACTTGTACTCACTATAGTAAACTCGGTGGCACATTTAAGTGTAAGGGTATTCTAACATGAGTGAAAAATTTGTTGTTCAACTGAGCGAACAAGCAGCACCAAGCCATTGGGGCGAAAACGCGACATTATCTTTTAATGAGCAAGGTGCCACGGTTCATTTATCTGAACAAGAAACATTAAAAAATGTTCAAAAAGCAGCGCGGACAATCGCAAATCAAGGTGTTAAACAGGTTGAGCTTGCGGGCGATACTTGGTGCACTGAAAGCCAATGGGCTTTTTATCAAGGCTTTGTAACACCTAAATCACTAGACGGGGTTAAGTTTGTTGATAACGCACAATCAGATCTAAACGAGCTTGCGCATTTAAAAGCCTCAGCTACGTGGGCAAGAGAAATGGTTAACGGTACTGCCGATGACATTTACCCTGAGAGCCTTGCCGAAAAAGCCGCAGAATTTATACAATCGTTAGCGCCTGAGCACGTAAGTTACCAAATTATTAAAGGTGATGCGTTATTAGAGCAGCAATGGATTGGTATTCATGCAGTAGGCCGTGGTTCTGAGCGTCCACCCGTTTTACTTGAGCTTGATTACAACCCAACAGGCGATGAAAACGCGCCGGTAAGTGCCGCGCTTGTAGGTAAAGGTATCACGTTTGACTCTGGCGGTTACTCAATTAAATCGAGCGAAGGTATGCTAGGCATGAAGTGCGACATGGGCGGCGCGGCAACCGTAACAGCGGGTTTAGCGCTTGCCATTAACCGCGGCATAGAAAAACGTATTAAGCTGTTTTTATGCTGTGCTGAGAACTTAATTTCGGGCCATGCTTACAAACTAGGTGATATTTTAACCTATAAAAATGGTACTACGGTAGAAATTGTTAACACCGATGCTGAAGGGCGCTTAGTACTTGCCGATGGCCTCATGGCTGCGGGCGAAACTGGCGCAGAGCTAATTATTGATGCGGCAACACTAACCGGTGCTGCATTAGTGGCTGTAGGTCAGGAGTACAATGCTTTATTTGCCCTTGATAAAGAGCTGGTTCGCGAAGTAGAAGACTTTGCCTCGCAAGAAATGGAAGCCGCATGGCCTCTACCTCTTGAAAAATGGCACCAGCAAAACTGCCCATCACCATACGCTGATACGGCAAATAGCCGCGCTCAAAAAGGCGGTGGTTACGGCGGCGCTTCAAATGCTGCAGGCTTTTTATCTCGCTTTGTACCAAACGATGGTAAAGGTTGGGTACACATAGATTTAGCTGCTGCATTTAATATGGGTAGCACTAGTCAATGGGCAGCCGGTGCAACAACGCAAGGAATGCGTACAGTAGCTCGTACATTGTTAGAAAAAGCTTAATAGTACGTAACTAAGCGTTTAATACATAAAATAGGCACCCATTGGTGCCTATTTTGCTATTTGCAGGCAAGCAATTTATTTTTATTTACGGTAAAATCCTTCGCCAATACCTGTTTGGGTGTTTAATTATTGGCTAAAGCGCCTACACTCAAATGTTATACTCACCACTGGGGTTCTAAACTATGTCAGATAAGTGCTACATCACAGCTCAACAGCTACTTGAAGATTCATTCCGCGTAGCGGCACAAGTTTATAAAGATGGCTTTCGTCCAGACTTTATTATTGGTATTTGGCGAGGTGGTGCACCTATTGGTATTGCTGTGCAAGAATACTACGATTATAAAGGCATTGAGACGGACCACATTGCGGTGCGTACGTCGTCTTATTACGGTATTGGCAAGCAATCTAAAGAAATAAAAGTACACGGTTTACATTACATTGTAGAAAACGCAAATGCAGGTGACTCACTGCTTATTGTTGATGATGTGTTTGATTCTGGGCGCAGTATTTTTGCATTAAAAGAAAAGCTTTCTGAACTTATGCGTTTAAATCTACCTCGTGATATTCGCGTAGCATGCCCTTACTATAAGCCAAAAAACTCAAAAGTAGACATGGTGCCAGATTACTTTATTCATGAATCAGAAGAGTGGTTAGTGTTCCCGCATGAGTTATCGGGTTTAACGCCAGATGAAATCATTGAAGGTAAATCTGATTTAGTAAACATCCAAGATATTTTATTAGATAAGTAATCGCGACAGGGCTAAGTGGCGAATTAAACTACACTGATGTAAGTATTTTCGGCCAGAGTTAACGCTTAACTAATTAATATTACAAAAAGGCCCTTAGGGCCTTTTTTTCTGATTGATTTTTAAAAGGTTGCGTGTTTTACAGCTGCGCAAAACTGTCTACATAATCACTCAAGCTTTGCGTATCGACCGCTTTTAACCCGTGAGAGCTGCGTTGTACTAAGCCTTTTTCGACCAGTTCAGTCACTACGCGGCGATAAGCTCGCTCAGTGGTTGCAAAGCGCTCAGCCTCGGCGTTAACGGTTGGGTATGCGCGCAATAGCGTAGGATTATTGTTCTCAGCTCGTAATAAGCAGTCTTTAGCAATGTTGTAGCTTAAAGGTAGTAGTAGCTTATCTAAATTAACTTTTTGGTTTTCTTGGAACTTTGCTGCAATAGTCTGCGCTGTATACAAGCTAAGCTCTGGCTTTTCGAGTAGTAAAGCTCGCCAGTGACGAAGCTCTATCAAGTTATAAGTTACATCACTAAAACAGGTCACTGTATAAATACAGGGATTATTGTTAAGCGCTTCTATTTCACCAATTAGCGTATTATTGCAATCTAATTGGCCTAATAATAGGCGGCGTCCGTTACCTACATCATAACTAAATGAAATAGTTCCGCTGCGCACCAACACAAGCTTACTTAGTGGTTGATCTTGGTGGATCAGCACTTCTTTTTTTGATTGTTGGTAACTACTCCCTGCAAAAGTGAGTAGTTGTTCAACAAGATAACTAGAAAAATGGTATTGAAACATCAATATGCTCTTCGGACAATTGTCCTATTTATTACACCTTAATGACGATATTATTAAGGCTCTAAGAATTTACGCTAACTTGCTACTGTATTTAGCCTTGCTAAGTACGTAATACCTTCATTTCCCGTGTAATGATTTAGGAAGCTATTGGCTACAACCAATATACTTTTTAAGGTTTTTAAGCAAGTTAGTTTTTTTATTTTATACCAATGCGCTTAATTATGTGATCTATTTTGAGGTTGGGAGAACGTAGTCTAGCTAGGCAAAAAATTCGCTATTTAGTTGCTCTAAATGAGAATTTTTTAACGCAGGTAGCGACACGTTTAGCCCCGCAAAATGATTGAGTATTATTGCGCATTGGTATTAAACGTTGCAACACTGAGAAGTGCCACAAGTTAGCATTAGTGTAATGCTAACCTAAAGGGTAGGAGAGAACAATTGAGTTGGGAATATTTAGGTTATATTGCATCAGCTTTATTGGTTGCATCGTTAACCATGACCGATGTAGTCAAGCTGCGTTGGTATAATATGTTTGGCTGTATCGTATTTACGGTATATGGTGTAGCTATTGGCGCGGTGCCTGTAGCGCTTACCAATGGCTTATTAGCAGTGGTCAATGTGTATCACCTAATAAAATTGTACCGAGAGCCGAAAGTAAAAGAAGCCAAAAGTTAAAAATTCAAAAAAGGGTTAACGTTTAAGTTAACCCTTTTTTATTTTAAAGCACTGCGTCTAATAAAAGACCATCAGTTCTGCGTGTTGGGTAGAGTGACTCAACGATAAAACTTGGAATAAAGCCTTTCGCAGATGAAACCACCACTTTAGATTTAGCGCCAATAATACGAGCATTAACAATTACACCGCGATTAGTGTAAGTTAAAGTGCCTGTTAAAGTGTATTCGATATTTGGGTAGCCTTTAATTTCTTTACCGTTGCGACTAAACGAGAAGTCACCTAATGGGGTTACATGCACCGCGCCGGTGTGCTTGTAATCAACCACAGACAAACCAAACTCCTGCATTTCAGTAATAAAGCTTTCAGCTAGATGATTACCAAATATATTAGTGGTTTGTAAATTGTCATCTAAATTCACAAAAGATGTAATTGCAACAGGGGTACCACTGTTGATGTAGTTCATATTTTCAATTAGCTTCATTGCCAATTGTTCTGTGTAGTTACTTAGTAATTTGCTGCTGTTAATAGGGCGGTAGTTGTTTTCAGGAAACTGCCAGTTATTTACACGTGGTTGATGAACGTCTGAATAGCGGCTGTGTGCGTTATGGTGGCCAATATTATTATGAGGTGCGTGGCCATTGTAAACTGGGTGAGTAGAGCATGCACAAAGTGATAAAGTAAAAAGAGTCGATAAAGTAAGGGATATTTTTTTAGATAACATGTTTTCTTCCTGAAACATAAGAGGTTTTTAAATTCCCCCAGTTATCGACATACTTTTTAATTACTTTAGTAAATATTCATAATAAATTCATTTATTTTTAAAAAGCGCCTACTTTGTAAGCTATTCTTTTTTAAAGCGTAATTTTCCAGCAATCCAAGTCTGTAAAACCTGCGTTTTATAAATCTCATCGACAGGAACTTTAAAGTAATCTTTGTCTACTAATATGAAGTCTGCCCACTTTGAGTTTTCTAAGCTGCCTATTTTAAACTCTTGGTGCGCTGCATACGCGCCGCCAAGTGTAAATGCTCTTAGGGCTTGTTCGCGGCTAAGCACTTCAGCGGCGCGCCAACCGTTTTCAGGCAACTTATTATGATCCATACGGGTAATAGCAGAATACAAACCATCAAAGGGGTTTGCTAGTTCCACAGGGTAGTCAGAGCCTGCAGCAATCACAGAGCCTTGCTTTAAAAATGTTTGCCATGCATACGCACCTTGTAGCTGATCATCGGTTAAGCGCTGCTCAGCCATATGCATATCGGAGGTAGCATGCACAGGTTGCATAGATGGAATTATTTTTAGTGCTTTAAAACGTGGTATGTCATCAGGGGTGACAATTTGTGCGTGTTCAATACGGTTTCGCAGTAACATACCGCCCGTTTGCTTAAACACATTTTGATAGGCATCCAGCACCACTTTATTGGCTTTATCACCAATTGCATGGGTATTCGCGCTAAAACCATTTTTAAAACTTAAAGTAAATAATTCTTCCAACTTGGCTTGGGTTTCTAGCATCAGGCCGTGGTGGTTTTTTCTATCTGCGTAGTCATCAATTAGTGCAGCCCCGCGCGAGCCTAATGCGCCATCGGCATACACTTTTACACTGCGAATAGACATAAACGACTCAGCGTCTTGGTAGCGTCCCGCTTTAAGCATGTACTCTAAATCGGGGCTGGCAGCACTGAGCATCGCGACAATTCTTAGTGGTAAATCACCTTGCTCGCTGCGCGCTTTATAAACTTCCCAGGTGGTTTTATCAATACCGGCATCGTGAGTAGAGGTAATACCTAAGCTAAGTAAATGGGCGCCTGCGGCATCTAACGAGTCGCTTATAGCTTGTTTTGAAGGGGCGCTCATATGCTGGGTAATTAGCGATTCTGCTTTATCTATAAAAATACCGGTTGGATTACCAAATCCATCTTTAATGATTTCGCCGCCATCAGGCGCTTGAGTGGCTGCGGTAATACCGGCCAGCTCTAAGGCTTTGCTATTAACCCAAATTGCATGGCTGTCAACGCGCGAAAGCACCACTGGGCGGTCATTAACGACCTTATCTAAGTCTTTAGCGGTAGGAAAGCGCGTGTTGCTCCACAGCTCTTGGTTCCAGCCTCGGCCTAATAGCCAGCCTTGTTTATTTTTCGCAAATTGTTCTAACTTTGCGGTTATTTCCTCAACCGACTTAGCACCACGCACATCAAGTTGCGATAGGTTGTCGCCAAGACCGATCACATGGCCGTGGGCGTCAATTAGCCCTGGCAGCAACGTATTGCCTTTGGCATCAATGAGTGTGGCATCTGGAAAGGTGTTTTTAAGCGTATCATCCCCAGTTTTTACGACTTTGCCGTTTTTAATTACTAAAGTGGAAAATGTGTGTATACCGCCTTGATACAAAGGCGTATAGCCATTAGCGTTATAAATAACCTGCGTTTGAGCGATGCTAGTGCAGCTTGCAAATAAACCAGCAAGCAATAGTGGGTTGAAAAGTTTTTTAAGTTGCATAAGTTAGTTATTTTTTATTGTTAGTAAAATAACACTAGCAAACTCACTTTTAGAATACCAATATGTTGAGGTAGATAGCTTAAAAGCGTAAGGGCTGTTAAAAATTTAGCGCTTACGCATATAAAAAGAGTTACTTACTGGCGTATAGGCCATATTCAGAAAGGGTAAGTCTGCCGTCTTTATCTTTATCATAACTTGAAAAACGCGACCATAGAGCGGGGTCAATGGCGGTTTCTGAACGGGTTAAAAAGCCATCTTGGTTACGGTCAAACTTTTCAAATTTATCGGCAATTTCTGTACTTTGGCCAAGGCTTACATCGCTAAAAATGCCCAGCGCAACAAGCGCTAAATAGCTTACGGTCTTCATATTTATACTACTCAGTAAAGGTTATTGGTTAAATAGTCTTTAAACTCAAGAAGCGAGATTTGTTTGTCTTGGTTTTTATCCCAGCGAGTAAAGGTGCTGAGTAGCTGAGGCTGAGGCTCTAACTCGTCTTCAGTTAAAAAGCCGCTTTTATTGGCATCAAGGTGATCAAAACGCTGTTTAACATCTAATGCAACAGCATTAAAACTGATCATGGTAATAGCGATAACACTAAAAAAAACACACTTCATGGTTTTCCTTCCAACATACAGTGTTTGTAGATTAATAAAAAAAGCACTTGCCATAATTTAACTTCCCAACAATAAATCCGTTTACACATTCCCTCAGGGATTATGGCAAATGCTTTTGAAACCTACTTTACTAGGTAAAAGCTTAAGTAAAACTTAATTATGGTTTAAAGTTTTGAAACTCTTCTTTAGAAATTTTCTTGTCTTCATTTTCATCCAAATCAGCAAATTGCCTCATTACTTCTTTATCTTGCTTTGCTTCTGCAAGTGATACTGCTCCATCCATATCTTTGTCTAAATGAGCAAAGCGAATATTTACAGAAGAGGCTAAAGCCGTGGCGCTAATGGCTAAAAACATTAATGCAAATGCTGCGATAAGTTGTTTCATAATCATGTTCCTTATTAAATGAATTTACTGAATAAACTTTTTGAATTCACTTAGCGATAACTGACCATCTTGGTTAGTGTCTATTTGTGAAAAGTTTTCGTGTAGTACGGCATCTTCTCCCGCTTCTGATTCGCTAAGTGTGCCGTTACTGTCTTTATCTAGCTCATTAAATGTAGCTTGAACGTCCATAGCTATTGCATCTGTGCCCATAAACCCAAAAGCCAGCATGGGTAAAATTACTAAAAAGCGGTTGTTCATTTAATTTCCTTATTGATTAAAGTTGCACTCAATATTACAAAAATAGTGCCAATTTAAATAAGTATTTAAAATCAGTGGTTTATGGTTTTTATGAAGCGTTTGTCGGAATTTTTTACTTAAATGTGTGTTATTTTTGCAACAGACGGTACGTACTCTCTGTACTTAACATAGTTATCAATGAGTTAGCATGTTGCAAAATGGCAACAGGTGGATATATTGGGTTAAATATAGAAGTTGATTCAGCGAGAGTATAAGGTAAGTAACTAAAATAGGGCGCTTAAAATAATAAAAGGAAATGATAATGCCTGTAACGTTGGCTAAAAAGTATCGTGCAATGCTCAATTGGCGGCCTAACTTAATAGGTCAGTTTATTATTAGCATGCTGCTGTCGTTACTGCCACTTAGTTTAGTGGTGATTGTTTTTTTAAATGCGTTAAATAAACAGCTCGCTGTTACCCAGCTTATTGTCAGTAATAATTACCAAGTTACTAAGTCGTTCAATTTTTTAAAGCAAGAGCTAAATAGCCTAGAGCGAGCTACTCGCCAAAATTGGGTTTTAAAAAGCGAGTCGCTCGACACGCTAATAAACGAAAAATGGCAATCCTCCTTACAAACAATCGACACGCTCAGCCAAAAAAGTACCTCTCAGCAATACACTATGCAATGGCGCCGCTTAGCAGCAACCTTACGAAGTACTCATCAAGCGCTAATTGAAAACAACCAACAAGATGCAGCATTGTTCGTGCCTATTAGCGATTTAGTAGCAGAGCTTACTGTGTGGTTGCGTGATACAAATGCGGCGCAAATTCAAAATAATCAAAATGAGCTAAGCACTTTGCAAAGCTCGTTTATTAACTGGTTAGTGGCGCTTATTCCGCTTACTTTACTGGTGGGCGGGGGCTTTTTATGGCGCATAAGCAAACGTTTAAAAGGGCTTACGTCGGTAATAGATAAACTAGGGCAAGGCCACTGGCAGCAAAAAATAGCGGTGCAAGGTTCCAGTGAGCTGGTGGAGTTGGGCGAAAAACTACAATGGGTGCAAGAGCAGCTACATATGCTCGAGCAACAAAAAGATACCTTTTTACGTCATGTAACCCATGAGCTTAAAACGCCGTTGGCTTCAATGGTCGAGGGCACCGATTTACTTCGTGATGAAATAGTGGGGCCCATTACAAAAGAGCAGCAAGCTGTGCTTGAGCTTATTAGCCAATCAATGGTGCGCCTGCGCACTATGATTGACAGCTTACTTAGTTATAACGCTATCAGAACCAGTAAAGACAGTGTTAGCGAGGTCGAATTTGGTAATTTAATAAATAAAATAAACAGCCATTTTGAGCACCGTTTAACGGCTAAGCAGCAACGCTTAAATTGGCACAACAGCATAATAAAACAGACACTTGCATTACCCGCAGAGCTAATAGAAATGACCCTTATTCAGCTCATTTCTAATGCGTTAAAGTTTTCAAATACAGGGCAAAGCGTTGATGTAACCTTAGCGCTTGAGCAAAAGCGACTAACAATACAAGTGCGCGATGAAGGCTGTGGTATTAAAGAGCAAGAAAAAACCCAAATATTCAGCGCATTTTACCAAGGTAAGCATAATAAAGATGTTACGCTGCAAGGCAGTGGCCTAGGTTTAACCATAGTAAAAGAGTCGGTTGAGCAGTTACAAGGTCAGCTCAGTGTTGAGCATAACCAGCCCAAAGGCTGCTTATTTACAATAAAAATACCTTTAATTAATCAAGGAGTTTAATAGCATGCGTACGCGTTTAATAGCTATTTTATGTGTGCTCAGTAGTGCGGTTATTTTAGCTGGGTGTGCAACAAATAACACGCAAACAGCAGCTGTGTCACAGGAGGTTGCGCCTGCAAAAAATGCGGTGCCAAATCCTAAAAAGCGTCCTAAAAGTGACCCCGTTTACCCCAGCGCAGCACGCGTTGTTGCATGGCATGCTAATCAATGTGGTGGTTTTAAAGTAAAACCAAGCCTACACACTTATTTAGGTGAAAAAGAGCTAAAACGCTTTTTTAAATATATGTGTATTAATACTTCAAGCGCACCCGAAGAGGTAATGGCGCGCTTGCAAAAACTCGATTTAGCCTACTTTTGGCCAGACCCTATTAAACAATATTTATGGCTTCAAAAGCAGCATGTTACTCGGCAAATCAATGCGCTAAAAGAGCAGCAGGCGTTAAATGACAAAATGCAGCAAACGTTATCGTCTTTAGCCACCATAGAGCAACAGTTATTACTACGCGAAGACACGAAGGAGCAGTAATCATGGCAACACACACAGCACAAGGTGCAAAAGTATTACTTGTTGATGATGATGCAAGTTTACTTAAATTACTCGCGCTAAGAATCGAGTCTAAAGGGTACGAAGTAACTACCTGTGAAAGCGGCATACTTGCATTGCAAGTTCTTAAAAGCCACGTGTTTGATGCAGTTATAACAGACCTGCGTATGGACGAAATGGACGGCATGGCCTTGCATCGCCAATTACAAAGCCGCTACCCAGCACTGCCGGTAATAATGATGACAGCGCATGGCTCTATTCCCGATGCGGTTGAGGCGACAAAACAAGGTATTTTTGCGTTTATTACAAAACCGGTAGATAAAGATGAGCTTTTTGATAGCCTAGCCAAAGCCATTGAAATACATGGCGTAAACGCAGAAGAGTCACCTCAAAAAAGTAATATAGTCACGCGCAGTGGCGCTATGTTACACCTGCTCGAGCAAGTTAAATTATTGGGGCCAACCCAAGTAAATGTGCTTATATCTGGTGCTAGCGGTACAGGTAAGGAACTGCTGGCTCAGGCGATTCATCAACACAGCCATGTAAGTGAAGGGCCTTTTGTGGCTATTAACTGTGGTGCAGTGCCAGGGGAGCTTTTAGAGTCAGAATTATTTGGCCATAAAAAAGGCGCATTTACAGGGGCGGTGAAAGATCACCAAGGTTTGTTTCAGCAAGCGCAAGGCGGCACCTTATTTTTAGATGAAATTGGCGATATGCCGCTTAACTTACAGGTTAAGTTACTGCGTGTACTACAAGAAAAAACGATTCGCCCCGTAGGCTTTCAAGAAGAAATTCCTATTGATGTGCGTATTGTATCGGCCACGCATAAAAATTTACCCGATGCGATTAGCAATCAACAATTTAGGGAAGATTTATACTACCGACTAAATGTTGTTAATTTAAAATTGCCGCCGCTGTGTGAGCGCCGCGAAGATATAAGCTTGCTTGCCCAACACTTTAGCGCAAGTATTGCTAAACGTATGAACCAAAAGGAAAAGCGCTTTGCAAACGATGCCATGCATGCACTGGTACGTTACGACTGGCCTGGGAATATTCGCCAGTTAGAAAATGTTGTAGAGCAAGTGGTCGCATTAAGCGCCAGCGAGGTAATTTCTGCACACTTAGTGTTAAACGCACTTAACTCAAACGAGGCCAGTGCAGAGCCGCTTTCTTTAAACGATGCCAAAAAAGAGTTTGAGCGCGATTATGTGATAAATACCCTTAAAATGGCCGGTGGTAACGTAGCCGAAGGCGCAAAACTTGCCAAACGTAATCGTTCGGATTTTTATAAATTAATAAAAAAACACAATATTGATGTCGATAATTTAGTGTAATTTAAAAGTAAGGTAATTAAATGCAGTTATTTATGGTGTATTTAGGCGGGCGAATTCAAGGCTGCCACATAGAAATGCACGATATTCGCTTTGTTGTAGGTCAAAGCATTGAGCAAACCTACTCAAAACTAAAAAGCCAATGGGTGGGCGATAAAAACAATGTGCATATGGACAGCTACATGGCAGTTAACCATATCGACGGTTATAAAGTAGAACTCGTTGATACTTACGTTGAGCAAAATAAGCAGCTGTATTTTGTTAATTTAGGCGCTTACAGAAGTGACTCTATGGCTGAGCAACACGACTTTGCCTTGTATGTTGCCGGTAGCCCAGCAGAGGCCAAGCAGCGCGCTAAAAGCGATTTGCTTGCAGGGCTTAGCCATATTCATAAAGATGATTTACATGATGTAGATGACTGCTTTGCTATAGATTTACTCGACAGCCAATTAAATATCAAGCTTACGCCAAGTGGGCATGCTCAGCCAATAAAGCCTGATTGGTTTGGGTATTATATTCTTTAATAGTAAAATTAAGAGTCTTGCTCGCTTTGCTCATTGGCTTCGCTTTTAGCCGCCATTTTAAATGCCACAATAACTAGGGTAAACATCGCAAAGGGTAGCGCTGCCAACATGTATTCAACCATGTTGCTATCTTGAAAGTTAGCCTGTAGTAAAAAGTGTCCCGCCACGCACATTACAATAACCACAAGTAATATAGGCAGTAGCATAAGTTCTTTTTTTGATGAATGATTTTTCATTGAGTATAAGGCTGCGGCTTTAAATAAAGCGCTATTGTAATGAGCTTATGTAAGCTTGGCAAACAATGGCTATTTTAATGGTATGATCAATATCAAATAACCACCCAGTGTGATTAGGATAAACAGTGAAACACAACCTTAAGCAAGTTTACCTTGTTGGTGGCGCGGTACGCGACCAGCTCCTTAATATAGCATCAAAAGATAACGATTACGTTGTTATAGGCGAAACACCCCAAACTATGGAGTCGCTTGGTTTTGTGCCTATAGGAAGTGATTTTCCGGTTTATTTACACCCAAAAACAAAAGAAGAATACGCCTTGGGTCGCACTGAGCGAAAAAGTGGTAAAGGCTATACCGGCTTTGTGGTAGACGCCAGTCCTCATGTTACGCTCGAGGAAGACCTTGCAAGGCGCGATTTAACTATAAACTCAATGGCGCTTGATGAAAACGGCACCGTTATTGACCCTTTTAATGGCCAAAGCGATTTACACAATAAAATATTGCGCCATACCACAGAGGCCTTTGTAGAAGACCCTGTAAGGGTATTACGCATAGCGCGTTTTTTGGCGCGTTACGGAAGTGAGTGGCGTATTCACCCAAGTACGTATGCATTAATGCGCGAGCTTAAAAACAAAGGTGAGCTTAATCATTTAGTGCCCGAACGCGTATGGCTTGAAACCGAAAAAGCACTGGGTGAAAAACACCCAGAACTGTATTTTCAAGCACTGCATGGTTTAGGTATTTTCCCTGAAATAGAGCAAATGGACGGTGTACCGCAACCTGCCAATCACCACCCCGAAGGCGATGTGCTTGTTCATACTATGTTGGTACTTAGGCGCGCTGCCGATTTAAACTTTAATTTAGAAACACGGTTTGCGGCACTCACTCATGATTTTGGCAAGGCACTGAGCTATAAAAAACGCGGTAATTTACGCGGCCATGAGCGCGAAGGGGTAGCCGTAGTAGAAAAGTTTTGTGAGCGTTTAAAAGTGCCTAACCGCTTTCGCGATATTGGCGTACTCACCAGCGATAATCACACCTTATGCCATACGCTTGAGCAATTAAGGCCACAAACGATTCATAAATTAATTGTCACTAATTTAAATGCTCTAGTGCACCCTGAGCGCTTTATTTCGTTTACCCAGGCATGCCAATGTGATGCGCAAGGGCGCGGAGAAGCGCTCGTAGATAAGCCCTATCCGCAAGGAGCTAAGCTGCGTGCAATTTTTAATGAATTACAAAAATTGGATAAAAAGCAGGTAGTGCAAACTGCACTAAAAAATGGCAAAAAAGGCCCAGAAATAGGCGAAGAGGTAAAGCTGGCAGAAATAAACTGCATCAAAGCGTTTTTACAACACGAGCAAGCAACGCAATAGGCAAAGCCCTAGCTGAGGTATTCAGACACGCCTTCGTTTTTAACTTGTTCTGGCTGTCGTAAGTTTTTATATGTAGAGGTGGCAGGCTCTGAAGGTAAGCTAGGTGCTTGCTCTTGGGGCCTGTATAAATCAAAAATAAATTCGATCTCTTCACGCTCAAGTGGGTTGTTCATGATCTATTCTCCTTAATTAGCGCTCAGGGTATGGCTGTTCGACTGAATTAAAAGTGAATAGTTACATTTTAAGTTGTAGTAAATTGTAATCACTGTGCAAAAAATAAGGGCGACTCAGCAGGGCGCTACTTTATGCACAGCCTAGTTTTGTAAAGGCAGGGTTACTTTAAATACCACGCCATTACCGCACTGGTTATTTTGCGCAGTGACACTGCCGTTATGGTAATCACATACTAGCCTTACAATATAAAGCCCTAACCCTAAATGTGGTTGTTGCTGCATTTGCTGACTACGCACCGACACCATAGAATCAAAAATATGCTCAGTTAGTCCTTCAGGCAGTACGGGGCCTGTATTACTCACTGTTAATATTGCTTTATTTTCGCTCTGCTTAAGGCCTACATTTATAGCCGTATTGGCTTCACTAAATTCCAGCGCATTATTAATAAGCTTATCTAGTAGCTGAGCTATAAATTCGGGAGCTCCTTGCATAGGTAAAGGGTTTTGGCATACATCAAGCTCAAATAATTGTTCAGGGTAAGTAAGCTGATAGCCTTGCATGCAGCCATTAATGACCTTTTGTAAATCAAACGGCTCGCTCTCGTTGCTTTGAATGCTTTGCTCAAGGCGTGTGGCTTCGCTCATGGTGGTTATTATTTTACCTAAGCGCTCAACCCCTTCACTGGCGCGCTCTAAGTATTTTTGGCTTAGCTCGTTTTGTGGCAGGCTTTGTAAGTTTTCAAGTGATGAGCGCACCACAGCCACCGGCGTGCGTAGTTCGTGCGATAACCGCGATGACATATTTTCTAAATAGTTAGTGTACCCACCTAATCGGCCAACAATATTGGCAAAGCTTCGTGAAAGGTCGCCAATTTCATCGTTTGAGTCGCTGTAATTTATACTGCCGGTAATGCGCCCTTGGGCGTCAATGGCTTGCTCTGCGGTATCACGCAGTCGTCTAATACGGCTCGAAATACGCGAAGCAAAAAAGAACAACGTCACAGTACCAATTAGCATCACCGCTAAAATAACGTTAAAGAGCTTTTCGAGCGATTTATTACGCAGTGTGCGTACACCGTTAGTGGTTTCCTCAGCGATGACTGCGCCAATGACTTTGTCGTCAATCCAAATAGGGTAAGCCGCCGATAAAATAACGGCTTTACTGTCGGGGGTTAACCGCCAAGACGACGCTGGTTGCCCTTTGAGTGCTTTAGCTAAATGCGTACCTTGCATTGAAGCGACATCGTGTAGGGTATCTAAAAATTCGTTTTCGGGGCGAGTTAAAATTTTATAATAAAGCGGGTGTAAATACGTTTGCTCAAAGCGCTGCCAAGCATTTTTAGGCGGCTGGTTTTTAAGCCCGTCGGCCCATACGCCATCGGCATTTTGAATTGTGCCCGACTGCGCTAATACGCGATGATGGTTATCAACCACCCAAATACGGCTGCCGCTGTGGCCCATACCTTTTAAAATTCGATTAATTTCGGGTGAGGGCACCAATACCGAGCCTAAATCGCTGGGGTTATTTAAATTAGAAGTCGACATTGTTTTAGAATCAAACGGCGCTTTTTTTGTGTCGATATCGACCACGGCAAAGCCTAGCTTGTTACCCAGCATATTAATGGGAAAGCGCAGCTCTACGTTATATCCCGATTCAGTACGCATAAAATAGCCCTGAATTTTTGTAAACGGTGTTTTGGTATTCGCATTAAACGCATTTACCCAGCCATCTTGGCGTGGGGCAATAATGTACGTATTAAAATCGCCGCCTGGGCTTTTTAGGCCAATTTTTAAATGGTCGTTATTCGTAATGCTTAAACTATTTTTAGCACGATATACAAGATGATCGTCAGTGACTTTAAACACCGCATACAAATAGTTATCAAATTTGCCAACCATATGATCAAACGATAAATCACTGGCTTGGTGATTGCGCTGCGTTTTTTGTAAATAACGTTTATCGTAATGCCAAAAAAGTGGTTGATAGCTTTGCCAGTCGCTCAGCTTGCCATCAAGTTGAATGGGATTTTTAAGGTTGTACGCATATAAGTCGCGCCCTTTTACTACCTGATCTAAAAAATTGGTTTGCTCATCAAACAGTGCTGGGCGCTCGTGCAAAGCGGTGGCAAGCGCGCGTGTGGTGCCTACGAGGGTTTTTTCTTGGCCTTGGCGTAAAAACTTTTCCATTTCCCATACGTACTCGTAACCAAGCCACGGCAGTAAAAACAAAAAGCACGACAGAAGTATAAATTTACTGCGTAGGCCAAAACGTAACATTAGCGTTGCTCCCACCTGTAGCCCATACCGTACACGGTATCTATGCAGTCAAAGTGGCTATCAAGTGCCATAAACTTTTTACGAATGCGTTTTACATGTGAGGTAATAGTGCTGTCGTCTACGTAAATTTTTGCATCGCTCATTAAATCGTTGCGGCTTTTAACATGGCCTGGGCGCTGCGCAAGGGAGTGCAGCATCCAAAATTCGGTCACCGTTAAATCAACTAATTGCTGCTGCCAAAATACCTGCATGCGCTGGGTGTCGAGCTTAAGCGGGCCGCGTGTAATTAATGCATTGGCATCGGCGGGTTGCTCAAGCGCTTCCATGCGTCTAAATAGCGCGCCTATTCTCGCAGCCAAGTGGGCTAAGCTAATATCTTTTGTTAGGTAGTCATCGGCGCCCATACGCAGGCCACATACGGTATCTATTTCGCTATCGCGTGCAGTTAAAAAAATAATAGGCAGTGTTTTAGAAAGCGTACGCAAAGTTTGGCAAAGTAAAAAACCGCCGTCTATTTCGTGGCCTAAACCAATATCAACAATGGCTAAATCGGGTAGGGCGTCTTTAAATGCGCTCTCTGCGCTGGCGCGATCTGCAAAACCACTTACCTGGTAACCTTGAGCGCTAAGCATCTCAATATAGTTTTCGCGGATGGCGGTTTCATCTTCAATGATGGCTATTTTTTTCATTCTACTCACCCTTATTTATTTTAAAACGCACTATATCGAAGTTTTTCAGCTATGTACGGTTAAAAAGGCAATTGCCATTTTTTTGCCACAATTGCTCAGTACTTTGCCATTTTTGCTCCCCTTTGTTGCCACTTGTAGCTGTTTTAATACAACCATCAAAACAAAACATCGCAAATTAAAACAAGTTTAAGGATTACATCATGAAGAAGATATTAATCGCATTAACGCTAGTAGCCAGTGTGTGTACACCTGCATTTGCGTCAGCCGCTAACACCCCTTCTAAAGAAGCACACAAAGAAACCGCCATTGGCTTAGGTACAGGCGCCATTATTGGTGGTGTCGTTGGTGGGCCAATTGGTGCCTTTATTGGCGCATTTGCCGGGGGCTTAATTGGTGATTCAAAAGTGGCCGATGACAAAATAGCCCAGCAACAGCGCGCGATTACGCTGATGCAGGAAAAAACCAGCGACTACATGCACGTACTTAATCACAACAATAGGCTTGAGCAACAGTTAGAAGTACTCACTAATCAAAATGAGCAGCTAACACAATCGCAAATAAATAACTTACTTGCCATGACAGTACAATTTAAAACAGGCTCAAGTGTTATTGCCCCGCACTTTGCTGCCCAGTTAGACCAGCTTGTGGTGCTGTTAAAAAACCAGCCGCAACTAGCGTTAGATTTAAGTGGTTTTGCCGATCAGCGCGGTGATGAGCAAGCGAATCTTTTATTGTCTAAAAAACGTGTAAACGCAGTGCAAAGTTACCTTATAAAGCACGGTATTAGCCATACACGTTTAAGTGCTCAGGCCTTTGGTGAGCAGCATACATTAGCAAGTAGCAACACAATTGAAGATAACTTTTTTGATAGACGCGTAACACTGACTACTCGCTCAATAAACCCGGTAAATGGCCAAACGGCAAGTAACTAAAACCATTTTTATTTGAGTAAAGTTAAGCGTTTGATGGAGTGATTTTATGTTGAGTAACCCAACCAAAATGCTTACTAAAGTAAGCATTTTTATTTTCTTAGTGAGTGTGCTTCTGGTTAGTTTTAATAGCCGTGCACAGTCGCCCAAGCTTGAACTTTTTGACAGTGGCGGTGCGCCTTTAGCGCCAGCCATTATTTTAAAAAGTGACGCAAACATGACTTTAACCGGCTTAATTAACCATGTGGTCGTTAAGCAAACTTATCAAAACGATAATCTGTTTGCGGTAAATGCGCGTTATGTGTTTCCGCTGCCTGATGAAAGCGCCGTTCATGCAATGACGATGCGCATAGGTGAGCGGGTCATTAAAGGTCAAATAGATAAAAAAGTGGAGGCCGAAAAAAAATACCAAGCGGCAAAAAAGGCAGGCAAGCAAGCCGCACTTGTGCGCCAGCAGCGCGCGAATATGTTTATTACTAATGTGGCAAATATAGGCCCTGGCGAGCAGGTTATTGTTGAGCTTGAGTATCAAGAAATTATTAATTACAGCAGTGGTACATTTGCGGTTCGTTTTCCTACAACTATTACGCCGCGCTATCATGCAATTAGTGGTGAAGTTGGGCAAAGTAACACCGACAAAACCGTATTAAATCAGGCACCGAGCGGCTGGTTAAACCCTGTTTACAATATACAAAGCTCAGAGCAAAGCCAAGATGATGCACCCGATAGCAAATTTAGCTTAAATATAGACATAGACGTAGGGCTGGAGCTGGTAGAGATAAATTCTAAATTTCATAACGTAGACATTCATAACCCAGCATTTGGCCAATATACGGTTGCTTTAAATGAGCAAAAAACTATAAATCGCGATTTTGTACTTGAGTTTAAACCGCTACAAAAAGAAAGCGCTCAGGCAGCATTTTTTAC
The DNA here is from genome assembly GCF_001401855.1 of Pseudoalteromonas sp. P1-7a. Lineage (NCBI taxonomy): Bacteria > Pseudomonadati > Pseudomonadota > Gammaproteobacteria > Alteromonadales > Pseudoalteromonadaceae > Pseudoalteromonas > Pseudoalteromonas sp. P1-7a. Next base: position 166,236 of record NZ_LKDU01000003.1, on the reverse strand, counting down.
TCAGCAGTTTGAAAACGGCGACCGATACGGACTTGCTATGCTAATGCCACCTGCAGATCACTTTACGCAAACGCAGCGCCTACCACGTGAAATGGTGTTTGTTGTAGATACCTCAGGCTCTATGCACGGGCAATCTATGGAGCAAGCTAAAAAGGCGCTGTTTTATGCGCTTTCTTTACTCGATAGCGACGACAGCTTTAACATTATTGGCTTTGATAACGTGGTTACCCCCATGAGCGATAACCCCCTCGTTGCCAGCGATTTTAATTTGCGCCGTGCTGAGCGCTTTATTTATAGCTTAGAGGCGGATGGCGGCACCGAAATACAAGGTGCCCTTGATGCTGTCCTTGATGGTAGCCGTTTTGAAGGCTTTGTACGCCAAGTGGTATTTTTAACGGATGGCAGTGTAAGTAATGAAGACGCCTTATTTAAAAATATTCAGCGTAAATTGGGCGATAGCCGTTTATTTACTGTCGGTATTGGTAGTGCACCTAATAGCTTTTTTATGCGCCGTGCTGCAGATATAGGTAAAGGGTCGTTTACGTTTATAGGTAGCACACATGAAGTGCAGCCTAAAATGCAGCAGTTATTTGATAAGCTTGCTCACCCAGCTATCACTAATTTAGCACTGAGCGATGAAAGTGGTAATAGTTTAGATTTTTGGCCTTCCCCCTTGCCCGATTTATATTTTGGTGAGCCAATAATGGTGGCTATAAAGCTAAACGATTCGAGTCGAATTACGCTTAATGGGCAAACTGCTCAAGGCCCCTTAAATATAAAACTAAGCGCACAAAATAGCGCAAACGCAAAAGGGATTGATAAGCTGTGGGCGCGCCAAAAAATTAAATCATTGCTTTTGTATAATGACCGACAGGCAGTTAAAAATGAGGTGCAAGGCCTTGCGCTCACGCATCAATTACTTAGCCCGTTTACGGCCTTTATAGCTATTGAACACACTCAAACTAAAGAGCCTGCAAAGCAAACTGCACTAGCTAAAAACGCAGCGCCACACGGGCTAGCTATGCGTTTACCGCAAACCGATGGACAAAGCCGTCTTTACATCCTGCTGGGCTGTATTTTGTTAGCCGGGTTTGGCGCGGTAAAATTAACTCGGGCATTTAAATGAATAAGTGGCTAAGTGCAGGCTTATTAATTGCTGGGTTGGGGTTGTTTTCTCATGGTGCTTATATGCAAGCTAAGGCATGGCTTGCCCAAGTATTAATAGAGCAGGCCTGGCAAGAGGCCCTTATTACGCCAAACGCTCGCGTTAAACCGTGGTTTTACGCCGATACCTTTGTTACAGCGCAGCTTAGCTGGCCTAAGTACAATAAAATGCTTAGCGTTTTAGCAGGAGCAAGTAGCCGTAATTTAGCATTTGCACCAAGCCACTTTTTGCCGGGGGCAAAGCTTGGCGATGCACAAGGCGGTGCGTTAATAGCGGGTCACAACGACACTCACTTTGCATTTTTACAACACACCAAAGTGGGGGAAACGTTTACGCTGCAGTTGCAAAATGGCGTAATTCAGCATTATAAAGTGAAAGGGATTGAGGTTATTCATCAATCCCAACAGGCGTTTTTACAAACGCCTGGGCTTTACTTATTAACCTGTTACCCTTTTGACTCGTTGGCATCGGGCACTGATTTAAGATGGCTTGTATCGGCTGAGTTGATAGGGTCATCACCAGCTTCGTTAAGCGGTATGTCGACCACCAGCTCTTGATGTCGTTGGCTTATCATCACCCCTGCAAACACGATAAATATACTCACCCATTGCCAAAAATCGAGCACTTCACCCAAAATGATGGCTGATAAAATAAGCGTGAAAATAGGAATTAAATTTGAGTAAGCCGCAGCAGTTAACACTGATACTTTGCCAATTGCATAGTTATACATACCATAGCCACCGAGGGTGACGCACGAGCCTAAATACAAAATGCTCATAAGGGCGGCTAGGTCATGCTGGTTTTCGCTTGGTAAGTCGATAAAAAACAAAAATGGTGCAAAAAACACACTACCGCTTATACCTTGTAAAGCAATTAGCGTTAACGGCGAGTAACGATTGGCCAAGTGCTTAATGCTAATGGTGTAAAACGCCGCGCATACCATGGCCATAAGTTCTAAAAAGTTACCCAATAATGGATTAGGGGCTTGATCAGTATTGGGTGAAAGCAAAGTAAGTAAAATACTGCCGCCAATACATAGAGTAAACCCAATCACAATGGCTTTACTGATATACTCTTTAAGCATAAAAAACGCCATCAATGCCACAATAATAGGCAAGCACGAAACAATAACTCCCGCCTGAGAGGCCGAGGTGTATTCCATTGCGTGGCCTTCAAACAAAAAGTACAAGCAAGGCTCAGCCAGCGACATACCTAATAAGTACTTCCAATCGCCTTTTAAATACTCAAACCGAATTACATAACGCCATAAGCAAAGCGATAAAACTAAGGTGGTTAACATGCGTAAGAATATAACTAATGCAGGGTCGTAAACGGCAATAGCATACTTAAGCGCAATAAAGGAGCTGCCCCATAAAAAGGTGGCAATAATTAGGCATAAACTAGCTGGCATAAATGAAATTTTATCAAATTAAATTAACGCTGATCCTAGCATGAATAATTTTAACTTGTTCAAAAATACCGAGCTGGTATAAGTTTATTTATCTTTAATTTTAATAGTAAATAATAATGCGTAGGGAACAGGTAATTGTTGTTAAGCTTGGTACAAGTGTACTAACAGGCGGCACCGATAAGTTAGACAAAGCCCATATGGTTGAGCTGGTTCGCCAATGTAGTGAACTAAAAAAGCAAGGCCACCAAGTTATATTAGTATCAAGTGGCGCGGTTGCTGCGGGGCGCGAACAACTAATTAAACCCTGTGGCCGCGGCCTAATAGATAAGCAAATGTTGGCAGCCGTTGGGCAAGGCCAGCTTATACATATTTGGCAAAGCTTATTTGCCTTGTATGGGATAAACGTAGGGCAAATGTTACTTACCCGTGCCGACGTAGATGACCGCGAACGCTATTTAAATGCGCGCGACACCTTAAATGCGTTATTAAGCCACGATGTGGTGCCTATTATTAATGAGAACGATGCAGTAGCAACTAGCGAGATAAAAGTAGGCGATAATGATAATTTATCGGCGCTTGTAGCTATTTTAGCTAATGCCAACAAGCTATTACTGCTTACCGACCAAGAAGGTTTATTTACCAGCGATCCGCGAACCAATACGGATGCAAAGCTAATTGACGAAGTCACTCATATAAATGATGAATTACGCCAACTCGCTGGTGGTAGCGGTACAAATTTAGGCACCGGCGGTATGGCCACAAAACTACAAGCCGCCGACGTAGCAAGGCGCGCAGGGGTTGAGGTTATTATTGCAAAAGGCGCTGGAAATAATGTTATTTTAAAATGTATGAGCGAGCAATTACCCGGTACGCGTTTTTTAAAGCTTACTGCACCAAAAGATGGCCGTAAAAAGTGGCTAATGGCTGGGCCTAAAAGTACCGGCCAAATTATGATTGATGCAGGCGCTATTGCTGCACTACAAAACAAAGGGGCAAGCCTATTAGCCAAAGGCATAACCAATGCTTTTGGCCGTTTTGAGCGGGGCGACTTAATCGATTTAATAGACACCAATAACCATGTTATTGCACGAGGGTTAACGCGCTTTAACCAAGTTGAAGTAAATAAAATTAAAGGTGCTCACTCAGAGCAAATAGGCGAGCTACTCGACTTTGATAGTGGTGCTGTGGTGCTACACAGAGACGACTTAGTTTTACTTTAGTTTTTTATAGTGCTTAGTAAAACAAACTTTAATCCACATAGGTGAATGCGCCCTAATTAAAAAGTATTGGTTAATTATTTAGCAAAGTTGATAGTTTTGTCTAAACTGATTGAAGTTAAAACAGTTTAGGTAAACTAATGAAGGCAAACAATTGCGGGCACGAATGGATAATCAATCTAACTCAGCAAGAAGAAGAAAGTGATTTAGATACGTCGTTAGTACAGATTATTGGCGACCTGCTCGAAGTTGAAAATTTTGCTATTTATATTAATAAACACTTTAGTGCGCAATTACCGCCTACGCTTATAAACAGCGACACTCGCCTTGAAGTATTAGAGTCTAACGAAGCGTTAGCGCTGCTTAATAAAGTAACCCAAAACAAAATAAGAGTAAGCCGTGCCTTAGGTGTAGTAACAACGTATGTGCCAGTGTATTACTTTGGAAAAGTAATTGGCATATTACTAATAGAAACCACAACAGAGTTAGCGCAAACCACCACAATGCTCGCCGTGCATATTTTAAATATTTATGCCAACCAGCTAGGGCTACTGCATAAATCGCGTTTAGACCCCTTAACTGAGCTTTTAAATAGACAAACCTTTGATAAAAAAGTGATCGAAATTGTCTCAGGCAAAGGCTTTTTATTACCCCGTGATGATACAAACGAAAAGCGACGATGGTATTTAGCCATTGCAGATATCGATCACTTTAAACGCGTAAACGACAATTACGGCCATGTCATAGGGGATGAGGTTATTTTACTTGTGGCGCGCCTGCTAAAAAATAACTTTAGGTTAGAAGACTACGTATTTAGGTATGGTGGCGAGGAGTTTGCGGTACTATTTCAAACCAAAACCGAGGCACAAGCACATATAGCACTTAACCGTTTGCGCTCAAATATTGCTGAGTACCCCTTTCCGCAAGTTGGGCAGCTTACAATTAGCATTGGCTTTTTAGAGTTGGCAAGTATTGATACTGTATCTAGCATAGTGCACCAAGCCGACATGGCGCTGTATCATTCTAAAAATAGCGGCCGTAATAAAGTGACTGCTTATAGCGAGCTTGAGGTAAATGAAGAAGTGACCACCGATAATAGTATTGAGCTTTTTTGATTGTGAATTTGTGCTAAAATCTGGCTCCTTAAATTGTTGTAGGCAGGCACAAACATGAAATTCGTTCGTTGGTTTTTAGGTTGTATAATTTTATTCTTTAATTTTGTATTTACTCCTCGCAGTAAAAAGCGTGCAAGCGATGTGCAAGCGCAGCTTGATCAGCAAACCTCACAATTTAAACTTTATCAATTTAAAGCATGCCCGTTTTGCGTAAAAGTACGCCGTGCAATTAAGCGCGAAGGCTTAAAAATAGAAACGCGTGATGCAAAAAATAATCAACAATTTCGTCAAGAGCTGTTAGAGCAAGGCGGCAAAATTAAAGTGCCATGCCTACGTATAGAAAAAAATGGCCAAGTAGAGTGGCTGTACGAATCTAACGATATTATTGCTTACTTAAATAAAGTAGCGGCTTAAACGACCCCCTTAATTTTTATCTCACTTATTAAAAGAGACATTATCATGACAATCCGTACTCGTGTTGCCCCATCTCCAACAGGTGACCCGCATCTTGGCACCGCTTATATTGCGTTATTTAACTACTGTTTTGCTAAACAACAAGGCGGCGAGTTTGTACTTCGTATTGAAGATACAGACCAGGTTCGTAGCACGCCAGAGTCAGAACAAGCGATTATGGATAGCCTGCGTTGGTTAGGTCTTGAGTGGGATCATGGCCCTGATGTAGGCGGCGAATTTGGCCCTTACCGTCAATCTGAGCGTAGCGATTTATACAAAAAATACGCGCACCAATTAGTTGAGCAAGGTAAAGCGTTTTATTGTTTTGCAACCAGCGAAGAGCTTGACCAAATGCGCGAAGAGCAAATGGCACAAGGTCTGCGCCCTAAATACGACGGTCGTGGTTTAAACCTCACAGAAGATGAAATTAAAGCGAACTTAGCTGCTGGGAAGCCTTACGTTATACGCATGAAAATACCTAGCGAAGGCACCTTTAAGTTTAACGACTACCTACGCGATGAAATTGAAATCCCGTGGGAAAACGTAGACATGCAAGTGCTATTAAAAGCCGATGGTTTTCCAACGTACTTTTTAGCAAACGTAGTGGATGACCACCACATGCAAATAAGCCATATTTTCCGTGGCGAAGAGTGGATTAATTCAGCACCTAAACTATTAAAACTTTACCAAGATTTAGGTTGGGAAGCCCCCGTATTAGGCCACTTACCATTATTACGTAATCCAGATAAATCAAAGCTTTCTAAGCGTAAAAACCCAACGTCTATTAATTACTATAAAGAAATGGGTTACCTACCAGAAGCCGTGCTTAACTACTTAGGCCGTATGGGTTGGTCAATGCCAGATGAGCGTGAAAAATTCACCCTTAACGAGATGATTGAACACTTCGACATGAAGCGTGTATCACTGGGCGGCCCAGTATTTGATGTGGAAAAATTAAGCTGGTTAAACGGCATGTGGATCCGCGAAAACCTTACAGATGAAGAACTTGTACAGCGCTTTGTTGATTGGAAGTTTAATGGCGAAATGCTAGCTAAAGTATTACCAGAGGCTAAAACGCGCATTAATACGCTTTCGGATATGGTTGACTTAGCAGGCCACTTTGTAGGCGGCATTCCAACTTACGACCCAGCACTGTTAACAGCGGGCAAAGCTGACGAAAACGTAATACGCCAAGCGCTACAGTTTTTTGTATGGCAGCTTGAAGGTTTACGTAGTTTCGATAAGCCAGCTATTTTTGCCATTGCAAAAGAAGTTGCTACATTCCACGAGCTTAAAATTAAAGACTTTTTAGAGCCAATATTTGTAGCAATCACGGGTAAAACATCATCTACCTCAGTGCTTGATGCAATGGAAATTTTAGGCTCAGACTTATCACGTGCGCGTTTACGTGTTGCACTTGCTCATTTAGGTATTTCTAAAAAGCAGGCTAAAAATATTGAGCGTGCGTACCGCACATACCCAAGTGCATAACCTTTAGTCATACTTTATAAAAAGCCGCGCTTATTAATTAAGCGCGGCTTTTTTGTTTCAGGCTGTTTGGCTATATGTCATCGCGTTTTGATATCGTTTAGCGCAAGCAGTGGCGCTTTAGCAAATGCTACAATGCTGCATGTAAATTAAAAGGAGGCAGCATGATTGCACCTGTAAAAAACAAAGCTTTATTTAGCAGTAATGCCTTTTCAATAAACCTAGTTACTTACCCTACAAACCACAGCGTAATGAGCCATATAGACCCCGTGCAGCAAGGGCGTTACTACAAACTTAATTTTGTACTCGTAAAACCCAAAGCGGGTGGGGTTTTTAAATGCTCAAAATGCATTATTAATTGGTTTAACCGCGTGTATCTATTTAGACCCGACAAGTACGAGCACAGCGTTTCTAAAATTGAGTCAGGAAAGCGCGTACTACTTAGTTTTGCGCTTAATATATAATTTATTAATAGTCGTAGGCCTGTCCGCTGCATAAAACAGACAGGTCACAATACGATACAGATATTTCGCGACAAGAATTTATAGTAAAGGCGTTACCGCCTCTGCGCATTGCATCTGCTTTAAGTAAATCTATAGACTCTGATTTAGAGCGATTGTAGCTTATACTACTGTTGCCTCTACCATCTCCATTGCAGCTTTCGCCTTCAATTCGGCCTAAAAGTGTGGCGCCACTTTCGTGTGCTTCTTGGTCGCTATAAAACTGTTGTAAATCTCGTTTTTTAACGTACGTACCAATTTCCTCAGATAAAACATCGTTATCTATATCGGTATGAAAAGTCACGTTTGAGCATCCAGTTAAAGCAGTGAATACGCTTATTGCTGCAAAAACACGTAACATAATAATTAGTCCCTTATTTAAGTTTGGTACCTAAATTACTAACTAAAACAGGTATGTGCAATATTTACCCTTAAGTTAATTGTATGAATTTGTAAGTGATTCGACCTCTCTTTAAATTTTTTCTGGTAGTATGGGCAGGTTATAAGCAGTTTAAGCAGTGAACAATCTATGTTAAGTCCTTACTTTCAGCAGCATGCTGACTATGTTTCTATCTCTCGTGAGCAAGGGTGTCGTTTCGCAAAGTGCGTTGCCGATGATTACAACCCACTTCATGATAAAGATGCCAAAAAGTTTTGCGCGCCAGGAGACTTACTTTTTTCTTTAGTATTAGACCGCTACGGTATAAGTGAGCGAATGGAATTTACCTTTGCCGGTATGGTTGACGAAAACACTAAACTTAACTTTCCACAAGGGGCTGATGAGTTTGATGTAACCAACGGCGACAAAGTAATTTTAAAGGTAAAACGCGAAGGTCAAACCAGCAAGTGCCCAACACTTACAAATAGCCTAATAAAAAACTATGTTGAGTTTTCTGGTGCTGCATTTCCGCACGTAATTATTCCGCTAATGGGCAAGCAAGATGTAATGATTAACCCAGCGCGCCCTATGGTTATTTACGAGTCGATGATCATTAACCTTGATAACATTAATATTCAAGCGCCAACGCTTGAGTTTGCTGAGCCAAGTTTTGAGTACACAGGTAAGCGCGGCAAAATTACCTTGCGCTTTAATTTACTAGAAAACGGCGAAAAAGTCGGTTTTGGTGAAAAGCACATGGTGGTGTCGGGTATTCGTGAATACTGCCAAGCAACGGTTGATGACTTAATCGCGTTTTATAATGAGCGAAAAGCCACCTTAAAACCGGCTTAAAGTTTATTTTAAATAAAGGCGCTATTTATAGCGCCTTTTTTATTGCTAAAGCTCAGGTATAATGGTGCTCTTTGTTATTTTAAAGCTAAGCCTATGTCTGCCACATCGTTCTCATCTCTAAAACTCGATTCGTTATTACTAACAGCAATTGAGCAAAATAATTACACCACGCCTACCGCCATTCAGGTTAAAACTATTCCGCACATATTAGCGGGCAGCGATGTAATGGGCAGTGCGCAAACAGGCACAGGTAAAACAGCCGCCTTTGTATTACCACTACTACATAAGCTTTTAAATACACCAAAAAAAGATGAGCCAGGTATAGCCCGAGTAGTTATTTTAACCCCCACACGTGAGCTTGCTCAGCAAGTATTTGCAAGCTTTGAAAAATACGCTCAAGGCAGTAATATTCAAGGCGCTTTAGCGTATGGCGGCGCAAGTATTGGCCCGCAAATTAAAGCACTTAAAACGGCGCAAGTGATAGTCGCAACACCTGGGCGTTTACTTGATCATATCGTTAAAGGCAGTGTGGTGCTTTCAAGTGTTGATTCGTTAGTATTTGATGAAGCCGACCGTATGCTGGATATGGGCTTTATTGATGAAATAAAACGTATTTTGCGCCACATTCCAGGCGATCGCCAAACCTTATTGTTCTCAGCCACATTTGATGACAGCGTGTTTGAGCTGAGTAAAAAACTACTTAAAAACCCAGAGCTGATTGAAGTTGATAAACGTAACTCAGCCGCCGTGGAAGTAGAGCAAGTTATTTACGCAGTTGATGAAGATAGAAAGCGTGAGCTTGTATCACACATGATTGGCATGAAAAATTGGCGCCAAGTACTTATATTCACGCGTACAAAACAAATGGCCGATAAACTTGCCAAAGAAATGTGTAAAGACGGTTTAAAAACTGAGTCTATCCATGGCGATAAATCGCAAGGTGCACGCGACCGTGCATTACAAAACTTTAAAGAAGGCTCAACGCGTGTATTAGTTGCCACTGATGTAGCTGCCCGCGGTTTAGATATTCCCGCGCTTAAATACGTAATAAATTTTGAGCTACCTTACATAGCAGAAGATTACGTACACCGAATTGGCCGTACAGGTCGCGCTGGCGAGCAAGGCCTTGCCATGTCGCTGGTAAGTATTGATGAGCAATGGTTACTGGAAGAAATTGAAGTACTACTTGATACCCGTTTAACACCACAATGGCTAGAAGGTTACGAGCCTGATTTAAACAAGCCCCCTAAAGATAACCGTAAAAACACCAATAAAGCCCGTAAAGATCGCGATAAAAAGCGCATTACGGGGCAAAGAGCACCAACTAAACGCCGCAGAAAGTAGCCTTAAACATATTTATTTAGCTATACTGAGGCGACTAAATAGCTGAGGTATAGTTATGTTTGAAACAGATAAATGGGCATTTTCTGGTATCGATGGCCAAATATCGTTACATAAATGGCAAAAGACCATTGATCTGATTACGGGGCTTTTTTCGGCACCTTCCGGCTATATAGTTCAGGCTACTAGTAAAGGCTATCGCGTAGTTATTAGAGCAAATGAAGGCGGCTCACACTTTGAAACCAACCCTATACTCCCTCCAGAAACGCCCTTGTTTTGTAAATATGTAGCCGAAAACAACAAAACCTTATATGTAAATAATGCCAGTAATGATGCGCAGTGGAATACCATGCCAGAGGTGATTGAAGATGATGTTGAATCCTACCTTGGCCTGCCAATTCACTGGCCTGAAGGCAATGTATTCGGTACATTGTGTTTAAAAGATTCAACAAAAACCAGTTATACCAATGAGTATTTTGAACTAATAGAGCAGCTGCGTGATTTAATTGAAGACGATTTAGCCCTTATTTATAGCTTTGAGCAAATGCGCGAAATAGCCATGCTTGACCCGCTTACCAACATTTATAACCGCCGTGCACTAAGCTTACTTGCCCAACACAAACTTAATTTAGCACTGCGTTTGGGTTTTGATGTGTGTTGCTTGTTTATTGATATAAACGACTTTAAAAAACTAAACGACACTTACGGCCATGATATAGGCGATCAGGCGCTAATCATTTTGGCAAATACCTTAAAAACACACTTAAGAGAGGCTGATATAGTAGGGCGTTTAGGGGGCGATGAATTTGTAGCTGTAATGCAAATTAGTGATAGAAGTAAGCTTAACCATATTATTGATAAAATAAAAATTGAGTATACAAACGCACTATTAGAAAACAACGTATGCGCGCTGACACTCAGCATAGGCGAAAGTTTTACTAATAAACAAAAGCAACCCTTTGATACGTTATTAAATTTGGCCGATCATCAAATGTATAAAAATAAACAAGCGTACAAATTGGCTAAAAAAGCATAATAATAAAAGCAATACACTTAAACATAGCAACAAAAAGCAAGCCATTAGGCTTGCTATAAACGGGGAGAATGAGGCGTTAAGCGATTTGTTTTTCGGCTAAGTTTAATTCCATCGTGGCTTTTAATAAACGGTATAAGTTTATTGATGCGTCAATTTCTTCTTTACGGTTTGTTAAGCTTTCAATATTTAAGCCCAGTGGCACATCAAGGTGTGCACAGCTTTTGAGTATTAGGTCGAGATTTTCTCGGCAAATACGTACCGATTCACTTAAGGTGTTTTCTGCATCAAGCATGCGCCATTTAGTGGCCTCTGGCACTGAGATACCCAACCATTGCATAAACTCTAAGGTTTTATCGCCACCGCACGGGGTAAACGTTAAAATAATTCGTTTTGGTGTAATACCTTGCGCTTTACAGGTACGCGCATAACTTGTGATTAGCTCTATCGTTGCTTGTGCGTCGTAAACCGCTTGCGATATAAAAAACTGACACCCTTGTGCTGTTTTTTCTATAAGGCGCTCGTGCTCATTTCGCTTACTTGCATGGCGCTCTGCTATGGTAACGCCCCCTAAAAAGAAGTCATCACTTTGCTCTGCAAGCGTTTTATAGGCATTGGGCAAGCTTAGTTTTATATCACCCACCGATGAAGGGCTACCCACTAAAACCACATTTTTTAAATCGTAGTCGTTTTTGGTTTCATCCAACCAGCCTTTAAACTCTTCTACACCACGCTGTGCCACACTTTTGTAAGTAATGACATCCGGAGCAGATAAATTACGTAGTAAGTGGCTGTATTCACGTGGGTCTACAGTTTGTTTAAACGGAAATGGGCGTGCTTTATCTGTACGACTACTTTCATCTTGAATGTCGTAAATTATTACGCCGTCGTATTCAATTTCGTGTAAGCGAGCAAGTAGTTTTTCTGCAATGATTTTTAGTTGCACTTTATCAGTACCAATTTTAGGCGGGGTAGTACCAATAAGATAAACACCTTGATTGGTGTCTTCTATTTTTTCTTGTAGTGATAAAGCCATAATCCTCATTCCAGCTTAGTCCAATGTATGTAATTTAATATAGCAGCCATTTAGACGTCTAGATAGATTTATTTGGTGAAAGTTTTTCAATTAACTTGAGTGTTTTTCATGCTTAAGTGTTTTTAAAATAGGGAATTGACACAGTTGTTTACATTAAAACTGTCGCAAAGCTCTTACAATCATTTGCTTTAGGGCATAATCAACTATGAATTAGCATTAAATCTAATAACAAATTTGCTCAATTTAAAAAGGGACAACAATGAAATTTAAATTACTAGCAACAAGCTTAGCGGTATCGCTGGCGCTAACAGGCTGCGCAACACAGCAAAGCGAAAACACCCAAGCAGCACAGCAACAGCAAACAACAGCCGCTGATGAGCGTGTATTTTCGCAAGAGTACTTAATCGAAGAGCTTGATAACGGCTTACGTGTAATGGTTGTTAAAACCGATTACCCCGATGTAGTGTCGCTGCAAATTCCGGTATCGGTTGGTTCACGAAATGAAGTAAAAGAAGGTAAAACCGGGTTTGCTCACTTTTTTGAGCACATGATGTTTAAAGGTTCTAAAAAATTCCCGCAAGACGAATACACTGCCATTTTTAAAAATGCAGGGGTAGATAACCGTGCTTACACCACTAATGATTACACAAACTACCATTTAAACTTTTCAAAGCAGCACCTTGATAAAGTACTTGAAATTGAAGCCGATATTTTTCAAAACTTAACCTACACCGAAGAGCAATTTAGAACCGAAGCGCTAACGGTTAAAGGGGAGTATTTAAAAAATAACGCCAGCCCAATTCGTAAGTTATTGAGCGCAGTTCGCGAAGAAGCGTTTGATACACACACCTATAAACATACCACCATGGGCTTTTTTGAAGATATTGAAGCCATGCCAGATCAAATGGCGTACGGTAAAGAATTTTTTGATAAGTTTTATAAGCCAGAATATGTATCGCTAGTAATTGTCGGCGATGTAGACCCTAAAGCCACGATGGCGATGGTGAAAAAACATTGGGGTGGCTGGAAAAAAGGCAATTACGTTGCCGATATAAAAGCCGAGCCTGCACAACAAGCGCCTAAATATGTACATGAGAAAAACGAAGGTCTGCCTGGTCATTGGTTGCTTGTATCATACAAAGGTGCGGCCTGGGAGCCTGCAAAAAAAGATAGAGCCGCGCTTGATTTAATCTCACAACTTTATTTTTCAAATAACTCAGATTTATATCAAGAGCTGGTTGTTGAAAAACAAATAGCGAGTCAAATGTTTACCTATAATCCAGAAACAAAAGATCCTGGTTTATTGCATGTATTTGTAAAAGTAGAAAATGAAGATGATTTAGCAAAAGCACGCGATGCTATTAATCGCACTTACGCAAAAGCACGTACCGAACTTGTTGATGAGCAAAAACTAAGTGATTTAAAATCGAACCTTAAATACAGCTTTATTAACGGCTTAGATTCATCACAAGCAATTGCGTCAACCCTTGCAAGGTACATGCATTTTGAGCGCGATCCAGAGGTAATTAACCAACTTTATAAATCGGCCGACAACATCACAGCACAAGATATTAAAGCCGTGGCTAATAAATACTTTGTAGATGACGCGCGTACAACCGTAACTATGTCGGCACTTGATAAAGCGCCAGGGTTTGAGCAGGAAGCAAGCTTAAACGCGTTAGTTGCAAAGCTTGATAAAGCGCCTGAAGCGCCAGTATTTAAAGTGCTTGATAAAACCAATAGCTCGCCACTGATTGACGTAAACTTTTTATTCAATACAGGGGCTGCCGCAGACCCTAAAGGTAAAAAAGGGGTTGCTGCGCTTACAGCCGCTATGCTTGCTCAAGGTGGCTCGCAAAGTACGAGTTACAAAGAGATACAAAAAGCGCTTTACCCGCTTGCGGGTAGTTTCGGTTATCAAATAGATAAAGAAATGCTGTCGTTCCAAGGGCGTATACATAAAGATAATGCTGAAACATGGTATGCAATTATAAGCGAGCAACTGCTTAACCCAGGTTTTAGAGACGATGACTTTAAACGCCTTAAAAAAGAAATGATCGACGGTATTAAATCGGGCTTAAAAGCCTCTAACGACGAAGAGCTTGGTAAAGAAGTACTCTACAGCACGCTTTATAAAGGCCACCCATACGAAAGCTACAACTACGGCGATATTTCGGATTTAGAAGCGCTAACGCTTGATGATGTAAAAGCATTTTACAACACAGAGCTTACCCAATCTAAACTAACACTGGGTTTAATTGGCGCTGTGCCAAAAGCACTTAAAGCCGAAATTAAGAGCGATTTAGCAACCTTACCTAAAGGCGAGCAAAGCCGTTTAAGTATTCCTGATGCGCCAGAACTTAAAGGTCATCATGCAACAATTGTAGAAAAGTCAGCGCAATCTACCGCGGTATCGTTTGGTTTCCCAATTGATACTATTCGTAGCAGCGAAGATTGGACCGCCCTTTGGCTTGTGCGTTCGTACTTTGGTGAGCATCGTAGTTCTAACTCATACCTGTATGAGCGAATTCGTCAAACACGGGGTATGAACTACGGTGATTACGCCTACATTGAGTACTTCCCGCGTGGTATGTTTCAAACTAAACCTGATGCAAACTTAGGACGCTCTGAGCAAATATTCCAAATCTGGTTACGCCCGCTGCGCTCTAATAACGATGCACACTTTGCAACGCGTACTGCATTGTTTGAGCTGGATAAGCTCATTAAAAATGGTTTAACCGAAAAAGACTTTGAAGCAACACGTAACTTTTTAATTAACTACGTACCGCAGCTTGTCGCAAGTCAAAACCGCCAGTTAGGCTATGCACTTGATAGCGAATTTTATAATACGGAGTCGTTTGTAAAGTACGTGACAAATAAACTTGAAAAGCTAACACTTGCTGATGTTAATCGCGTGATTAAAGATAACCTGCAAACAGACAACGTGCAGTATGTGTTTATTACCGGTGACGGCGAAGACATGAAAAAACGTTTAGTGTCAGAGCAAACATCGCCAATGGTTTACAACACAGAAAAACCAGCAGAACTTGTTGCTGAGGATAAAGTCATTGCCGATTACAAATTAGCAATCCCAGCTAAAAATATTGAAGTAATGGCCGTTGAAAAAGTGTTTCAGTAATTTAAGCGCTTTATTCAATATATAAAAAATGCCCCAGTGCTTATAGCCTGGGGCATTTTTATTTAATTAGCGTAGGGTATTAGTTAGTCGCTAAAAGCACTGAACCTGCGCCTAGAGCAAAGCTTATTAAGGAGCTAATAACAACGCCCGCTAAAAAGCTTTTAGTTGGTGTACTTTTAACGGTGTCATTTACAGGTTCATCAAGTTTAATTAGCTCGCCTTGGCGTACTTCAAGTACCGCGCATAGTGCCATAGTGGTTTCTTTAGAAGCGGCGCCTTGTTTTTCTACTCGTTGAATGGTCCGCAAGCTTACGTCGCAGGCATCTGCAAGCTGCTGCTGTGTCCAATTCAACTTACTTCTAAGCGATTTAATTGTTGTAGGATTTAATTGCACGTTAAAGCTTCCCTACAAATAGTTCAACAATGGTTGCCGTTGTATAGCCAAACACCGCTCCGCCTAATGTGCAGCCAGCAAGAAAAAATGCTGCCTTTTTAGGGTCGTCCGAAAGGCTAGATTGAACTTGTTTTGCAACGATTTTTGCATCTTTATAAAGTGTGCATTCTAGGCGCCCTGTGAATATGTTAAGCATGTCAAACTTTACTTGATACTGTGAGCCCTCAAAATCAAAAGAATGTGTGCTCGCACAATTAATAGTGCGTTTTTTACTGAATAAATCATCGTTTATGTACACTTCTTCTTTACCAGTAAAGTAACTACCAAAGCAGGCTATTTGGTTGTCGCCATCTTGAAAGTAGAATTTATAACCAAGTCGTTTTGTATTTAATATATCGTTTTTCATCATCGTTATCCTTGTTGAGTTGATGATGCTAATTTAGCGTTTGTTTTTATTTTTTACGCCGTCAGTAGTATGTCAGTAGCTAGTTTGGCACATGACAGCAGCCCTGTCATGCTTCATTAGTACTTGATTATTAATGTAAAAGTAAATTTTATGAATTTTTATAGATCACTTAACTGTCATACGGTGTATTACTTCACATTAATAAATTAAGCAATTAGCGTGATGCAAAGTAACAATATTGTGTTAAAAAATTGTTATTGATTATACTAGTTGACAACAAAGCTAAAATGGAAAGCTCGTGATTGACGATAAAGCGTTTTTTAAGTTGGTATTAGATACCACGCCCGACCAAGTAGTGGTTATTAATTCTGCTGGCGATATAGTATACGTCAATAGAAGCTGGCAAAACTTTGGTGAACAAAACGACTGTGCCTGCTGTGATATGTGGGAGCAACAAAATTACTTAACTGAGTGTGAGAAAGCAGCGCAAAAAGGAGACAGCTTTGGTTTAAAAGCATTTAACGGTATTAAATCAGTTATTTCAGGTGCTAATGGCGACTTCTATCTAGAATATCCGTGTCATAGCGAAGATGAAAAACGTTGGTTTATGATGCGTGTGGTCTCGTTTAACCATATAGATAATGCGTATTACGCTATTAGTCATCAAAATATTACCGAGCGAAAATTAGCAGAAGAGCAAGTACAAAAACTTGCCGCTATTGATGGCTTAACAGATATTGCTAACCGAGGCTTTTTTGATACCTTTTTAGAGCAAGAGTGGAATCGCTGTCAGCGTTTAAGTATGCCGCTTTCACTGGCTATAATTGATATTGATGATTTTAAATTACTTAATGATACCTACGGCCACCAACAAGGCGATACATGTTTAAAAATGGTGGCTAAAGTACTTAATGAACACACTAAACGGCCCAGTGATTTATGCGCGCGTTTTGGTGGTGAAGAATTTGTACTAGTTTATGGAAATACAAACTCAGATCAGGCTTTGTTAGTATTGAACGATATTTTAGAAAACCTAAAACAGTTAAACATTGAAAATAAACATTCATTACCCAGCAAAACCCTCACTGTTAGCGTAGGGTTGACTACTATTACACCAAGTAGTGATTTTACAGCGGCGTATTTAATCAAAGAAGCAGACGATTTACTTTATAAAGCAAAAGATAAAGGAAAAGATGCTTTATGTGTGAGTGATTTAGCACTCGTATAATTTTTTACCCTTAGTTATACCTAATAACCAGAACAAATAACTAAGGCGTTAACACCTTAGGCTTTAAATCCGTTAAACTTGGGAAAAAGCTCTTTTTATATCAATTTAAGGCAGTGTAGTATTATGCGTCATGAAATTTGGCAACAGCTTCGTAGTGAAGCTAATGAAGTTGTAACTCGCGAACCACTTTTAGCAAGTCATGTGTATTCATGCATTTTAAATCATGAGTGTTTGGGTTCAGCGTTAAGCTTTATTGTTGCTAATAAATTGGCAGATGCTGTGGTATCGGCTTTTACAATACGTGAGTTGTTCGACCAAGCGTTTGTAAAATGCGACCGCATGCTTACCTATGTCGCCGAAGACATTAAAGCCGTTAAAGACAGAGACCCAGCAGCTGAAACCTACCTTACGGTTATTTTAAACTTAAAAGGGTTTCATGCTATTCAGGCGCATCGCTTGGCTAACTGTTTGTGGCAGCAAAACCGTAAAGAGCTTGCTCGTTTTATTCAAAGCCGTACCTCAGAAGTGTTTGGGGTTGATATTCACCCTGCGTGTCAGGTTGGTAAAGGGATAATGTTTGACCACGCCACCGGTATTGTTATTGGTGAAACCGCAGTGATTGAAGATAACGTATCAATACTGCAATCGGTCACGCTTGGCGGTACGGGTAACGAGCAGGGCGACCGCCATCCTAAAATTAGAGCCGGTGTGCTTATTGGCGCAGGTGCTAAAGTGCTGGGTAATATTGAAGTAGGCGAGGGCGCACGTATTGGCGCAGGTTCTGTGGTACTTACAGCGGTACCGCCACATACCACTGCGGTAGGCGTACCAGCTAAAATTATTGGCAGACCGGATTGCCCCTGTCCGGCGCAAAGTATGAATCAAAATTTTTTATCCACTCAAGAACCTGAAAACGAATCACACACCAGCGCTATGCTGTAATATTAACTTGTACAAATAAAAAATTTTAAAAGGAATTAAAATGAGCAAAAATAGCTTATTAACACTAGGGATAGGATTTATTGCGGGTGTAGGTTTAACGTGGAGCTACTTTAATTTGGTTTCAAGTGACGCAAACCCCGCTAAGTTACAACATGCAAATACAAAGCAGCAGGTCCCTGTTGTTCAGCCACCTAAAAGTAGTGACGCAACAACAAGACCTGTTGTGCCAGCTGCCCCTGAGCAAAGCCCTGCTTTAGTGCAAAAAGATAATCCGCCTAACCTAGGCCCACAACCGCTTAATGAGCTTCCTCTAGAAGAGCAAGTTGCTCAGCTTAAGCAGCAATTAGCAGCGCAAAAAACCTTGATGAAAAACGCGGCGCAACAATTGCGCGACCCCTCTGATGCACAAGCCGTTTTGCAAGCGCAATTTGATGAGCAAACACGCAACGAAGAGTGGGCCTATCAAACAGAAACAGCACTGCAAGATTTTTTACTTACCTCTGATTTAAGTGCTATCCCTGAGATTGTCAGCGCAGCGTGTAAAACCACAGTATGTAAATTTGAACTTGCCGCACCAACTGATAACGATTCGTTTGATCACACCCAATGGCGAGAGCTAAACGATAAGTTAATGAAGCAAGAGTTTTGGTTGCAATTTAAAAGAACAACCTCAACGTCAAGCGACACCGAACTCACTTTATTTATGGCCACAGAGCTTTAATCAAGAGGGCTTTACAACGCGGTCGATTTTATAGCGCCATCGACCAGCTCTGTGATTAGCACGTCACCTTTTTTAATGTGTGCAACCGATTTAACCACTTTGCCTTGTTGAGATTTGGTGATGCTGTAACCGCGCGCTAAAACATTAAGTGGGCTTACCGAGTCGAGCCTACTCGCTTGCAGCGCTAAGCTATTTTGCGCGTGTTGCAACTTGTGCTGCATTGCTTGCTCAAGTCGGGTTTGTATCTGCATAAGCTGATGACTGGCCTGCGATAACTTTTTATCAGGTGATTGACGCATTAAACGCGGGATCAAATTATTAAGCATGCGCTCTTGTTGGTATAGGCGATTACGCATGCCTTGTTGTAAGGCTATAGTTAGCTCATCTAATCGCTGCGCTTTTTGGTTTAGTTGATTGCGCGGATGACACAAATTAAGCCGATGCTGTAACTGTGTTGCTAGTGCGCGTTTATCGGCCATATTGTGTTTAAAGGCATTATTTAACCGGTTAATGAGCTCAACCACCTTATTATGTAGCTCTTGCGTGTTAGGGCTAACAAGTTCAGCCGCTGCAGAAGGCGTTGCTGCACGAACATCAGCGACGTAGTCGCTTATAGTTGTATCTATTTCGTGGCCTACTGCGCTCACTATAGGTAATTCACTTTGGTAAATAGCGCGGGCAAGCAGTTCATGGTTAAAGCACCATAAATCTTCTAGTGAGCCACCGCCTCGCCCTAAAATAAGTACGTCTACCTCATTGCGTGCATTGGCTAACTGTATTTGGTTAACTAAATGCACATGGGCTTCTTTGCCTTGCACCATGGCTGGGTAAATAATGACGTCTAATTGTGGTGCGCGGCGTTTAAGTACGGTTAATATATCTTTTATAGCAGCGCCCGTTGCTGAGGTTATAACACCTACACGGTTTATATTTTGCGGCAGTGGTTTTTTATAGGCCGAACTAAACAAGCCCTCTGCGGCTAAGCGCATTTTTAATGCATCAAATTCTTGCTTAAGCTGGCCTTCACCTGCAGGTTCCATATGTTCAACAATAAGCTGATAATCGCCGCGTGGTTCGTAAAGTGAAACTCGGGCTCTAACTGTTACTTGAGCGCCGTTTTCGGGGCGATAACTTTGACTGCGGTTATTGCCGCGCCACATAGCTGCTTTAATTTGTGCTTTTTCATCTTTTAACGAAAAGTACCAGTGCCCAGAAGCAGGGGTAATAAAGTTGGAAATTTCGCCGGTTAGAACAAGCGATGCAAAGCCCTGCTCAAGAACTGCACGAATCTCTTTGTTAAGGCGCGACACGGTGTATACCGTTTGCGAAGGCTTCGAAAACATATAAAACAACCTAAAACTATTATGAGGTAAGTTATGAGATAAGTTTATCATAAATATTTGCGAAATATTATTTACGAATGCGCGCAACGCTGTTAAAATTTGGCCGCAATTCCTTATCTTAGATCCACATGTGAGAAGTTGCCAAAATGCTTAGAATCGCTAAAGAAGCTCTTACCTTTGATGACGTACTTTTAGTACCTGGTCATTCTACTGTTTTGCCACACACGGCAAATATTTCAACTCGCTTAACGCGTGGTATCAAACTTAACTTGCCGCTTATTTCAGCATCTATGGATACTGTTACAGAAGCTCGTTTAGCTATTGCCCTCGCGCAGGAAGGTGGTCTTGGTTTTATCCATAAAAACATGACTATTGAAGAACAAGCGAGAAACGTACGTAAAGTTAAAACCTACGAAGCAGGTATTGTGTCATTTCCTGTTACTGTGTCTGCCGATTTAACCATTGCAGATGCAACGCTTCTTTCGCAAGAAAAAGGGTTCTCGGGTTTCCCGGTGACTGATAGCGAAAATAACCTGCTAGGCATTGTTACCGGTCGTGACATGCGTTTTGAAACTAAGCTTGAACAGCCTGTTTCTAGCGTTATGACTAAAAAAGACAAACTAGTAACAGTTAAAGAAGGCGCGTCGCGCGAAGAAATTTTGGGTTTAATGCACGAACACCGCATTGAAAAAATCTTAGTGGTTGATGATGCATTTAAGCTAAAAGGCATGATCACCGTAAAAGATTACCAAAAGGCGCAAGACAAACCCAATGCGTGTAAAGACGAGCTAGGGCGTTTACGTGTGGGCGCTGCTGTTGGTGTTGGTGCAGGTACTGATGAGCGAATTGCTGCATTAGTAGAGGCGGGTGTTGATGTTTTACTCATCGATACGTCACACGGCCACTCGCAAGGGGTTATTGACCGTGTTTCTCAAACTCGCGAAACGTACCCAGATTTACAAATTATTGCCGGTAACGTTGCCACTGCCGAAGGCGCTATTGCTCTTGCTGATGCCGGTGTTGATGCGGTTAAAGTAGGTATTGGCCCAGGTTCAATTTGTACTACGCGTATTGTTACAGGTTGTGGTGTACCACAAATTACGGCTATTTCTGATGCGGTAGATGGCTTACAAGGGCGTGACATTCCTGTCATTGCTGATGGCGGTATTCGTTTTTCTGGCGATATTGTTAAAGCATTGGTTGCGGGTGCATCGTGTGTAATGGTGGGCTCAATGCTTGCGGGTACTGAAGAAGCGCCAGGCGAAGTTGAACTTTACCAAGGCCGTTACTACAAATCGTACCGTGGTATGGGCTCGTTAGGTGCGATGGATCAAAAAGAAGGTTCGTCGGATCGTTACTTCCAAAAATCTAACCAAGCTGACAAATTAGTACCTGAAGGTATTGAAGGTCGCGTCGCTTATAAAGGCCCAATTGCAACGATTATTCATCAGCAAGTGGGTGGCCTTCGTAGCGCAATGGGATTAACGGGTTGTGCCACCATTGAAGAGCTAAATACAAAACCTCAGTTTGTACGTGTTACATCTGCAGGTATGGGTGAGTCGCACGTTCACGATGTGCAAATCACTAAAGAAGCGCCTAACTACCGCTTAGGTTAAACAACACGTTTAAATTACGGGGCTGGAATTACCAGCCCTCTTTTATAGCCACTAAGTAAATTAGTGGAATCTAGCATCTACTTTACGAGATCCTTCATGAGCAAAGATATTCACGATTCACGAATTCTAATTTTAGATTTTGGTTCGCAGTACACTCAATTAATCGCGCGTCGTATCCGCGAAATTGGTGTTTATTGTGAACTGTGGGCATGGGATGTGACCGAAGAGCAAATTCGCGAGTTTAATCCACAAGGTATTATTTTATCTGGTGGCCCTGAGTCAACCACACTAGAGAACAGCCCGCGTGCACCTGAATATGTGTTTAACGCTGGCGTGCCAGTACTGGGCATTTGTTACGGCATGCAAACCATGGCAGCTCAACTTGGCGGTAGTGTACATAGCTCTGATAAAAAAGAGTTTGGTTATGCACAGGTAGAAAAAGTGGGTAACTGTGCATTATTTGATGCAATTGAAGATCATATTACTGATGGCGGCAACGGCGTTTTAGATGTGTGGATGAGCCACGGCGACAAAGTAATGGAAGTGCCGGCAAGTTTTAGCACCACAGCTAAAACACCAACGTGTCCGCATGCAGCTATGTCTAATGAAGAAAAGCGTTTTTACGGTGTACAATTTCACCCAGAAGTAACGCACACACATCAAGGACAACGTTTATTAGAGCGTTTTGCAATTGATATTTGTGGCTGTGAAAAATTATGGACACCTGCCAAAATTATTGATGATGCCATTGAGCGTATCAAAGAAACCGTTGGCGATGACGAAGTGATATTAGGCTTATCAGGCGGTGTTGATTCATCTGTTGTGGCTATGCTTATTCACCGTGCCATTGGCGATAAGCTAACATGTGTATTTGTTGATAATGGTTTACTTCGTTTAAACGAAGGTCAGCAAGTGATGGATATGTTTGGCAATAAGTTTGGCTTAAATATTGTTAAAGTAGACGCTGAAGATCAATTTTTAGCTGACCTAGCTGGTAAATCAGACCCAGAAGAAAAACGCAAAGCCATAGGCCATACGTTTATCAATGTATTTGATGAGCAAGCTAAAAAGCTTAAAAATGCCAAATGGTTAGGCCAGGGTACTATTTACCCAGACGTCATTGAATCTGCAGCATCTGCTACAGGTAAAGCACACGTAATTAAATCTCACCACAATGTGGGCGGCTTACCTGATGACATGAAAATGGGCTTAGTTGAACCATTGCGTGAATTATTTAAAGATGAAGTACGTAAAATAGGCTTAGAACTTGGTTTACCGTACGACATGCTTTATCGCCACCCATTCCCAGGACCAGGTTTAGGTGTACGTGTACTAGGTGAAATTAAAAAAGAATACTGTGATTTACTACGCCGTGCTGATGCTATTTTCATTGAAGAGCTACACAAAGCCGAGCTTTACCATAAAGTAAGCCAAGCGTTTACTGTATTCT
This sequence comes from Pseudoalteromonas sp. P1-7a, assembly GCF_001401855.1. Classification (NCBI taxonomy): domain Bacteria; kingdom Pseudomonadati; phylum Pseudomonadota; class Gammaproteobacteria; order Alteromonadales; family Pseudoalteromonadaceae; genus Pseudoalteromonas; species Pseudoalteromonas sp. P1-7a. The sequence goes on along the minus strand of NZ_LKDU01000003.1, from coordinate 143,007 downwards.
TACCTGTTAAGTCGGTAGGGGTTATGGGCGATGCGCGTAAATACGACTGGGTGGTATCACTGCGTTGTGTTGAAACGATTGACTTTATGACGGCACGTTGGTCACATTTACCGTATGAGTTTTTAGGTGTGGTTTCTAACCGTATCATTAACGAAATTGATGGTATTTCACGCGTTGTTTACGATATTTCTGGTAAACCACCTGCCACCATAGAGTGGGAATAATACCAAATAAGTAAGCTTAATTTACTGAGCTGATTATTGCACATTAAAAAGCCCGTTTAATAAACGGGCTTTTTTATGCACTAACTTTAAGGCTAAGCTTTTAAGTTTTAGGGGGTAACTCAGTTAGCATGCCTTTTACTAAACTCACGCTGCCAAGCAGTAAAATAAACGTAAAAGGTAAGGCGGCGATAATAGTAATGTATTGCAACGCTTGAATTGAGTCGGTGCCGCCAATCCACAGCATCAACATAGCAATAATACTGGCAATAACGGCCCATACTAACTTTTGCTTTATAGGCACTTCTAGTTTGCCGCCAGATGTAAGGCTATCTATTACAATAGAGCCGGAGTCGAGGGTGGTGACAAAAAAGATAATTATTAACGCCACAGCTAAAAGCGAAAGCAGCGTACCAAACGAATAAGCATCTAGCATATAAAACAAACTAAGCGTTACATCTGTAATGCCTTGATTCGCCCCTAGTACCCCAACTTTATTTATAATTTGATCAATTGCTACACCACCAAAAACCGACATCCACGCGGTAGTTACGAGAGTAGGAATAAGTAATACGTACACTAAAAACTCACGTATGGTACGCCCTTTTGAAATACGCGCTACAAACATACCAAAGCAAGGTGCGTATGCAACCCACCACGCCCAATAGAATACGGTCCAGCCATGTAGCCACTGCGTATCTTCTCGGCCTGTGCTGTAGCTTAGTGGCATGATATTTTTAATATAGCCGAGTACGGCCGTGTAGGCAGAATCAAGTACGGTGGTAAAGTTTAAAATAAACACTAACCCCAAAAACACGAAGGCGATGCCCATATTTATATTACTTAGGAGTTTTACGCCACCATTCATACCACGCACAATAGAGAGGATAGCCAAGCTCATAATTAATAAAATAATGCCTTGTTGTAATAATAAGGTGCTTTCAAAGCCCAGTACGTGGCTAATACCACTGGCGGCTTGTGCTCCGCCTAAACCTAACGAGGTCGCAAGACCAAAAAGGGTTACTAATACCGCCATTACATCGATAACATCACCTAACCTGCCCCAAACTCGGTCTCCTAAAAGCGGATAAAATACAGAGCGCATAGAAAGCGGTAAGCCTTTGTTATAAACAAAATAGGCTAAACATAAAGCGGTCATACCGTAAATTGCCCAAGCGTGCAGCCCCCAATGGAATACTGTAGCCCCTAAAGCCATTTCGCGGCCTTGTGTGCTAAAGGGTTCTGCATTGAGTGGGGTGCCAAACCAGTCGGTGTAAAATGCAGTCGGTTCTGCCACACCCCAAAAAATAAGGCCAATACCCATACCCGCAGCAAAGAGCATAGATACCCACGATAAGGTTGAATAGTCTGTCGTTGCTTTATCGCCGCCAAGGCGAATTTTACCCAGTGGTGAAGCGGCAATACCTACTGCAAACAGCAGTAATATATTGGCACCCCACATAAATACGTAGTCAAAATTAGTTAGTGCGGCATTTTTTATTGAGTTAATTGCCTCTTTTGCTTCGTTAGGTGATAGGGCAAGCAGGGTAATTATAAAAAGTAGAGATAGACCAATAGAAACAGAAAATACATTAGTATGAATATCCATGCCCCATTTGCTAACGTTGTCTTGCCCTACTTGGTAATCGGTTGAATCGATACTGTATTTTTTTGATTTAAACTTCATATAACACGGCATGAACTACTAGCAACGGCTAATAGTAAAGCTCCTCCATATTTGCATTGTTAATGATCCGCGTATGTAAGATACATGATGAAATATGCAATTAGGTGGTAAGGCGCGGATCCCCTAGGCGCTAAACTGTATCATAAATGCTGCTAATGTTATTGATTTGTTTATGCACTTAAATGCTGCATTAGGGCGGGAGGAGGCGCCATAAATAGTGAGGGCGGATGAAATACGTGATGCTCGGCACCAAATTATTACCGGTGAGAGTATTTACAGCATAACATCTAGGCTCTGCTGGGCTGGTAAAGTGTTTTTATAACGCTATTTAGCTTGCTAATTCAGCGTTTTGTATAATTTAAAGGCAGTTGAACTAAAAAGTTAATTTTTTACTTTACCTTTTCTAAAAGGTCTCTATAATTCGTCGACATTGCAGGGGCGTAGTTCCAATTGGTAGAACAGCGGTCTCCAAAACCGACGGTTGGGAGTTCGAATCTCTCCGCCCCTGCCATTTCTTCTTTACATCGTTTTTATTACTTCATATATTGTTCCCGTGTTTAATTTACTGAGTTGTTATGCATCCACGTTACGCAGCTATTTTTGGTATAGAAAACCTTGAACTAAATCGGCACTATCGCCAAAAAAATAGTGACTCTTCTTCAGACGTTTCGCAAAGCACCGCCGCTGAACGTTTAACGCTGAGTGAGCCGTTATTAAGTGATATACGGTTAAGCGCACCTCCTTTAATAATTAACCATGTTTTTAAAGGCGCTGGTATAGAGTTAACCGACGATAAGCTTACACTACCAACCTCACAGCTCAGTGCTTCTGATAAGCGCGCTCTATGGGCTTTAATGAGTACACACCTTGATAAACTTTAAGCCTGTAAACGAAAATGCCATAGCTCAATTAATGGCTATTGAAACCGCTTGCCACTCTCATCCTTGGTCTCTTAAAACAATGAGCTCTTGCATGGGCGGTCGTTACTTTAATTTAGCGGCGTTTGATGAAAACACCCTAGTAGGTTTTTATATTGGTGAAAAGGCAGGGCCTGACTTTACCCTTATGGATATATGTGTAACACCCAGTGAGCAAGGTAAAGGCATTGCAAGGCAGTTACTTAGCCAGTTTATTGAATATGGCGAGCAGGAAAATGCTGAAAACCTGTTTTTAGAAGTACGCGAATCAAACGCGCGTGCAATAAAGCTTTACGAACATGCTGGCTTTACGCAAATGTCGGTACGTAAAAATTATTACCCGAGCGATGATGTGACTAAAAATGGTTATGAGGACGCCATACTAATGGGTATGGCGCTTAACTTAGGCTTTTTGTAAGCTTTAAGCTGTTTCTTTACTTTTAGCGATAGTTTGCTCTATTGCATTGATTAAATTAATGATCAAAGTAGGGCGCTGTGTTTGATCGTTACTTAGTAAGTTCTCTTCTAATAAAGCAGCACTGTGGTAAATATCATCAAAATTGAAGCACCCCGCACTGCCTTTTAGGCTATGGGCTACGCTTCTAAGTGCTTCTGCATCGTTACTCGCCTTTAAGCTGTTTACCTTTTGCAGGTAACTTGGCAGGTTAGCCACGTAGTTGTCATTAATTTGCTGAAACTTTTCACTTTTTAGTAAGCTATCCCACTTATTTTGATTATCTTTTTCAAGATTTAAGTAGCTTACCAGTACGTTTTCAAGCGCGTCCTTATCGATTGGTTTTGCGAGTGCTTTATCGCAACCCGCTTCTATATAGGTGTCTATATCATGGTTCATTACATTGGCGGTAAGCGCAATTATAGGCCCATCGTAGGCGGCATGGCGTAGCATTTTAGTTGCTTCAAGGCCACCCATTACAGGCATTTGCATATCCATAATAATAAGCTGGTAGTCATTTACTAGCGCCATTTCTACCGCTTGAGCACCGTTATTAGCCATATCAGGCTCAAGCCCCCAGGTTTGTAATAAAAGCTTTATAAGAAGCTGGTTATCTGGATTATCTTCGGCCACCAATATATTGGCATCAAAACTAGAAGTAGCAAACGACAAGAAAGGGTCTTTTTCTGGAATAAGCTGTGCTTTCTCAGTTAAAAGCTCTAATGATTGTTTAGGCTCGTTAATATGGCAATCAACGGTAATAGCAAAGCGACTGCCTATACCAATTTCGCTTTTTAAAGTGACATCGCCACCTAATAACTGTGCTAAGTTTTTAGATATACACAAACCTAAGCCTGTGCCTCCAAAACGTCGCGTTGTGGTGGCATCAGCTTGTTCAAAAGGCTTAAATATACGCTCTATTTGGTGCTCAGACATACCAATACCTGTGTCTTTAACCACAAACTCAAGCTGTTGCTTACTTTGTAAGTAATGCACACAAATAGACACTTTACCTTGTTCGGTAAATTTAACGGCGTTACTGGCGATATTTATTAAGATTTGTTTTAAACGCGTCATATCACTATAAATAGTGCGTGGTAATGGCAGCTCGTAATGAATGCTGAACGCGAGCTGCTTTTCTCGTGCTAGCGGTTCAATAATTGATTCAATATCGTGAACTAGTTGGACTACATTGAGTGGCGCCTGCTCTACTGCAAGCTTTTCTGCTTCTATTTTAGATAAATCGAGTATGTTGTTTATTAGCTCTAATAAGTGTTTAGAGTTTCTTAAAATAGTGTTTAAATGCTGCTTATCGTTAACCACTTTATCGTTAATTAGTAACTGCTCGGTAAAGCCCATAATGGCAGTAAGTGGAGTGCGTATCTCATGGCTCATATTTGCTAAAAAGCGACTTTTAAGCTGGTTGGCTTGCTCAGCTTGAGCTATCGCAAGTTCAAGTTGGCTATTCATCGCTTCAAGCGCTTTAGTGCGGCTTTCTACTTTATCTTCTAGGTGGTGTTTATATTCTTCAAGCTGCTCTTGGTAGTGTCTAATTTGGTTGATCATGTGGTTAAAATCGTTAAACAATACCCCAACTTCATCATTGGTATGAGCCGGTAAATTTACCGATAAATCACCATCACCAACACGATGGCTAGCCGCCCCTAAAAGCTCAATGGGGTTAAGTAGTAAGTTGCGAACAACCACAAAAATAAGAATAGGCAGGGTGATCACCGAAATAATCACAATTAAGCCTGTAATTAAGCTAATAGCCTTACCCGATTGATAAAGCACGCCCTTTGGAATGGTTGATACAAAATAATAACCGCCACTCATTTGTACGGCAAAAATCATTCTTTCTATTTTGTCTATGCTAGAAAGCTCAATAGTCGAAAGGGTGCCTACATCAGCTAAATTATGCACTTGTTCAAGCTCGTGCTCGGTAATGTATTGTCCGCGTAAACTGTAGTCTGAGCTAAATAAAATTTGCCCATCGTTTGTAAGCAATAAATTTAGCGTATTGTTGTAAGGCGCTTCTAAAATACTGGTGTTTAATATAGAAGGTTCGACTTGTAATACTATAAAGCCAAGTTGTTGTGGCCGCTTTAAATAGTAATCTACACTTTGAACGCGTTGTACAAAAAATAAATTTGTGGTGCCGTCGCTGTTTTGCACCATAAATTGTTGCTGGCGCAAATTACTTTGCAGTACTTGCTTAAAAAATGGGTATGACTGCGGTGCAGTTGTTAGGTTGTTAGAGTAATACGCGTCACTTTTACCACTGGCCGACACTAAATTAATACTAATTATATCTGGGTAGGCTTCGCTATAACTGGCAAAAACATCCATTAGTGCCCCTAAACGGCGAGTATAGCTGCCATCAGCGTGAATGTCGTTTGATAAAAAATCACTTAAAACCGGTGAGGTTGACAGTAGTTTTGCTGTGGAATGAAACGAGTCTATGTAGTTAAAAACCTTTTGTTGCTGTTGCTCAACAAAGCGGCTCATTATAAGGTCGGCTTGTTTTTGGGTCGAATTGGTTACATTAGTTAGGGTAAAGCCACCTAAAAATAGCAAAGGTAATATCACCAAAGGAGTTATATACCATAATAATCGAATGCTTAACTTACTGGTTTTCATGACCAAACTACTTATCCTCCGTGCAATCTATCAATGATATGCGTTACAGGTTTAATTCTCAAGAAGCTAAGGTCGATTAGCGTTAATTTAGAGTAAAAATATAATGTTTTAATACATGGGTCGTTAATAAGTTATTGCTAAGGAGGCTTTTATATTCTTGGCACTTTAAGTTTATCTGTTAAGTTTTAAAAAATTACCCTATGTATTGTGCTTTAAGTGAAAACATCATTGTTAAAATTTAATGTATCTACCGATTAAATTACAGTTAGATGGCCCCCTAAAATAGTGATTAGACAAAGCCAAGATATTTTTAAGTTAGATAGCACACTTTTATACCGACTCCTGTTACAATTGCCACTATTAAAAAATTAGCTATATGGCGTTAATTGTTGTCAATTTATTCACACTAAATTGCTCAAAGCCCAGTTAATAACGATCAACTTAACGGGTTGCCTTGCATACACTCAATGTTATGCATGTAACTTGGCATCAAACTAAAAGAACTTATTAATGGCAGACCAGAATATTATCAACGAAATTAGCAAGCGAAGGACTTTTGCAATTATATCGCACCCGGATGCTGGTAAAACCACCATCACCGAAAAAGTACTTTTGTTCGGACAAGCGATTCAAAAAGCCGGTACTGTAAAAGGCCGTGGCTCTAATCAGCATGCAAAGTCTGACTGGATGGAAATGGAAAAGGAGCGTGGTATATCAGTTACTACCTCTGTCATGCAGTTTCCATATAACAATGCGCTAGTTAATTTACTTGATACTCCTGGACACGAAGACTTCTCAGAAGATACTTACCGTACTTTAACTGCGGTAGATTCGTGTTTAATGGTTATTGATGCCGCAAAAGGTGTAGAAGAACGTACCCGTAAACTTATGGAAGTTACGCGCTTGCGTACTACCCCAATCGTTACCTTTATGAATAAGTGTGACCGTGATATTCGTGACCCAATGGAGCTACTTGATGAAGTAGAAACAGAGCTAAACATTGCCTGTGCGCCTATTACGTGGCCAATTGGTTGTGGTAAAGAGTTTAAAGGTGTTTATCACATTCATAACGACGAGGCAGTTTTATACAAAACAGGCCAAGGTCATACGATTCAAGAAGTACGCACTGTAAAAGGCCTTGATAACCCAGAGCTTGATACCGCCATTGGTGAAGAGCTTGCCGAGCAATTACGTGAAGAACTAGAACTGGTAATTGGCGCCTCTAACGAGTTTGACCTTGAGCTGTTTTTAGCGGGTGAGCTTTCGCCTGTTTACTTTGGTACAGCCCTTGGTAACTTTGGTGTAGACCATGTACTTGATGGTTTAACACAGTGGGCACCAACACCATTGCCGCGTGAAACAGAAGACCGCCAAGTTGTTGCAACTGAAGAAAACTTTACCGGCTTTGTATTTAAAATTCAGGCTAACATGGACCCTAAACACCGTGACCGTATAGCCTTTATGCGTATTGTATCGGGTAAATACAGCCAAGGCATGAAAATGAACCATGTGCGTATTGGTAAACAAATAAGTATTTCCGATGCGGTAACCTTTATGGCGGGCGATCGTGAGCGCGCAGCAGATGCATTCGCAGGCGACATTATTGGTTTGCATAACCACGGCACTATTCAGATTGGCGATACTTTTACGCAAGGCGAAAAGCTTAAATTTAGTGGCATTCCTAACTTTGCCCCTGAATTGTTCCGCCGTATTCGATTAAAAGATCCGCTTAAGCAAAAGCAGCTACTAAAGGGCTTAGTACAGTTATCTGAAGAAGGTGCAGTACAAGTATTTAGACCGCTTATTAATAACGATTTGATTGTAGGCGCAGTAGGTGTGCTGCAGTTTGATGTTGTTGTTGCGCGTTTAAAAGCAGAATACAACGTAGATGCTATTTACGAAGGTGTTAACGTAAATACTGCGCGCTGGGTACATTGTGACGACGTTAAAAAGTTTGAAGAGTTTAAGCGTAAGTGCGAAAGCAACTTAGCGCTTGATGGTGGCGATAACTTAACTTACATAGCACCAAGTCGCGTAAACCTAAATTTATCGGTAGAGCGTTACCCAGACGTAACCTTTAGCCACACGCGCGAAAATTAGAACTGACTGACTAAAGTTAACTGAAAGCCTGCTATGGCGGGCTTACATAGGTAAATAATATAATGAACATTCGTACTATTTTAGTAGAAAAAGCCATTGCCGCCATGACCGCTGCAGGCCTACCAGAAGATACCAATCCAGCAGTTACACAAAGCACACGCCCGCAATTTGGTGATTACCAAATTAATGGTGCAATGGGTGCCGCTAAAAAAATGAAAAGCAACCCACGCGAGCTTGCGCAAAAAATTATTGATAATTTAGATGTAAATGATATTGCTGAAAAAACAGAAATTGCCGGCCCAGGTTTTATTAACATCCACTTAAAGCCTGAGTTTTTAGCAAACAGTGTAAAAGCAGCAAACAGCGATGCAAAACTGGCTGTGAATGAGCACACTAACCCACAAACTGTGGTAGTAGATTACTCATCACCAAACCTTGCAAAAGAAATGCACGTAGGCCATTTACGTTCAACCATTATTGGTGATGCGATTGTACGTGCCCTTGAGTTTAGAGGCGATAAAGTTATTCGCCAAAACCATATGGGCGATTGGGGCACACAGTTTGGTATGCTAATTGCGCATTTAGAAGATCAAATTAGCCAAGGCGTAGACTTAGAGTCGGTAGCGCTTGCTGATTTAGAAACGTTTTACCGCGACGCTAAAAAACGTTTTGACGATGAAGAAGGCTTTGCCGATAAAGCCCGTGATTACGTGGTTAAACTACAAGGCGGCGATGCGCACTGTGAAAAGCTATGGAAGTTATTTATAGCAACCTCAGTTAAGCACTCTGAAGAAGTATATAAACGTCTAAATGTAACGCTTACTCAAGACGATATTATGGCTGAAAGTGCATACAACAGCGAACTTAACGATATTATTAGCCTTTTAAAAGATAAAAATATTGCTGTAGAGTCGCAAGGCGCACAAGTGGTGTTTTTAGATGAGCTTGCCAACAAAGATGGTGAGCCATCAGCGTTTATCGTGCAGAAATCTGGCGGTGGCTTTTTATATGCAACCACCGATTTAGCCGCATGTAATTACCGCTCAAACACTTTAGGCGCTGAACGTATTTTAATATTTGTTGATGCGCGTCAAAGCCTTCACTTTAATCAAGTGGAGCTTACAGCACGAAAAGCAGGCCTTTTACGTGATGAGACAAGCTATGAGTTTTGCCCGTTTGGCACCATGATGGGCGCCGATGGTAAACCATTTAAAACTCGCACCGGTGGCACTGTTAAACTTGCCGACTTACTTGAAGAGTCAATTAGCCGTGCAGCAACAAAACTTGCTGAGCGTGAGTCTGATTTGTCAGAACATGAGCGCAGCGAAATTGCGCGTAAAGTCGGTATTGGCGCGGTTAAGTACGCTGACCTTTCTAAGCACCGTACCAGCGATTACATATTCAACTGGGACACCATGTTAAGCTTTGAAGGCGCCACAGCACCTTACTTACAATATGCTTATACGCGAGTGCGCAGTATTTTCCGTAAATCAGGTGTAGATGCTGCCTCGTTAAATGCTGATGTAGCTATAGCTGAGCCGCAAGAAAAAGCGCTAGCGCTTAAACTGCTACAGCTTGAAGAAGTCCTTGATTTAATGATCTCTGAGGCTACTCCCCACGTATTATGTAGCTACTTATACGAGCTAGCTAGCTTATACATGACATTCTACGAAGCCTGCCCAGTACTAAAAGAAGGCGTAGAGCCAAGCGTACGTGACAGCCGTTTAGTGCTGTGTAATTTAGTGGCAGATACGCTAAAAACAGGATTGGATCTGTTAGGCATTGAAGTCATGGAGCAAATGTAATCACCTTCTGCTTCGTGTAGTTCGCTTTGACTGCGTTGTCGTGCTTTTTTAGCCTAAGTCACATACTAATTGTATGCTCCTTGGCATAAAAAAGCACTTCGCCTTGTCAGCACTCCTACACTTGCCGACATAACTTGGCACAGAGTTCTACCCTAATCACATACAAACCGTATGCTCATAGGGATAAGTCGGGTTGGATGCCTTGTCTTAGGCTAAACTACTTAGGTGAACGTCTGCTTCGTGTAGTTCGCTTTAGCTGCGTTGGTAAAACTATTTAGCCTAAGTCACATACAAACCGTATGCTCCTTGGCATAAATAGTTTTACCGCCTTGCTAGCACTCCTACACTTGCAGATGATTTTAGGCTTTACTTGACGAACTTTTGTAAGTTAATCAATTTTGTAGCTGATAGCTGATAGCTGATAGCTGATAGCTGATAGCTGATAGCTGATAGCATCGTAGGTTGGGTTTAGTGAAACGAAACCCAACACTAAACTAACATTAAACAAAACATTTTTATTTTTGCTCTTATAACGATTAACAGCCTGACCTTAACTTACCCACATACGCTTTAATAAACAGAGAAGGATTTGTTTATGAAACTCGAAGATATCCGCCGTGAATACCTGCAAGACGCGCTAAGCGAAGATAACTTGCAAGATGATCCATTCAAACAATTTGAAACGTGGCTTGAGCATGCTGTTGGCAGTAATATTCCAGACCCAACGGCGATGGTTGTAGCAACAGTTGATGAAACTGGGCAACCTTCACAGCGTATTGTACTGTTAAAGCATTTAGATGATAACGGGTTTGTATTTTTTACTAATACCGGCTCTCGTAAAGCACAAGAGCTAAAAGGTAATAATAAAATATCGCTGCATTTTCCATGGCACCATATGGAGCGCCAAGTGATTGTATACGGCGAGGCAAAACCATTACCAACATCAGCGGTGGCAAAATATTTTTTATCTCGCCCTAAAGAAAGTCAATTAGCCGCATGGGCATCAGCGCAAAGCCGTCCGGTGTCCTCGCGAAAAGCGCTAATGGAAACCTTTGCCAATATGAAGAGTAAATTTGCTAACGGCGAAATTCCACTGCCAGATTTTTGGGGCGGATATTGCGTAGTGCCTTCTAAAATTGAGTTTTGGCAAGGTGGCGCGCATCGATTGCACGACCGTTTTATATATCAGCGTCAAGCCGATAATAGCTGGCAAATAACACGTTTAAACCCTTAATCGGTTTACGCTGTGAAGTTTATAGACTCGCATTGCCATCTTGATTTTAGCGAATTTGATACAAATCGCGAATCACTCATAAAAGAGTGTATTGCTAAAGGTGTTGAGCGTTTTGTTGTGCCAGGTATCAGCTTGGCGCAATCAAAGCAACTAATTGAATTTAAAGATAAATACTCACAAGTACATATTGCCGCAGGCCTTCACCCTTACTTTTTAGGTGATCATAAAGATGCTCACTTAGTGCAGCTATTCGACTTTGCAAAGGTGAACAATAATCAACTGGTAGCAATAGGTGAGTGTGGGCTTGATAGAAGTATTGAAGACCTTGAAAAGCAAACAAGATTGTTTGAGCAGCAAATAACGATTGCTAACGAACTGAACCTACCGCTTATTGTGCACCACAGGCAAAGCCATGACTTAATTGCGCAATCGTTTAAACGTTGTAAGCCAAAATGTGGTGGGGTGATACATGCGTTTTCGGGATCACTCCAGCAAGCCCAGTATTATATCAAACAGGGCTTTAAATTAGGGGTAGGTGGGGTTATTACCTATGAACGGGCTGCTAAAACCCGTAATGTCATTGCTCAAATTGAGCCACAACATTTAGTGCTCGAAACCGACTCGCCTTCAATGCCACTTAGCGGTCATCAAGGTGAAATTAATACGCCATTACACATTCCAAATGTGTTCAATGTATTATGTAGTTTAAAGCAAAGTAGCGATAAAGAGGCGCTTGCGAAGCAGCTTTATGACTCTTGCTCTGAGGTTTTTTGCATATAGCGGTTTACCTGCCAACGTTTTAGTCCACGCCCTAACTGCCACGTAAAAATACACGCAATAACTAGCATTAACAAAACTTGCCTGCCTAAATCATGAAAATGATTGTGACTGTCTGATATCGCAGCACGTGTTAAATAGGTAATAGAGACAAAGCCAAGAGGCTTATCTATGTCGCTTACAACAGGCTCAACAAACGGGGTTTTTAGTTTACTTATTCCAGGGGTCGACTCTGGTAATTGGCCAAATACATGATGTGACTGCCAATGATCGCTGCTTGCTATAAGCACGCCTTGCTGATCGTATATTGTGGCTGAAAGTACAAAATCGTCTTTACTTATATCGTTGCATAGCGCAGTAAGTTGTGGCTTATTTTTAGCAAGTAATGGCTCTTTAGCATTCAGTGCCATAAATCGGGCTAAGCTTTTGGCAGTGTTATCGGCACTATTATAAAGCAGTTGGTGGCTTTCAAAGCTGCTGTTAACACCTACAAAACTCAGTAATACAAAACAGCCCGCAGCCAATAATAAACGAATAATTCGCTTTCTTTGTGATGCAGATAAAGGGCTTTTTATATGGTTATTTTTCATAGTCACCGTATATGCTACTGACAGCATTTTGATTTGATGTTACAACTACAGTAACTATAACCTTAAATCTACCTCAATGGCGAATTTAGCGTTATGAATCCTCTAAAAGATACGCAAAATTAAAAAAACAAATAACAAACACGGAGACCCCATGTCGCAAACGAACATGGCACAGCCAGCTGCTGAGCAAGCATTACACACTTTAACGCTAAACACATGGTTTAATTATAATGATGGGCAGTTTACTACTGCTCAAACACAACCAGATAAAACCGTTGGGTTATTTAGTATTGCGTTTGCAGGCGATTTTGAACTAAAGCACGTAACTAGCATTATCGAATTTTTAAAAAAGCACGAACTCAATGTAACGGCTGTATGTCACTATCAACCCGACTTAGGGTTAGCCCCAGCTTTGTGTTTTTATAGCCCAGAGTCAGAGCAAAAAATTAATCCGCTTGTGCTAGGGGAGTTTGCAAATTCGCTTGATTGTCAGCTAGTGCAAGTTGCCACACCGCCAAACTTATATGAACCAGGCTTATTGGTTATGGATATGGACTCCACCGCCATCACCATAGAATGCATTGATGAAATTGCGCGTTTAGCAGATGTATATGACGATGTGGCTTCTGTAACCGCACTTGCAATGGCTGGCAAGTTAGATTTTAGCGAAAGTTTAAATCAACGTGTAGCAAAGTTAGCTGGCATAGAGCAAAGCTTAATAGATGAGTTAAAAAATACTTTACCATTAATGCCAGGTATTAAAGCCTTATGCCAAATATTAAAGCAGCATAATTGGTATCTTGCTATCGCATCAGGCGGGTTTGTACCCTTTGCAGAGCGTGTGCAACAGCTTATTAATTTAGATGAAGTACATGCTAATGTGCTTGAGTTTGCAAACGACAAGCTCACAGGTAAGGTCTCTGGTACTATAGTTGATGCGCAGCAAAAAGCGGTTGTTTTAGAAACACTGCAACAAAAGTTGGGCTTAGCAAATACGCAAACGGTAGCCATTGGCGATGGTGCAAACGATTTGTTAATGATGGAAAAAGCAGGGTTAGGCGTTGCCGTACATGGTAAACCAAAAGTGGTGGAGCAAGCTCAAGCAGCTATATGTAAGGGGTCGTTATTACAGTTACTGTACATGCTGGCAATTCCTTTACATAAATAACCACAGCATAAGTTAAACCGCTTAACGTAAGCGGTTTAACCACAACAGTTTTCTTCGGCCCATTTGGGCTACTTGCTTTTGATCTAATTGTAAATGGCTAAGGGCTTCGTCGGTTATATCTACAATATCACCCACGCCAGATACTGCCCATAGCGCTTCTTCTATATCCTTTGCTTTGTGCATTGCATATTGGCTTACATACTTTAGCTCATTTGATAGATAGTCTGTATCTGGGCGCCCAGTACGCGATAAATATAAGCGCATTACAAATACCAGTTCAGATTTAACGCCTGCACTAATTTGCTCGCTAAAGCTTGAATAGTTTTCACCTAGTACGCATTGGCTTGTGACAGCCTTTTCAATAGTCTCTTGCTTAGGGTCAAAATTAATCACGAGAGTAAACGGTAAAGGCGGGTCTTGTCGGCTACGATCTTTGATGCTTGGGGTGATCACATCAATAATTTGTTGTTGCGTTAAAATATGGCTCAGATCAGTTTTGTTATTTAATAAGCCAAAATTTTGTAAAATAACGTGGATAGGGCTGGCATATAAACCAAAACCTATGGCACCTGGAATAAAGTGGTTTGCTTCTTTATGTAAATAAAGCGGGAATTGGCACACACTTTTGGTCACCATATTTCTCAGTGCAGTAGAAAGGCCTTCTATTTTCGGGGCTTCTTCAGATACTTTTAGTTTATCTTTATTACTTTCAATTAATTGGGTAAAAAAGTTAACACCTGCATGTGGTAAGTCAGCCACTCTGTTCGCTTTTAAATTAATGGTTGTTAATGACTTACTAATCGCCATTACTTCGTATTTAAGCTCACTTAAGTTATGTTTTTTAGTTATTTTTTGTAAATCGGGGAAAGATAGTAAAACAATATCACCCTTTTTAAAGCTAACCGGTACGGATGACTCTAATTGCAAACCCATCACCGAAAAATCCCGAGAATGGGCCTGGTACTGCTTATCCTCAAAGGTAACTAAAGCGGGTGTTTTATATAAGTAGCGTTTATGAGAGCGCAAATTTACATACTCTAACGCAACAATATCTAAATAAGGTGGTTTGTTATGCTTAGCATGGCCAAAATGCTTAAGTTGGTTCACTATCGCCTTATCAAACGGTAATTTTTTATAATTTGCTTGTTCTTCGCTATTGCCAATGGCAGTTAAAACCGCAATGTATTTCACATCTTTTATAAGGCCTGACACACGTGGCGATGGCGGTTTATTTAGCTTTTCTATATTTTTACCCGCCGAGTTTGGTAGCGATAACGGAATAAACGAATCATCAGGGTGGCTTGGCATAACTTGTAGCTTAAAACATTGCCAACTATCTTTTTGACTGCCGAATCCTAAAAATAGATTTTTTAATTTAGGGTTGTTATTAAGCTCTGTACGCGTGGCTGAGTAGTAATAGATTTTTCCCGCAGACACATGTGTAAATGTATATAGATACTCTTCTTTTACGGCGGTTACTTGGCTAAGCATTTGACTAATGCGTTGGTTATTCAAAACGCTATATAAGCAGGGCACTTTTCTTTCATCAGTAAAATAGCGCTGAATAAAAATGTTATTTTCAGTTGTCAGGCTCAAGCTTGGGACTATATGGTCGCCTTTTTTACTTAAAAATACGTATAAAGAGGTAACACGGGGGATATAATATTGCTCATAACCTTTGGAAACAACTGCATCAAGGGTGTTATCTAAATTCACTTTATAGCGGCGTTTATTGCCATGAATAAAGCTTTCTAAAAACTCATCAAACTTTTCATTGTTTTCTATATAAGTGCGCTTTAAACGAATGTGGTTATATTCGCGTGATATGTTATCAACTGCCACGACTTCATATTGAATACCGTTTTTAAGGCCTAACTCAAAATCTTGTTCAAGCCCAACCAGGCGCATGGCAATGAGTTGCCCTTTTTTAATAACTTGCCGAGTAGAAAGTTTAATTTTACAGCCACTTAAAGAAATGTCTGACGTGCTAGCGGCAATATTTTTATGATCATTGTACTCAATTTTAACTTTAATTGAGTAGTTCATCCGCTCTTCAGAGCGACTTTCGTATGAGGCAAATTTTATTACGCTGGTAGTTAGGGTATCGTTTTCGGCTTGCGCATCACTTTGCTCTTGCGCTTGCTTTTGCAGTACGCGATGGTTGTTTTCGGTATTCATTACTGCTTCGTATACTGCTAACGTATAGCCGCCGTGTTGCTTAAGGGCTGCTTCAAAAACCTCTATGGCAGTATCATCCATAAAATGTTGTTTGCCATTATGCTCATATGGGCGCACTTGCCCAGTAACTAAGCCCCGTAGGTCTACAAAGCGGGCTACTGGCTGAGATAGGCGCGACATTTCCATTTTCATCAAAAATTGCTCAGGCTTTGTTAAACCGGCCGTTTTAGATTTGAAAATTTGGTCGAACTTCGCGTTACCTAAATAGGTTTTTAACTCATTTACGAGACTTTCGTGTTTGAGCAGTATGTCTTCAGCCATTTATAAATCGTCACCGTCTAATTGAAAAGTAGGTATACTGTAAAGTCCATTTATTTGAAAATTCAATAAACGTAACATCGCACCACAGTGTTGATATAGGTACGGTTTTTCGTGTAAGTACAGTTTAACTCTTGTTATTATGTGTTAAATGCCAAATTATTGGCAAGTTACTTCAAAGCATATAAAAGCAATAAGTATGCCCTAAATTAGGGCAAAATAAAAAGTAGTATGTATTTGTATTTAAAGTAGAAACAAACTACGTGTGACGAATGCTACACTGCAAGCACATTGCTTCAATGGTAATATCTATTCTTAATAGTAAACGCTCAAATTAAACAATAGTAGGTAAGGTTATAAATGGCTAAAGCGGCAAAAGTAGAATTTGTTTGTACAGAATGTGGTATGAACTATCAACGTTGGCAAGGTCAGTGTCGCTGTGGTGCATGGAACACGTTGGCAGAATTTAAACCCTCAGCAGGACAAAGTAAAAAAGCGGCTGCGCGCGCAACGGTAGGTGGCTATGCCGGTGGTGTTGGCGGCGGCTCTAAAAAAATTGACGATGTAGCCACCACAGAAGCCGAAAAGCAACTAACCGAAATAGGTGAACTTGACCGTGTACTAAGCGGCGGGGTAACCACAGGCTCGGTTAATATTATTTCGGGCGACCCTGGTGCGGGTAAAACAACGCTATTATCTGACTTAGTAGCCAGAATGTCGCAGCGTATGCCATCGCTTTATTGTACAGCTGAGGAGTCGCTGTCGCAGTTTAAAAACCGTGTAAACAGACTAAAGCTTAATTACAACGCCGATGAGCTTTATTTACTTTCCGAAACCAGCGTAGAAACCATTATTGAAGAGCTTGATAAAAATAAAATTAAGTTTGCTGTCATCGACTCTATTCAAGCGGTTGTAACCGATACCGCCAACGGCAGCCCAGGTTCGCCTTCGCAAGTAAAAAGTGCCGCACAAGCGCTTACCCAGTATTGTAAGCAAAACGATGTCACCATGTTTATTATTGCCCATGTAAATAAAAACAACGAAATTGCAGGGCCGCAAACATTAGTGCATATAGTGGATGCTTTATTGCATATTGACACGAATGATGGACAAGTACGTACGCTAAGAGCTAATAAAAACCGTTTTGGTGATATTGATACCGTAGGCATTTTTAAAATGTGCGAGCGCGGCATGCTGAGCGTTGATAACCCAAGCGAGATTTTTTTATCAGGATCAAGTACTGAATCACCAGGCTCTACTATTACGTGTATCCGAAAAGGTAACCGGAACTTATTGCTCGAAATACAATGTTTAACCACCGAAACCGAAGCTGAATTCCCACAGCGAGTATGTGTAGGTTTAAACATGAACCGAATAAAAATGCTTACTGGTATTTTACGTAAACACACCAAAACCAAAATATTCCACGATACGTTTTTTAATATTGTGGGCGGCTTACGAATTGATGAAACCGAAACCTGTATTGATTTAGCGTTAGTGACTGCGCTTTTAAGTAGCTTAAACGAATTTGTAGTACCGCGTACAACCTGCATTATGGGTGAACTTAGCTTAAACGGCGACGTACGCCCAATCGACAGTGGTGTACCGCGAGTTAAAGAAGCGGCGCAGCATGGTTTTACCGAAATATTTATTCCATTTCGTAATTACCATAAATCGATGGAAGGCTTAGGCGCTAAAATTACGCCTGTAAAAACAGTGCATGAGCTTCTTAGTTTGATTAATTAACGCTTACAGGGATTGCCATGCAATGTTACTCTTGAGCTAATATAACTTATACAAAGAACAGAATAAGGAAATAACATGAAAAAACTCGTAATAGCCATAGCCATTGTTGCAGCAGGTGTGGGTGGCATTAGCTACGCAAACTATGTAGCAACTCAAGAAGTACGTACCGAAGTAGACAAGCAGCTAGCTTTAGTAAGCGATCAAACTGGTGCAACGTTTAAATATGCGGGTTTATCGGCAAGTGTTATTTCTAAAAGTGTTGAAATTACTAACATGGAAGTAATAAGCCCTGAAGGTGAAAACGTAGCGCATATTCAAAGTATTGAAGTAACCGGTTACGAAACCGATAAAATATCGCCACATACATCGTTTACAGTAAAAAGCTTCCAGTTCGATAAAGACTTTGTAGCAAAACTACCTGCTGATACAAACGAAATGCTTGCTTCAGCAAGTTACGACTTAAGCTCATCGCTCGATTACGATGAACAATCTGGCGACAGCGACGTAGTTTTAAAGCTCGATGCAAAAGATATTGTTAGTTTTAATATGGATGTAGGCCTTGCCAATGCTAAAGCATTAATGGACGCATCCCTTGCTATAAGCAAAGCGCAGCAAGAAGCAGGGGACACGCCACTTACTTACGAGCAAGAGTTACAACAGCAAACCTTAGTGATGCAAGCTATGAGCAAGCTTGAGCCTCGTAATATTAATTTAGTACTTAATAACCAAGGCAAATTAAAAGAGCTATTTGTGAGTGAGCTTGAAAAGCAAGGTATGACGCTTGAGCAAATGCAAATGACGCTACAGCAACAATTGCAACAAGCTCCTGTAACTGAAGAAATTGCACAATCGCTTACTGACTTTGCCAAAGGCCTAAACTCTTTAAGCATATCGGCAAAATTGCCTGAAGGTAAAACCATGATGGAAGTAAACCAGCAAATAATGATGTTAGCTGGCCAGCCAGAAGAGCTAGTTAAATTCGTTAATTTAGAAGTTAAAGGCGAATAAAGTCGTTTTAGCTTTGTAGTTGCCTATATGGTTGGCTGCAAACACTGAAGTTGTTAGAGCGTGAGTATATCTCACGCTTTTTTGTGCAATATAATAATCTGTTTTTAAATGCTTTTGCATTGGTTGAGCTGCTTGTTTTTCAGTCTCTGTTTGGCTAGTGTATTAGTTATACATACGGAAATGGACCTAATTATGCGCTTATTTTTAATTCTTACCCAAGTAATAACCTTATCGCTTTCGCCAACCATATCAGCAAAAACTAATTTTGAGCACAATATCAAGGTGGAGTCATGCTCTTCAGAAAAATGTAAGGAAGAGTTTAAAAAGCTAAAGCAATACTCACGTCAACAGATCCCACTTGCTCAAGAGATGTTGGGCACTTTTTATTATAATGGTTATGGTGTAGAGCAAGATTTAAAAAAAGCAAGAAGGTACTTTTATGAAGCCGCTCGTTGGGGGCTGCCTAATAGCCAGTTTAAACTTGGCATAATGATGATTGAAGGCCAAGGTGGTGAAGTTAATAAAAGCCTTGGCTTTACAAACTTACGACATGCCGCTAAAAAGTTACCTAAAGCAAATTATTATATTGCAGCATATACGCTAGCTAATAACCCGACAAAAGATGATGCTTTAGAAGCAAAAGAAAAGCTAGAACTGGCAGCAAATAAGGGCTATGTGAGGGCTAATTTTTTACTAGCTAAAGTGTATGAATCAGCAATTTTAGGTCAATCCAATAAAGAAAAAGCAGTTAAGCATTATAAAAAGGCGGCTATAAAAGACCCAAGGGCAAAACTAAAGCTTGCCGCTTTAGGCATTGATTTACCAAGAGAGCCTGAAAATAAAGATATTGAGCGAATAACCGTTGTTAGAGAAAAGCAAACAATGGGTAATTTTATAACTAATATAAAAAATATGCCTAGTATGCGAACCGCCGTATCGAGTCGTATTAAAGGAGGTAAATGCGAGGATAGCATCAGCTGTGAAAGTATAAGTGGTTATGAAAATTTGAAACTGTTTAAGCAAGGCGCTACTCAAGGTTTATAATGGGCACCTAGGTAAATACGTTGAAATGAGAGCCTAAAGTTAAGTTAGCTTTAAAATAAAAACACCGTATTTATTTTAAACACGGTGTTTATTTATTTTTTACACTTCACCTTTTAGTGAAGAATACGCGCTCTAATTGTACCTTCTACTGCACTTAGCTCTTTAAGCGCAACTTCTGATTGATCGGTATCTACGTCAATAACTACATAACCAATTGATTCATCAGTTTGTAAGTACTGAGCGGCAATATTAATACCGTGCTGGGCAAACGCTTGGTTAATTTGCGTAAGTACACCTGGGCGGTTGTGGTGTACATGCAATAAGCGGCTACGGTTAGCAAGCTCTGGCAGCGAAACCTCAGGGAAGTTAACAGCCGTAATAGTTGAGCCATTATCTGAGTATTTAGCTAATTTACCGGCTACTTCAATACCAATGTTTTCTTGCGCTTCTTGGGTTGAACCACCAATGTGCGGCGTTAATATAACGTTGTCGAATTCGCGCAGTGGCGATACAAATTCTTCTTCGTTAGATTTTGGCTCAACAGGGAATACATCAATAGCAGCGCCGCTTAGCTTTTTCTCGCTAAGTGCTTCGGCAAGTGCATCAATATCCACTACAGTACCGCGTGAAGCGTTAATTAGTATTGAGCCCTGCTTCATTACGGCAAGCTCAGCAGTGCCAATCAGGTTTTTAGTTTGCGGTGTTTCTGGTACGTGTAAACTAATAATATCAGCGCGCTGTAAAAGCTGTGTTAGGTTATGAATTTGCGTGGCATTACCTAAAGATAGCTTATCTTCAATATCGTAATATTCTACGGTCATACCAATGTTTTCAGCCATAATACCAAGCTGCGTACCAATGTGGCCGTAGCCAATAATCCCGAGTGTTTTACCGCGAGCTTCAAATGAGCCGGTTGCCGTTTTTAACCAGCCGCCACGGTGTGCTGCTGCATTACGCTGTGGAATACCACGTAATAACAAGAGTATTTCGCCAAGTACCAGCTCTGCGACAGAGCGTGTGTTTGAAAACGGTGCGTTAAATACCGCAATACCGCGCTCGCGCGCTGCGTTTAAGTCAACTTGGTTAGTACCAATACAAAAGCAGCCAATGGCTACTAGCTTTTCAGCTGAGTCTAAAACGGCTTGATTAATATGAGTACGAGAACGAAGCCCTACAAAGTGCACATCTTTAATACGCTCTTTAAGTTCGTCCTCAGGTAGCGATGTTTTTACGTAATCGATGTTGCTGTAACCATTACGTTTAAGCGTTTCTACAGCGCTTTGGTGAACACCTTCAAGCAAGAGAATTTTAATTTTGTCTTTTGCTAACGATACCTTACTCATAACCTCATCCTATTTAATTTGTGGCCCATTTTTAGTGCCGATAATTACTTTATCAGCACCGCGCATCGCAAATAGGCCGTTGGTAACTACGCCAACAATTGAATTAATTTGTGTTTCAAGTTGTTTGGCATTACTAATACTTAAATTGTGTACATCTAAAATAACGTTACCGTTATCGGTTACTACGCCTTGGCGGTAAACAGGGTCGCCACCAAGTTTTAATAATTCACGCGCTACGTAGCTGCGTGCCATGGGTATAACTTCTACCGGAAGTGGGAAGTCGCCCAATGTATCTACTAATTTTGTGTCATCAACAATACACACAAACTGTTTTGCAACGGCTGCGACTATTTTTTCGCGGGTAAGTGCTGCGCCGCCGCCTTTGATCATTTCGTTATGGGCATTAATTTCATCTGCGCCATCTACATAAACATCAAGCGCATCTACATCGTTTAGCTCAAACACTTCAATACCTAATGCTTGTAGGCGCGCTGTTGAAGCCTCAGAGCTAGATACCGCCCCCGTTATGGTGTCTTTTACTGTGCCTAGGGCATCAATAAAATGATTTACGGTAGAGCCTGTGCCTACACCAACAATGGTGTTTTCTTTTACAAACTCGAGTGCAGCCCACGCAGCTGCTTTTTTTAATTCGTCTTGCGTCATTGTCATGCTCATGTTTCAAATGTGTAGTGGGTGTATATTACCAGTGATAAATTTTATCAGGAGTAATAATGGTTTTAAGTGGAACATCCCACGATTCAATTGGCAGTGCATCTACTTTTTGGCAGCTGTGTGCTAGGCCAATAAGTTGCGGTTTTTGCCAATTGTATGCGTGTAATTGCGCCAGTGTTTTATCGTAAAATCCACCCCCCATTCCTAATCGGTTACCTTGATTATCAAATGCAACAAGTGGCATCAGTAAGTAATCTAAATCAGTTAATGGGCATATTTGAGAGCAGTTCAGCTTAGGCTCCAAGATACCATAGCGATTTGCTCTCATGGGTGAGTTTTTTTCATAGCGTTGAAATAGCAAAGTAGCCCCATTAAATGGGTGTATAACGGGTAAATAAAGAGCATGGCCTTGTCGCCATAACTCATTAATTAACAGCGATGTATCTAACTCTCCATCGTTACTAAAGTAAATGGCTATCTGTTTTTTCGAGGCTGTTTTCTCGCTATTTAGCTGTTGAGTAAAATTCAACTTTAGCTGTGCAGCGGCTTTTTCTTGCTGTTTTTTTGATAGATTATTGCGTAATTGACGAATAGATTGGCGTATGTGTGTACGTTTATTGCTCATTGTAATTACGCACCTTCGATTAAATAGACACTAAATCAGGAAAAGCTAAGTAAACAGCAAGCACAATCAGTAGTAAAACGGCGGTGGCAATCAGTGAATATAACAAAATATTGCTACGCGCTTTAACAGGTTCATCGAGCTGCTCGTCAAGCATTAGATCATCTTCTTGCCACTCATCGCTTTCGTCTGCAGGGCTTTTTAGCTCATTGGTTGGAAGCCTTTGCTCTAGCTCTTCTAGCTTTTCTTCTAGGCGGATCAGGCTGCTTGTTATGTAATCGAGGGCATCAAAAATCCGTTCATCACGCTGACTAGCTGCACTAGGGTTTTGAGGAGGCTGCTCACCTGTGGCTTGTAACTTACTTTTAATGCCTAAACTTGCGAGTAATTTGGCTTGCTTTAGGGCTTTGTCTTTATTGCTTGGTGCAAAGAGTGTCTTGCCGTTAAAAAACTGAGTTACTTTATCTTCAGACGTTTTTAGTTTATTTGCTAAATTAACGCAGGCAGTTTTAGTCTCAGTGCCCTCAGCGAGCCCTACAAACATAACGCGAAAATTATTGGCCATTTACTTATCCCTTAAGCTTTTATTATGCAAAGAGTATATACCTAAAACAGTAAGTAATTCGAGGGCTCGCTAAAACTCATTATTAACTTTTATTTTAGATATAAAAACGGCCCTTAAAAGGGCCGTTTTTAATTAATACGTTTTGGCTTAAAGGCCTGCAGCTGCGCGAAGTGCGTCTGCTTTATCTGTACGTTCCCATGGGAATTCGTCACGACCAAAGTGACCGTATGCCGCTGTTGGTTGGTAAATTGGGCGCTCTAAATTAAGCATTTGAATTAAGCCGTAAGGGCGTAGGTCAAAGTGCTCGCGAATAAGCTCGATTAAGCGACCTTCTTCAAGCTTGCTTGTACCAAAGGTTTCAACGCTGATAGAGGTAGGCTCTGCAACACCAATTGCGTAAGATACTTGCAGCTCACACTTATCAGCAAGGCCTGCAGCCACTACGTTTTTAGCTACGTAGCGTGCAGCATATGCTGCTGAACGGTCAACTTTTGATGGATCTTTACCAGAGAAAGCACCACCACCGTGACGTGCCATACCGCCGTATGTATCTACAATAATTTTACGACCTGTTAAACCACAGTCGCCCATAGGTCCGCCAATTACAAAACGACCCGTTGGGTTAATGAAAAATTTAGTCGCGCTTGTAATAAGCTCGGCAGGAAGTACCGGCTTAATGATGGTTTCCATCACGGCTTCTACTAAATCATTTTGCGAGATTTCTTCAGCGTGCTGAGTAGAAAGTACAACTGCATCAATACCTACTGGCTTGCCGTTTTCGTATGCAAAAGTTACTTGCGATTTTGCATCTGGGCGTAACCAATTAAGCTCGCCGCTTTTACGTACTTGCGCTTGGCGTTGTACTAAACGGTGTGAGTAAGTAATTGGCGCAGGCATCAGTACTTCTGTTTCGTTACATGCGTAACCAAACATTAGGCCTTGGTCGCCAGCACCTTGTTCTTCTGGGCTAGTACGGTCTACACCTTGGTTAATATCAGGAGACTGCTTACCAATGGTGTTTAAAATAGCACACGAGTCTGCATCGAAACCCATGTCTGAATGCGTGTAGCCAATTTCACGTACTGTTTTACGTGTAATTTCTTCAATATCAACCCATGCGCTAGTCGTGATTTCACCACCAACCATAACCATACCGGTTTTTACGTAAGTTTCGCACGCAACACGGGCATGAGAGTCTTGCTCTAGGATAGCATCAAGTACCGCATCAGAGATTTGATCGGCGATTTTATCCGGATGACCTTCAGAAACAGATTCAGAAGTAAATAAATGTTTTGCCATTGTATTTCTGCTCACAAATATTGCGCTTCACAAACGTCGGTATTAGCGCTAAAAAATTAAGGGGCGTATTTTATCTAAAACGAAACTGCTTGCATAGTGTTTTTACGCCTAGACGTCTAAATAAAATGAGTAATCACTTTTTGGTCTTAAAAAATATTCATAATAGCCCATTTTTATGGGGTTTTTAATTGCACACAGCACCCACATTAAGTAAGAATGGTTGCTATAACAGCTCTTAAGTTACTTAAGGGTAAAAACGAGCACATTAGTACCCGCGCAAATACACATAAAGGTAGGAGAATTCATGCCATCTCGCAAAGAACTTGCAAATGCTATTCGCGTCTTGTCAATGGACGCAGTACAAAAGGCCAAATCTGGTCACCCTGGAGCCCCTATGGGCATGGCCGATATCGCAGAAGTATTATGGCGCGATTATCTAAAGCATAATCCAACTAATCCAGAGTGGGCTGACCGTGACAGATTTATTCTTTCAAACGGCCACGGTTCAATGCTTATTTATTCTCTGCTGCACCTAAGTGGTTACGACTTACCAATTGATGAAATTAAAAACTTCCGTCAAATGCATTCAAAAACACCTGGCCACCCAGAGTACGGTTACGCGCCAGGTATCGAAACCACTACGGGCCCATTAGGTCAGGGGATCACAAACGCGGTTGGTATGGCACTTGCTGAAAAAGCATTGGCTGCACAATTTAACCGTGAGGGTCACGACATTGTTGATCATTACACCTATGCATTTATGGGTGATGGTTGTTTAATGGAAGGTATTTCTCATGAAGCATGTTCACTTGCGGGCACCTTAGGCCTAGGCAAGTTAGTTGCTTTTTGGGATGACAATGGCATTTCAATCGATGGTGAAGTAGAAGGTTGGTTTAGCGACGATACACCAGCACGTTTTAAAGCGTATGGCTGGCACGTAATTAGTGGCGTAGATGGCCACGATAGCGACGCAATCAGTGCTGCAATAGCTGAAGCTAAAAGTGTTACCGATAAACCTACGCTTATTTGTTGTAAAACAGTGATTGGTTATGGCTCGCCTAACAAGTCGGGTAGCCACGATTGTCACGGCGCACCTTTAGGTGATGACGAAATTACAGCATCTCGCGAATTTTTAGGTTGGACTGGCGAGGCATTCGAAATTCCTGAAGATATTTACGCACAGTGGGATGGAAAAGCTAAAGGGCAAGAACTTGAATCAAGCTGGGACGAAAAGTTTGCAGCGTACGCAGATGCTTACCCAGAGCTAGCAGCAGAATTTAAACGTCGTACAGCTGGCGATTTACCTGCTGATTGGGCACAAAAATCACAAGAGTACATAGAGCAGTTACAAGCAAACCCTGCAAATCCAGCATCGCGTAAAGCATCACAAAATGCATTAAACGCCTTTGGCCCAATTTTACCAGAATTCATGGGTGGCTCAGCCGACTTAGCTGGCTCAAATTTAACAATTTGGGATGGCTCTAAAGGATTAACTGCAGACGATGCAAGTGGTAACTACGTTTATTACGGTGTACGTGAGTTTGGTATGTCGGCAATTATGAACGGTATTGCCCTTCATAAAGGCTTTATTCCTTACGGTGCTACTTTCTTAATGTTTATGGAATATGCGCGTAACGCTGTACGTATGGCTGCACTAATGAAGCAACCAAGCATTTTTGTATACACACATGATTCAATCGGTTTAGGTGAAGACGGTCCAACTCACCAACCGGTAGAGCAAATTGCTAGCATGCGTTTAACGCCAAACTTATACAACTGGCGCCCGTGTGACCAAGTTGAGTCGGCAATTGCATGGCAACAAGCTATAGAGCGTAAAGATGGCCCTACATCACTTATCTTTACTCGCCAAGGCCTTGAGCAACAATCGCGTGACGCTCAGCAATTAGCAGATGTTAAAAAGGGCGGGTACATCCTTAGCTGTGACGGCAACCCTGAGCTAATTATTATTGCTACAGGTTCTGAGGTACAACTAGCGCAAGACTCAGCAAAAGAACTACGCAGCCAAGGTAAAAAGGTACGTGTTGTCTCTATGCCGTGTACTGATGCGTTTGAAGATCAAAGCGCCGAATACAAAGAAAGCGTACTACCGTCAGCCGTTACACGCCGCTTAGCAGTAGAAGCAGGTATTGCTGATTACTGGTACAAGTACGTAGGCCTAAATGGCGCAGTAGTAGGTATGACGACCTTTGGTGAGTCTGCACCAGCAAATGAGCTGTTTGAGTTTTTTGGCTTTACAGTAGAAAACATTGTAAATAAAGCAAACGCCTTGTTTTAATCAATTGATTTAATATTTAAAAGCCCGCCCTGTGTAAATCAGGGCGGGCTTTTTTGTTTGATCAAATATGAAGAGGTGCTGCTAAAAATGCAAGCAGCCTAACACCTACTTTGGAAGCTCATATTCAAACTTTTGCTATAAGTTGCCACGTAAAAAGCGCAGCGGCTGGTATCTAAAAACGCAGCTTTAAAACCGCAAATGAGTAACTTTCAATGTACATTCCTTGCAAGGCTAAGGCCTATCAGGCAAGGTGGTGGCCGATTAAATAAAATAATACAACAGGAGTGAGGATGTCTCAGTTTGAAAATGTAAGCGTAATTAAAAAAGCGAACGTGTATTTTGACGGCAAAGTATCAAGCCGTACCGTGGTATTTAACGATGGCACAACTAAAACGCTAGGTTTTATGCAACCGGGCGAATTTGTATTTGATACCAGTAAAAAAGAATTAATGGAGCTTTTAGGTGGCCAGTGGGAGATTTTATTACCAGGCGAGAGTGAGTGGAAAACATTTACCGCGGGTGAATCATTTAACGTTGATGCCAATGTTAGCTTTAAAGTAAAAGTAAGTGAGTTTGCTGACTATTGCTGTTCGTACACAGACTAAACGCTTAAGGCTAGACGTCTGAAAGCCCATAGTTTATGGGCTTTGCATAAACTTTGCACAATGTATGATTTAAATCAGTTTGAGTAACAAATTAATTTTAAAAAACAGTGCTTTTTCCTTGTGTTAATCTAAATAGCCCCCAATACTATTTATGAGGTAACAAATAAAAGGATACCCTATGAAAATTAATCTTTCTGGTCACCATGTAGACGTTACTAACTCTATTAGAGAGCATATCAACGAAAAATTTTCAAAAATCGAGAGCCACTTTCCATCACTTATTGCACTCGACATTATATTGTCTAAAGAGCATCACAAAATCCAAGCAGAAATTAGCACAAATTACGAAGGTGCGCGTATATCGGTAAAAGGGGAAAACGAAGTTATGTACCCTGCGATTGCCAGCGCAGCTAAAAAACTCGATGCAGCACTAAAACATCGAAAAGGGCAAATAAAAGCAAATTTACACGAAAAGCCTGTAAGCACAACGCCAGAAATAGCGCATGAGATCATCCAAGAGATGGAGCTAAAATAACCTTTAGTCCCAAAGTACTATAAAAAAGAGCCTTATGGCTCTTTTTTATTGCCTTGATTTTAGGTAAGTTGTTCTCTCTTTATGTTTTTTAATTATAAAACTTAATCTTTTGTATATATAACACACACATATTGAGAAATTAATGCAGCAAACACACACTTCTTGGAAATCTCGAT
Source organism: Pseudoalteromonas sp. P1-7a (assembly GCF_001401855.1). NCBI lineage: Bacteria > Pseudomonadati > Pseudomonadota > Gammaproteobacteria > Alteromonadales > Pseudoalteromonadaceae > Pseudoalteromonas > Pseudoalteromonas sp. P1-7a. Next base: position 115,007 of record NZ_LKDU01000003.1, on the reverse strand, counting down.
TGGGCGCCTTAGGCCCTGGTATCTTAATGGCAACCGCCGCAATAGGTGGCTCCCATTTGGTTGCATCCACTCAAGCTGGCGCATTATTTGGCTGGCAACTATTTTGGCTTATATTGGCGGTTAACGTATTAAAATACCCATTTTTCCGTTTTGGTATGGAATACACATTAGTAACTAAAAACAGCTTAGTAGAAGGCTATAAAAATAAAGGCCCTGTCTATTTTTATAGTTTTATAGCGCTAAACATACTTGCTGCCATAGTAAATACTGCTGGTGTATTGCTGCTCACAGCAAGTTTACTGCATTATGCATTGCCTGTAGTGATAGAGGTAACCCTGCTGTGTTGGATATTGCTCGGTGTGTGCTTAGCTATATTATTGTTAGGGCACTTTAAAGCGCTCGACAGCGTTGCTAAAGGCATTATGGGGCTATTAACGCTTGCTACTGTTATTGCGCTGGTTATTGCGTTTAGTAATGGCCCAATGGCGCCCGCTGACTATGTGGGTCCTTCACCATACGAGCTGGCTATGCTGAGCTTTATGGTCGCGTTAATGGGCTGGATGCCGGCACCAATAGAAATATCAGCGCTTAGCTCGCTATGGCTTAAAGAAAAACAAGCTCAGCAAACAGTGACTAAAAGCCAAGGTTTATTCGATTTTAACGTAGGGTATTGGTTAACAGCGTGCTTAGCATTAGTATTTTTTAGCTTAGGAGTGCTGGTGCAATATGGGCAAAGCAGCAATATAGAGCTTGGCGGTGTTGCCTTTGCTAAGCAGCTTATTGATATGTACGCACTGACTATTGGCGAGTGGGCAAGGCCGCTTGTATCGGCTATTGCCTTTTTGTGTATGTTTGGCACAACACTTACTGTACTTGACGGCTACGCACGCACTCTTAACGAATCACATAAATTACTTGGTTTTAAGCAATCTAAACACAGTTTAAATAGTTGGCTTGTACTGCAAGCACTAGCAGGCATGGCCGTTATTTTATTTTTTAAATCGGCCCTTGGCCCCATGCTTACCTTTGCCATGACACTAGCCTTTGTAACCACCCCCGTTTTTGCATGGCTTAACTTTAGCCTTGTACGCTCAGAACCCACTATTAAGCACAGCGTATTACTACGCAGCTTAACGTGGCTAGGGCTAGTGTATTTAGTGGGTTTTGCTGTTGCGTTTGTAGTGTGGAAACTAGCAGCATAGATTAAATTGACAGTTGGTAAGGAAGCTTTCACTCCCTTACTAAATTTGAAGACGTTGATTCACACAGCTGGGTGGCGCTTTAAAAGTAATTAAGGATAATAATGGTTTATAAAGTTGAATTTAAAGCCCCAGCACTGGATGAATTTGCTAACTTACGCACACAAGTAAAGTGGCAAAATCCTAACGATGAAGTATTAAAAGCAAGCATAGAAAACTCACTGTTTTGGATCACTGTATACGACACTTATAAGTTGATAGGCACTGGGAGAGTGATTGGTGATGGCGCAATGTATTTTTATATTCAAGATATAATTGTTGCGCCTAGTTATCAAAAACAAGGTATTGGTCGTTTAGTAATGACCCACATTGAAAACTACTTAAGCAGCACTTGTTCTAATGGCGCTACAGTAGGTTTATTAAGTGCTCACGGTAAAGAAAGCTTTTATACACATTATGGTTATGTAAAACGCGATGGCGATGTTTTAGGGCTAGGAATGTGTAAGTTTATTAGCAGGTAATAATAAATATTGCTCAATTTTTTTATATTTCCCATTAACTCTGTAAGTCAGATTGTTTCTAGTTAATTCATCATTTTTTTTGATGGCGTGGCTTCGCCACTTATCCGACCTACGTTAAAGGTAGGTTGGTTAAGCCAAAGGTGCCACCCAACAACGTTATAGGTTCACGCCTGAAGCTCCAATGCTAGCGCTGAGCTGAGCTGAGGTAAATTAATATCTAACTCAGCTCTTTTATCGCGTTACTTATTCCATTTAAACTCAGCGGGTACATGCGGTTGTTCATTAACTGTGTAATCAATGCTATTTAGAGTCAACAGATTAATGTTAAGTGGCTATTATTTTGTAGTAAGTTAGTAAGTTAGTAAGTTAGTAAGTGATTTGATAAGTTAGCCGGGTAAAGATATTAATATGCATGTTATGAAACGGCATACTATTAGGTTTTATTATTTGATGTTTAATCTACAAGGAAGAAACCATGAAATTTGATATGGCAATTACAGACAACTTCGCATCATTTTATGATGAAAAAGAAGGAAGTCATATTTTCATAGATAGTTTTGATAATGAAAATTTTGAAGTGAGAGTAGGAAGCTTAGAAGATTCGAAGCCCGTTGGTAATGTAGTTGCTTTTACTGATGTTGAACTGAATTCGAAATTATTGGAGTTATATAATAAGCACATTGGAGGTGCATAAAATGATTACTGAAGCTGAAATATCTGCATTAGAAAGTTCGGTCAATGAAATACTCCGTAAACACAATATGTCATTTAAAATGTCAAAACACTTTGTCAAAGACAGGATGAATGACTCTCGTAACACCCCAATGATTATGATTGCTGAACTAAACAGTATATTCAACCGTTTAACCGCGAGACATAAAGAGAATATTTTAAATCTTAAGCACAATAGTACATTTAATATTCGGTGCACAATCTCACATATTAATATGCCGTGCGCTGTAAATAAGATTCAAAGCCATTCTGGTGAGCATCATGAGAACATTGTAATTACAGTAATGAGAAAAGCTGAATGGAAATCAAAGGACTCTGCAGAGTTCTTAATTTAACTATAAATAATAAAATAGAGACTCTAAAAACTAAAACTTGAGTTTTTAGAGTCTGGCGCAATGAGCAAACGTGATTTATTTTCAGAATTAACGACAGCACTTGATGATGCTAAAGCACATTCACAAGGAAAGCTTACGTTACGTACTCATGCGGTAAATGATATTAACGATCTTGCTATCTCACCCGATGAAATAGTAAATAATAGAGAAACATTTAATATGTCGCGCGGTGTATTTGCAAACATTTTACATACCTCAGCAAGAACGCTCGAAAACTAAGAACAAGGGCGCAGCGCACCGAATGGCCAAGCGATAACATTGTTAAAGCTTGTGCAGCGTCATCCTGAAACATTGAACCATATAGCTGAGTTGTAGGCCTCTAGCTACTCTTTTTTCTATCATTCTAAGGGACTAAAATGAATGACACTAACTTTATAATACGTGTGCTAAAGTGGGCAACACTACAAGAAGAGTTTACTTTCTAGCAGCTATGTAAAGCTGTCCTGCTAAGTGAAAAAGAGCAGGAGCAGTTAAAACGGTTAATTCATGATAAATCACTTTTGTTTCACTCACACACATCATTCTATAGTTCGGTAGCCAGACCTGGGTCGGATATTAAATTATTTGCAAGCGCAGAAGATCACTTTAGATTTTTAGAGTATGTAGAGCTTAATGAAGCTAGGGAATCAGCAAAAGATGCAAATAGAAAAGCTTTATTTGCGATTTGGATAGCTATTTTATCTACGGTCGTATCGATTTTTCTATCTATACTGTCAATTGAATCGGATTTAAATATACCGGATAAGCTATATTCAACCATAAATAAAACAAATAAAAGTGTTGTGGGAGAGCTCACCGAAATTAAGAATGATAATCACGAGCTAAAGAAAAAGTTAATCTCGAATTCTGTTTGTTTAATTAATACTGACCCTACCTATAAATAACGCGGTACATCGGCTTGTTTCTAGTTCATTCATAATATGTTGTCGGATGGCGTGGCTTCGCCACTTATCCGACCTACGTCAAAGGTAGGTTGGTTAAGCCGAAGGCGCCACCCAACAAAGTTCTGGATTCACGCCTGAAGCTCCGCTGCTAGCGCTGAGCCGAGGTAAATTAATATCTAACTCAGCTCTTTTATTGCGCTACTTATTCCATCCAAACTCAGCGGGTACATTCTGTTATCCATCAGCTGCTTTATAAAATCAATTGATTGATAGTACGGCCAGTGTTCAACCGGTTGTGGATTGAGCCATGCGACTTTATCAAAGTGGTTGGTTATACGTTGCAACCAAGCACTGCCGGGCTCTTCGTTGTAATGCTCTACCGAGCCGCCCGGGTAGGCTATTTCGTAAGGACCCATAGTGGCATCGCCAACAAATATTACTTTATAGTCGCTGGTAAATTTATTAATCAGCGTCATGGTGTCGATGATGTTTGAATGGCGGCGCGCGTTGTCTTGCCAAACGTGCTCGTATAAACAGTTATGAAAGTAGTAAAACTCTAAATGTTTGAACTCGCTGTGGGCTGCGCTAAATAGCTCTTCGCAGGTATGAATGTAGTCATCCATTGAGCCGCCAATATCAAACAGCATTAATACTTTTACGGCATTGTGGCGCTCGGGTGCCATTTTTACATCTAACATGCCGCCTTGTTTGGCGGTTGCACGAATAGTCTCGTTTAAATCAAGGGTATCGCTTGCGCCAGTGCGGGCAAATTTACGCAGCTTTTTAAGGGCGAGCTTTATTGTACGTGAGCCAATTTCTCTGTCGGAGTCTAAATTGCGGTATTCGCGTTTATCCCACACTTTTACCGCTTGGCGATTGCGGTTACCGTCTTGCCCTATACGCACGCCTTCTGGGTTATAGCCGTAGGCACCAAAAGGCGATGTGCCGCCAGTGCCCACCCATTTATTGCCACCTGCGTGGCGTTTTTGTTGCTCTTGTAAACGCTCTTTTAGGGTTTTCATAAGCTCGTCAAGCCCACCCATGGCTTTTAGCTGGGCTTTTTCTTCATCGCTTAGGTGTTTTTCAAACTCTTTGCGTAGCCAATCTTCAGGTAAGTTGTGTTGTTTCTTTAAACTCTCGAGCAAATCAAGGTCGGCAATACCGCTAAAGTAATCACTAAAGGCTTTGTCGAACCTGTCAAAATGGGTTTCGTCTTTTACCATTATGGTGCGGGCTAAATGGTAAAAGGCGTCTACGTTGGCAAATATAACGCCTTTTTTTAAGGCGTTAATTAAATCGAGCAGCTCGCGCAGGCTTACCGGTAAGCGGTATTCACGCAGTTTGAAAAAAAACTGTACTAGCATGTTAGCGACGGCTCATAAAGGCTAATTTTTCGATTAGGCTTATGTCTTGCTCGTTTTTAAGTAAAGCGCCAAACATTGGCATTAAGCCGCCTTTTTGGGTTTTGTCGTGTAGTGTTTTTGCGTCTATGTCTTCTGCCATTAAAAGCTTTAACCAATCGAGTAACTCACTGGTAGAGGGCTTCTTTTTAAGGCCGTTGGCTTCACGTAAGTTAAAAAATACTTCGAGTGCTTGGCGTACTAAATCTTGTTTAACATTAGGGTAGTGTACATCAACAATTTGCTGCATTTCCTCGCTGCTAGGAAAATCAATATAGTGAAAAAAGCAACGGCGTAAAAAGGCATCTGGCAATTCTTTTTCATTGTTTGAAGTGATGATCACAATAGGGCGCTCTTTCGCTACAATGCGCTCGTTAGTTTCGTAAACATGAAACTCCATCTTATCAAGCTCTAGTAGTAAATCGTTTGGAAACTCGATGTCGGCTTTGTCTATTTCATCAATTAAAAGTACAGGGCGTTTGCCGTTAAGCTCGGCATAGTTAAACGCTTGCCACAATTTACCTTTTACAATGTAGTTGCCAATGTTGTGTACGCGTTCGTCACCTAATTGGCTGTCGCGCAGGCGCGATACCGCGTCGTATTCGTATAAACCTTGTTGCGCTTTGGTGGTTGATTTAATGTGCCACTGAATAAGTTCGGTATCTAAGCTTTTTGCAAGCTCCTCAGCCAGCATGGTTTTACCCGTGCCTGGTTCACCTTTAATTAATAATGGTTTTTCGAGCATAATGGCGGCATTTACAGCCTGTTTTAGTGAGCTGCTTGCGATGTAATTGTCGGTAGAATTAAATTGCACGGGTTACCCTTATCTGGTCTGAGCAGTATTAAATGTGGTTTATAATGCCATAGTTAATCTGCAGGTCCAAGGTATGCAAAACGAGGTATGGTTTCGCCATCTTTTTCAACGGTTTCTGTAAACATACTTAGTGGTCGTGCCCACATGCCGTACTCGCCATACAGGGCTTGGTATATAACTAGTTGCTCGTCGGTTTCACTGTGTTTAGCTACGTAAAATACTTTGTATTGCGGCCCTTTGTAGTGCTGATATATGCCAGGTTTGAGGGAAAGCGGTTTTATTGCTGTAGTCATGTTTTGATCTCTTGTATAATTGCGTTTGCTTTTTATTATGCCAAAGAATACACCAACATTATGAATTATATTTCTCTCGATGATCACAAAAAGGCCTGGGTTTTTCGTCATAAAGACCTCCCTGTATCTGATGAAGACGCTGCGCGTATAAAACCCATGACCAGCGAACGTGCTGCGGTGCTTTGGAGCACTATGGTGAGTCGCGAGTTCGACCACCCCGATTTTTTTGATAAAACCGATTGGTGCGGTAAAGAAGAAAGTTTTAGCGATGAAGTAAACTGGGAAGAGGCCTGGGAAAATGGCGATGAAAGCTTACCACAAGCCATATTGGCTCATTTAGATTGGCAGGCTAATACCACTGTTTATTTTTGTATGGCGCGCGATAACGTTATCGAAACCACTTTTGATGTATTTAAACGCAATTGGCAAAACTTTATGTTTTTAGCCGATGGCAGTTTATTAATTGGTAAAAAGCGCAATACAGTGGTGCAATTTTTAGAAAGCGGCATTGCTAAGTTAGGTGAAAAGCCAAGCGCTTAAATTGCTAGGCGCGCTTAAAAAATAGCCGTTATTGTGCTATAAAACAGCTACCTAATTGTTTTTTGAGTATAACTATTGGTAGCGAAGAGTCAGCCACTTGCCGCGCAGCAGCAAGAAATATGGCAAAGTGATGCGCAAAAAGTGCTGTATGCACAATTGTGCAATGCGTTTTATCAGCGAGAGGTGCAGCGCCTAGTTGCTGAGCCTAATGCCGATAAACTACGCCGCCAACTTAAAAGCTTACCGTATTACATAGAGCGGGCGGCGACGTTGGTTGCCAATGGGAGTTCGCCGTTTACGCTCGACTCACAAAATGGCTCATGGCTTGAAAAACAAAAGCCAACGCCACCAGAAGTTAACGCTCAAGCAAATGAACTTTTTTATAAAGAATATGCCAAAGTGGGGCTAATAGTGCCGGTGTTATTAAATAGCCATGACCAAGTGAAGCTAAGAATAGACAGCATAGATCAAGTAAGCGACAATAAACTGCATTGCAACGAACTAGGTTGGTTCGATTTTTTTGGCAAGGGTCTAGAGCATGCAAATGCGCAGTTGGTAAAACCCAGTAAAATGAGTTTAACAGCCGCGTGTTGTGGGCATCAGTGGCAATTTTCAAAACGCTGCGCACCTAGGCTACTTTCACTGCGAGAAATGCTATTAGCGGGTAATATTAATTGGCGTAATATAAAACGTCCACGAGCCTAATTTTATTTAAAAAACGAATAGGGAGTGTTAAATGCGGTTGTTTCAGCTTGGCCTGTTGTGCTTAGCACTGTTTATACAATACCGACTTTGGTTTGGTCATAACGGTGTGCAAGATTATACGCGTTTAAAAGCGGCCGTTGTTTCTCATCAACAAACAAACGAAAAACTAATTAAGCGCAATAAAGTACTTACCGCCGACATAGAAGATTTAAAACTTGGCCAAGAAGGCATAGAAGAGCGCGCTCGTAACGAATTAGGAATGATTAAACCGGATGAAACATTTATACGTGTTTTACCGGGTAAACAACATGAAAATTAATACTACAATTGCTGCCATCGTCCCTGCTGCCGGCGTGGGTAGCAGAATGCAGCACAGCGCACCTAAGCAGTATATTAAATTGGCAGGAAAAACTATTTTAGAACATACGCTTTGTAAGCTTTCGCAGCTTCAAAGTTTAAGCCAAATAGTGGTCGCCGTGAGCCAAACAGACCCTTATTTTGACACGCTTCCATGTATAGACTCTCGCATCTTGCGCGCTAACGGCGGACAAGAGCGTGCTGATTCAGTGCTTAATAGCTTATTATTTTTAGAAAATAACCCTCCTGAATGGGTGTTGGTGCACGACGCGGCCCGCCCACTTGTCACTATTAACGATATTGAAACCTTAATAGCGCATTGTATAGCCGACGACGAAGGCGGTATTTTAGCAAGCAAAGTGAAAGACACCATCAAACGCGGTAGCACGCATAGTGAGCAAACCGTGCCTCGTAATGATTTATGGCAAGCCCTTACGCCACAGTTTTTTAAATATGACGAGCTAAAAAATGCGTTGCAGCATGCGCTTGGTGAGGGCGTAACAATTACCGATGAAGCCAGTGCCATTGAGTGGGCAAGCAAGCCCGTTAAACTAATTTCAGGGCGCAGCGATAATATTAAAATAACCACGCCAGAGGATTTAGATCTGGCGGGGTTTTTATTAAACAAACAACAAAACGAGCAAGCATTATGATTCGAATTGGCCATGGTTTTGACGTACATAAATTTGGCGGCGAAGGCCCAATAACAATTTGCGGCGAAAAAATAGATTACCCGCAGGGTTTTTTAGCACACTCTGATGGCGATGTTGCTATTCATGCATTATGCGATGCTATTTTAGGCGCGTTGGCGATGGGCGATATTGGTAAGCATTTTCCGGATACGGCGAGCGAGTATGAAAATATCGACAGCCGTATTTTACTTCGCCATGTTGTAGGCCTTGCCAAAGAACAAGGTTATGTATTGGGTAACGGCGATGTCACTATTGTTGCACAGGCGCCAAAAATGCTGCCGCACATCCACGCTATGCGCACTAATTTAGCGAGCGATTTAAATTGCGAACTTAGCCAAATTAACGTTAAAGCCACCACCACCGAAAAGCTTGGGTTTGAAGGGCGTAAAGAAGGTATTTCTAGCCATGCGGTGGTTATTATGAATAAAGCGCTTACGAGTAACACCAACGCATGAGCGATTTAAACTATTTATACGGCGCACCGCTTTCTAAAGCCGACTTTAAAACCATTGCTGAAGATTTTATGGTTGATGAAGACCTCGGTATAGAGTTTACCGGCAGTGGTGAGCATGTATGCTTGCAAGTGGTAAAAAAAGGCGAAAACACGCAATACGTTGCTAAGTTAATTGCACAAAAGGCTGGAGTGTCGCCGCGTGAAGTAAGCTATGCCGGCATGAAAGACCGCCACGGCGTGTGTAGCCAATGGTTTAGCGTAAAAGTGCCCATTAAAAAGCATATTGATTTTAGCGAGCTAAATAGCGACAGCATTTTTGTGGTTTCGCAACAGCGCCACGAGCGCAAGTTACGCACTGGTTGCCATAAAGGAAACCGATTCACTATTACCCTTCGTAATGTTACCGAGCCGCTTGATATATTATGTCGTATTAATGCCGTGCGTGCTGGTGTGCCTAACTACTTTGGCGAGCAACGATTTGGTCGCGATGGGCATAATTTAGTAATGGCCGAAAAAATGTTTGCCGGGGAGCGTATTCGCGATAAAAAACTGCGCGGTATTATTATTTCCGCCGCCCGTTCTCATGTATTCAATCAAATAGTGAGCTTGCGTGTTAAAGAGCATGGCTTAGCCAAAACCATGCACCGTGAAGTATTTATGCTCAGCGGTAGTAACGCATTTTTTGAAGATGCAATAAGCGATGAAAACATAGCACGTTTAGCCTCTGGCGATATTATGATGTCGGCCCCTATGGTGGGAAAAAGTGAAAAAGGTTTAACTGAACAAGAAAAAATATGGTTAAAACCGTACCAAGCATGGTGTGAAGGCTTAGGCGAATTAGGCCTTAAAAATGAGCGCCGTATGCTGCGCCTCATTCCGCAAAATTTAACCATAGAAACACTAGACGAAACGACTTTAAAATTAAGCTTTGGATTGCCTAAAGGGTGTTTTGCTACCGCTCTTTTACGTGAGCTGGTGGATTACACCGATGCAAGCCCTAATGAGCGAAAAGAAAAGGACAGTCAAAATGAAGATACTGCTTAGTAACGACGATGGTGTAAATGCCAAAGGGATTGCGGTTTTATACCAAGCCCTTACGCAAATTGCCGATGTAACTCTTGTCGCTCCAGACCGCAACTGTAGTGGCGCCAGTAACTCGTTAACGCTCATCAACCCATTACGTTCAACCACCCTTGAAAACGGTTTTATATCTGTTAATGGCACGCCGACGGATTGTGTACATCTAGGGGTTAATCAGTTAGTTGATGAAACCCCAGATTTAGTAGTGGCAGGTATTAACCACGGTGCTAACTTGGGCGATGACACGCTTTATTCTGGTACTGTTGCAGCGGCAACTGAAGGGCGCCATTTGGGTTTACCAGCAATTGCTGTATCACTTTGCTCGCACCATGGTGAGCATTTTGAGACCGCAGCTGCTGTAACCGTAAACATAATTAAAGGGCTTGCCTCGCACCCACTGCCTAAAGATCAAATTATCAATGTTAATGTACCTGATGTTCCTTTAAGTGAATTAAAAGGCGTACAAGTAACACGATTAGGTGCTCGTCATAAAGCGGAAACCATGACCAAACAAACAGACCCATGGGGGCGCGATATTTTTTGGTATGGTTCGCTTGGTATTGAAAGTGATGCAGGTGAGGGTACTGATTTTTACGCTATTAATAATGGCTTTGCATCAGTAACGCCATTAAGTGTAGATATGACAGCAAAAGAGAGTATTGAAGCGGTAGGACAGTGGTTGGCTGAAATGGAGATAAACCGTGCTGGCTAATTACTCGCGCAGTGCTAATGCGCTTTCTAAGCTTTTAGAGCAAGAAGGGGTAGAAGACAAACAGGTATTAAAAGCCATTGCCGATATACCACGCCATGCTTTTATTGATGATGTGCTAAAGCACAAAGCATATGAAAACACGGCCTTGCCTATAGGACAAGGGCAAACTATTTCGCAACCTTATATTGTGGCGCGCATGACCGAGCTGCTTTATTTAGCGGGTGTGCGCGACAAAGTATTAGAAATTGGCACAGGCTCTGGTTATCAAACCGCGGTGTTAGCCAAATGTTTTAATAAAGTATTTTCGGTTGAGCGGATTAAGACGCTGCAATGGCAAGCTAAACGCCGTTTACATCAACTTGATTTATACAATGTAACCATGAAACATGGAGATGGTTGGCAAGGCTGGCAATCTCAAGCTCCGTTTGATGGTATTATAGTTACTGCCGCCGCTTCAAAAGTGCCTCAGGACTTGCTCGGGCAGTTAGCTGATGGTGGTGTATTGCTTGCCCCTATTGGAGAGCAAGAACAAAAATTAACCATGATTATTCGCCAAGGCAATGGCTTCACAGAGCATGTTATTGCACCCGTACGGTTTGTCCCCCTCGTCCCTGGTGATATTGAATAGGAATTCACGTTGAAATTGTTTACTAAGTTATACGATATGGCCCTCGTGTGGGCAAAACACCGTTTTGCTGAGCGCTACTTAGCAGCCATGAGCTTTGCAGAGTCGGTTTTTTTTCCGGTGCCCCCTGATGTCATGCTTGCCCCTATGTCGCTTGCACAGCCAAGTAAAGCGTGGCGTTTTGCAAGCTTTGCAACGGTTGCCTCAGTGCTTGGTGGTATTGTAGGTTATTTTTTAGGGTACTGGTTATTTGAGCCGGTTGTTCAGCCGTTAATAGAGCAAATGCATTGGCAAGAAAAGTTTGAAACAGCGCTTACGTGGTTTAAAGAGTATGGTGTGTGGGTGGTATTTTTAGCAGGGTTTTCACCGATACCTTATAAGGTATTTACCATAGGTGCAGGGGTATTACAGATGGCCTTTTTGCCATTTTTAATCGCTTCAGCAATTGGCCGTGGTGCGCGTTTCTTCTTAGTTTCTGCTTTAATGAAGTGGGGCGGAGTTAAAATGGAGCAAAAATTACGTCAATATGTTGAAGTACTTGGCTGGGGTTTAGTTGTATTAATAGTAATAGCGTACTTTTTTCTACGTTAATTGCTAAAAATAACACTTTTATAGTTTTGGAGTAAAACCTGTTGAATAAACGATTTTCACTTTATTTAATTGTATTTGCAGCAGTTTTACTCCATGGTTGCTCATCTCGGAACGCGCCAGCTCCAGTAAGTAGTTTAAATAGTAATGTTAACGATTTTCAAAAAGCTGTTAACATTTATGGTGGTAAATACAGGGTGCAAAAAGGTGACACACTTTATTCGATTGCCTTTAGCGCAGGAAAAGATTTTAGAGCGCTTGCAAAAAACAATTTAATTCCATCACCTTATGTTATCTACCCTGGCCAGGTTATTGACCTAACCGCCAATGATAAAAATAGTATTGTTAAAAACTCTTCAAATAAGAGTAAAAGCACTAAAAATAAAACACAGAAAAAAAGTAACAAAAAATTAAAGAAAAGTCTTGATCAGCCGAAACAACGAGAGTATGTTCGAAAACAAGCCAATGAAATAGTTAGTAATGCTAAACCTTCGTCGAGCAGTAAAGTAAAGTGGTTTTGGCCTGCAAAGGGCAAAGTGACTAAACGCTTTTCTAATAAGGAAAACGGTTACAAGGGTTTACAGATTACTGGCCGTACAGGGGCTTCAGTTTTAGCCGCAGCACAAGGAACGGTGGTGTATGCGGGTAATGCGCTTCGAGGATACGGTAATTTAATCATTTTGAAACATAATGATGATTACCTAAGTGCTTATGCACACAACTCGAAACTACTTGTTAAAGAAAAGCAGAAAGTTAAGGCAGGACAAAAAATAGCAGAAATGGGCAAGTCAGAATCTTCGGTCACTGCGCTTCGTTTTGAAATTCGCTACCGTGGGCAAGCTGTCAATCCTGCTAAATACCTTCCCTAATTTCTAGGTATTGATAATTGCTCGGGAGAAGGCTTATGGCTAACGCAGCAAAACTTGACAAAAACACCACCGACGAAAAATTTGATGACACCGCAGTAGAGGAAACTGCAGCCCTACTTGAAGAGGTAGAGAACGAAGAAGAGATATTTGCAAAAGAGGAAGTAACTAAAAACCTCGATGCGACCCAACTATATTTAGGAGAAATTGGTTTCTCTCCCCTGCTTAGCGCTGAAGAAGAAGTCTTTTTTGCCCGCAAATCACTACGTGGATGTGAAGCATCTCGCAAGCGTATGATTGAAAGTAATCTACGTTTAGTTGTAAAAATTGCCCGCCGTTATAATAACCGAGGTTTAGCACTTTTAGATTTAATTGAAGAAGGTAACCTAGGTTTAATTCGCGCTGTTGAAAAGTTTGACCCTGAACGCGGGTTTAGATTTTCAACTTATGCAACTTGGTGGATACGCCAAACAATCGAACGCGCTATTATGAATCAAACGCGCACTATTCGATTACCAATCCATGTAGTTAAAGAATTAAATGTTTACTTGCGTACAGCACGTGAGCTAACTCAAAAGCTAGACCATGAGCCTACCGCTGAAGAAATTGCTGAGTGCCTAGGTAGACCCGTAGAAGACGTAACTAAAATGCTACGCTTAAACGAAAAAATAGCCTCAGTTGATATGCCAATTGGTGGTGAAAACGACAGCGCTCTTTTAGATATCATTGCCGATGAAAAAAGCGCAGGTCCTGAAGGTGAAGTACAAAACAACGATATTAACAAACATATTGTTGATTGGTTAGGTGAGTTAAACCCTAAACAACGTGAAGTATTAGCGCGCCGCTTTGGTTTACTAGGCTACGAGCCATCAACACTTGAAGATGTTGGCCGTGAAATTGGCTTAACGCGAGAGCGCGTAAGACAAATTCAGGTAGAAGCATTACGTCGTTTAAAAGATATTTTACAACAAGAGGGGTTAAGCACAGAAAGTTTGTTTGACCAGTTCTCGTAACTCATACTTAGACTGTCTATGTGTTTAAAGGCTGAAGGATAAAACCTTCAGCTTTTTTTATGCCAAATTAAATTTAAAGCAGCGCTTTTAATTTATAAAGTAATTCGTGTGCTTGACGCGGCGATAGATTATCAGGGTCAATGGCACTGAGTTGCTCCTCAACCTCTGATGGCTGTGGCGCAGGTAACTCATTAGCAAAAGAAAACGCTTGCTGCTCTGAATTTGGAGCAGTCACGCTTTGGTGGTTTTCGAGCATTTTAAGCTTTTGCTTTGCTTGAGCTATTACGGCCTTTGGCACACCAGCAAGCGCTGCAACCTGTAGCCCAAAGCTTTTACTTGCTGCACCATCAAGTACAGTATGCATAAATGCAATGGTGTCGTTGTGCTCTATGGCATCTAAGTGCACATTCACTAACCCCGCTTTTTGCTCTGCAAGTTCTGTTAATTCAAAATAATGCGTAGCAAATAATGTTTTAGCAGATATTTTTTGTGCCAGATGATCAGCGGTTGCATAAGCAAGTGATAAGCCATCGTAGGTACTGGTGCCTCTGCCTATTTCATCCATTAATACTAAAGATTGCGCAGTTGCATTATTTAATATTGTGGCGGTTTCTGTCATCTCTACCATAAAAGTAGAGCGACCAGAGGCTAAGTCGTCGCTTGCGCCAATGCGAGTAAATATTCGGTCAATATTACCAATTTTTGCACTATCAGCAGGGACATAACAGCCAATATGCGCCATCAATACGATAAGTGCTGTTTGACGCATATAGGTTGATTTACCACCCATGTTAGGACCAGTAATAATCAACATTTTACGCTGGCTATTTAGCTCCACAGGGTTAGCAATAAAAGGTTCTTTCATTACTTGCTCAACCACAGGGTGGCGACCTTGCTTAATACTTATATTATCATCATCGCATAGTTGTGGTTTTGCATAATTAAGCGTTTGTGCTCGCTCTGCTAGGTTATTGAGTACATCTAAATCGGCCAATGCACTAGCCATCATTTGCAGCTGTTCAATATGCGGTGCTATAAATTCAAATAGCTCTTCGTATAACTGTTTTTCAAGTGCGAGCGCTTTTGATTGGCTGCCTAGTACTTTATCTTCATGCTCTTTTAGTTCAGGTATTATATAGCGCTCATTATTTTTAAGCGTTTGGCGGCGAATATAATCAGCAGGTACTAAGTGCGAATTAGCACGACTTACTTCGATAAAAAAGCCATGTACCTTGTTATAGCCAATTTTTAATGTGCTGATCCCCGTGCGCTCGCGCTCTCTAAGCTCTAGTTGCTCAAGTATATCAGTAGCGCCTTTACTCAAGTTTCGCCATTCATCGAGCTCGCTGTTGTAGCCTGGTGCAATAACGCCCCCATCGCGAATGAGTACTGGTGGGTTATCAATTACAGCGCGCTCAAGTAAAGCTTGTAGTTCAGGTAGCTCTGGAGAATGGCGAACAATGCTGGCGATACGCTCATCATTAGCATCGTTTAATAATGCGTGCAGTGGTGCGAGTGCTTGTAAGGCATTGCGTAGCCGAGTTAAATCGCGCGGGCGTGCGGTGCATAAAGCAAGACGTGCTATTACGCGTTCAATATCACCCATTTCTTTTAATGAGTCGTGTAGCTCGCCATATAACTGCGCATCTAAAATAGCGCTAATAGCATTTAAACGTGAGTTAAGTTCATTTTTATTGCGCACAGGTGTATGAATACGGCGTTTAAGTAAACGTGATCCCATGGCTGTGGCAGTCTTATCGAGTACCTGAGCTAAGGTGTTTTCAAAGCCACCTGATAAATTAACAGTTAACTCTAAATTTTTGCGTGTTGCAGCATCTAATATAACGGCATGCTCATTATGCTCAAGTGTAATAGCACGAATGTGAGGTAGGGCAATACGTTGTGTATCTTTTACGTATTGCATTAAACAACCCGCAGCGACCAAAGCAGCATGCGCTTTATCTACACCAAAGCCTACTAAATCTTTGGTGCCAAACTGCTCGCACAGTAAGTGTTGAGCGGTATCTAAGTCAAACTCCCATTCAGGGCGTCGGCGTGCCCCTTTTATATGTTCAATTAAATGTGTGCTTTCAAAGCTTTCACAGTATAAAAGCTCAGCAGGAGCTAAACGCTGTAGGGTTGAAGTAAACGCTTCGTCGGTGTTCACTTCAACTATATTGAAACGCCCTGAATTTATATCAAGGTAGGCAATACCATACAGGCCTTTTTTATTTTGCCATACGCTGGTAAGCAGGTTGTCTTGTCGCTCTTGTAAAAGCGCCTCATCTGAAATAGTGCCTGGTGTTACAATACGCACTACTTTGCGCTCAACAGGCCCTTTACTGGTTGCGGGGTCACCAACTTGCTCACATATAGCGACTGATTCGCCCATTTGCACTAAACGTGCTAAATAGTTTTCTACTGCGTGATAAGGAACACCCGCCATAGGGATAGGATCGCCACCGGCTTTACCACGATGCGTTTGCGAAATATCAAGTAATTGGGCCGCGCGTTTAGCATCGTCAAAAAAGAGTTCATAAAAATCCCCCATACGATAAAACAATAAAATATCGCGATGCTCAGATTTAATTTTTAGATACTGCTGCATCATAGGGGTTTGTTGTTTTATAGTGTGCGGTGCATAAAGATCAAACGACATGTATTTACCCAAAGGCTGAATATGGAATTACATCAAGAGATTAAAACACTTGCTGCGCAATTGGGCGTTATTTTAACGGATAAACGCTTATGGATCACTACCGCTGAATCATGTACTGGTGGTGGGGTGAGTTATGCGCTGACAGATACACCTGGCAGCTCTGCTTATTTGGGCCGCGCATTTGTTACTTATAGTAATGAAGCTAAGCATGAGCTGCTTAATGTGGCTAATACTACGCTTGAGCAATTTGGTGCCGTAAGTGAGCAAACCGTAAAAGAGATGGCTTTTGGTGCCGCAAGCGCTGCCAAAGCTGATATTGCAATTGCTATTTCGGGTATCGCAGGGCCAGGCGGAGCAATGCCTAATAAACCGGTAGGCTTTGTGTGGTTTTGCATACAAATTGCCAATGAACAATTTACGTTTAAGCAAATATTTAAGGGAGATAGAGCACAAGTTAGAATGCAAGCTATTGAATTTGCATTAAAAAGCACTATCGATAAGATAAAGTTATAAATTTAACTTGATACTGTGATTTCATACAGTATACTTGTTCGCATTAGCCGGATTTGGAGAACAGAATGAACGATAATAAACAAAAAGCGCTGGACGCTGCACTATCACAAATTGAGCGTCAATTTGGTAAAGGCTCAATTATGAAGTTGGGCGATAACAAAGCCCTAAACATAGATGCTGTATCTACAGGCTCACTTGGGATTGATATTGCTTTAGGCATAGGTGGTTTGCCTATGGGGCGTATTGTTGAAGTGTATGGCCCTGAGTCATCTGGTAAAACAACGCTTACTTTGCAAGTTATCGCACAAGCACAAAAAGAGGGCAAAACATGTGCCTTTGTTGATGCTGAGCATGCTCTAGATCCGGTATACGCGCAAAAGTTAGGTGTTAACATTGATGAGCTATTAGTTTCTCAGCCAGATACCGGCGAGCAAGCTCTTGAGATTTGTGACATGTTAGTACGTTCAAGTGCTGTAGATGTTGTTATTGTCGATTCTGTTGCTGCACTTACACCGAAAGCTGAAATTGAAGGCGATATGGGTGATTCGCACATGGGCTTACAAGCACGTTTAATGTCGCAAGCATTACGTAAGCTTACAGGTAATATTAAACGCTCAAATACGCTATGTATTTTCATTAACCAAATTCGTATGAAAATTGGTGTAATGTTTGGTAACCCTGAAACCACAACTGGTGGTAATGCACTTAAGTTTTACGCGTCAGTTCGTATTGATATTCGCCGTATTGGCTCTGTAAAAGAAGGCGATGAGGTAGTTGGTAACGAAACCCGTGTTAAAGTGGTTAAAAACAAGGTTGCACCACCATTTAAGCAAGCTGAGTTCATCATTATGTATGGTGAAGGTATTTCTAAACAAGGTGAGTTAATTGATTTAGGTGTTAAGCATAAAATTGTTGAAAAAGCAGGTGCTTGGTACAGCTACAATGGCAATAAAGTAGGCCAAGGTAAATCAAACTCTATTAAGTTTTTGAAAGAAAACCCAGAAATTGCTGATGAGATTGAAGGTAAATTACGCGATATGTTGCTATTAAAAGCAACCGTTGAGCCAGAAGATGGCGAAGACGTACTAGGTGATGAGCCTGATCTTTAAGTGTTAAATGTTCTCTAAGCTTGATTTGACCCGAGCTTTAAAAGGCGCTAACCAGCAATGGTTAGCGCCTTTTTGTATTGTAACTTTAAAAAAACGGCACTAAAAAGTGCCGTTAAATTTAAAAGCTGTGCTTTAAAAGTGCCTCATATCATAGAGGGTATTATAGCTGCCAGTTTACTGATAGCGCGTAATTACGCGGGGCACCGTAGTAACCTTGAGCCCAGTAAAGGCTGTGTAGGTACTTTTCGTCTGTGGTGTTATTTACGTTAAAAGTAACACCTACGTTTTCTGTGATTTTGTAGTTAGCCATCAGATCAAGAATACCGTAAGCATCTTGATTAGTGGTTACAAGGGCGGCACCGGTTGCATCTTCAACTTGTACGCGGCTAACAGAATCTTGCCAGCGGTAGTTAGCACCAAATGTTAAGCCTTCAACAAACGGAACTTGATAAGTTGCAGCAAGTTTTAACTGGTTCTCTGGTGTGTAATCTTCAACTAAATCATCACCTTCAATACTTAAATTACTAAAGCTGATGCTTGCACTTAAATCGTCGGTTACTTTACCACTTAGTTCTATTTCAAACCCATCACTGTTGATACCATCAGCACCATAATAACGAGTATCGCCTGGTAATGAATCAGGTAATGCAACGGCTAGGTTTTCTTGCTTTGCATCAAAGTAGGCAAAGGTGACAAATACTTGGTCATCTAAAAGCTGTGCTTTTAAACCAATTTCGCTACTTTTACCTGTAATAGGCGCCAATTGCTCAGCATTAATATCTAGCTCTTTTTGCGGTACGAACGTTTCAGTGTAACTTGCATAAGCTGAAAGTGATTCATTGAAATCGTATACAGCTCCAACATATGGAATAACTTCACTATCGTCACGGGTTTGCTCAACACCATAAGCTGTTCCTGATGTTTCCCAATCTGTGTAACGTACACCCGCAAGTACACTTAACGGTGCGCTTAATTTTATGCGAGTAGATATATAGGCAGATTGCTGTTTGTTTTCTATCTCACTGCCGTTTAAACCATCAGCAAGGGTTGCTTCAGGTATTACACCATCCCACGTGTCAAGCGAAGGCATTGCTGGGAAGCCATTACCCGTGGTGTAATCATAAAGTGACTGCTCATTGTAATCCATTTTTGCTTGGCTAACACCAAATGATAGGTCGTGCTCTTGGCCAAATAAATCAAATTTACCGCTGGCGTATAAATCAAACAAATCGTGCTTGTCTTCGTAGTCGTAACGGCTTGCGTAACCTGTTAAACCAAGGCCAGTTTCGCTATCGGGTGTGCCATATACGTAAAATAGCTCTGAGTCTTGCTCATTTTCTATGTGTGCATAACGTGCCGTTGCAACCCATGTAGCAGATAAGTTTTGCTCAAGTGTTACGTAGACTTGCTCTGCGCTATTATCCCAGTATGACCAATCAGCTGCAGTGCTTGTAGATACGTCGTAATCTGTTGCTGTGCC
Source organism: Pseudoalteromonas sp. P1-7a (assembly GCF_001401855.1). Lineage (NCBI taxonomy): Bacteria > Pseudomonadati > Pseudomonadota > Gammaproteobacteria > Alteromonadales > Pseudoalteromonadaceae > Pseudoalteromonas > Pseudoalteromonas sp. P1-7a. Next base: position 95,376 of record NZ_LKDU01000003.1, on the reverse strand, counting down.
ATCGGTATAGTAAAGAGGCAATGCTCCCCAAAGAGGGCTGTCGGCATCTTTTTGTTGGTTAACATAGTTGATGCTTAACGTTGTATCGTCAGTTAACTTACCTTCGTAGGCAAGGTAACCAATTGTTTTATCTGTTTCGTAACGATCAAGGTATGACTCAGATTTTTGCTTTGTGAAAACTGCACGCACAGCGTGATCATCATTAATCGGTGTAGAATAATCGAGCTCTAAGCGCTTGTTATCCCATGAGCCGTAAGATAAAGATGCGTGAGCTTGTGTTATGTAGGTTGGTTTTTTTAGCACCATATTTACAGTGGCAGAAGGGTTACCTGCACCTGTCATTAGGCCGTTTGCGCCTCGTACAATTTCTACACGGTCGTAAATAGAAGTATCTAAAGTGCCTTGAATAGAGCCTGAACTTTGTGGGATACCTAAACCATCAACCTGAAAGTTTGTGATTTCAAAGCCGCGGGCTTTAAAATAAGTACGGTCTGTTTCTATTTGCTCTACAGTTACGCCAGGCGTGCTTTCTAGCACTGAGTTAATATCATCTAGTGAAAAATCATCCATTAAAGCGCGAGAAACAACAGAAATACTTTGAGGAGTTTCTTTGATTGTTAGGCCTAGTTTTGTAGCAGATTGCGCATCTTCAGTGATGTAGTTTTTATGATGCTGGCCGTATACCGCTATTTTTTCTAATGAATCATCTGTATTTGTTGTAGTTTCTTGTGCAAATGCATGACCAGATAAAACAAGTGAAGTAATAAGGCTAAGCTTAGATAAACGCAAAATTTGTTGGGACGACATGTGTTTTTCCAATAGGTTCAAAAAAGAAGTGCATAACATAATCTAAATGAGAGTGATTTTCAATAACAAGGTTGTTATATAAACAAAATAATTAGGGCTTACCAGAAATTATTGATAGTTTGGGAATTTTAGCGCCTTAATAGCTACTTAGTTTGATGTTAAGGCAACAATTATATTAAGTGGGATAGGGGATTGAATTACAAGTTCTACTGAGCTTTTAGCTAAATCGTTATTTAGACGATTTAATATGTTAGTCAATTAGTTACTTTAAAATTTGCTACTAAACATTTTTAATGCCTCACGTTAGCAGACGATTTAACAGCTAATCACTCTACTACAACTGATGTAAACGTTGCTAAAGTACAGTTTACGCTGGTTAATAGTAAATAGCGCTGGTTCAGTCTTTTTTCAAAGACTAAAAAAAGCGGCCTAAGCCGCTTTGGTGTTATTAATATGCTTAATTAAAAGTTGTACTTAACAGAAAACTGTAAACGGTCTAAATCTCCGTCAATACCACTTTCAGTTTCACGCTCGGCATGCTTAAACTCAGCACCAAATGTCAAACGTTTAACGGGTGAGTATAAAATGTTTGCACTGAAGCTTTGACTTGATTCAACAGGGTCACCCGAAATGGTTAATAAATCAGTGTTGTTATCAGCACTAAAGAAAGAATATAAGAAAGTTGAGCGCCACTGGCTTGTCCACTTATGCTGATAAGCAACAAAGCCCGAGGTTGAGTCAATTGCATCTAACTCATCACCATCAAGTACTGCACCGTGTGCTACATTTAAGCCCACGTAACGGCCAAGGCCTTTACCTTGAGTAAGCATAAATTTAAGGTAGTCTTCACCAAAATTTACACGGCCCGAAGCGCTAATACCAAATGAAGTTTCATCAGCGTCCACATCGCCTACTTTATAAGTAAGTTGGCGAGCAAGTGCTGCAACTACAAAGTTACCCCAGTCGGCGTTATGTGTGTAACGTGCAGTAAAATCAGGAAGTGATGCATCGTCTGTTTCTACACGCGCGCCACCTTGAGTGGTAATAGTGCTCTCTGGGTTCTCTAAAGAGAACGACCATGCGCCTGTTGTGTATTTAATTTGTGTTTGGCGAACAAAAACAGTGCCCTCGGCTGGGCCGACAAAATCAAGCGTTTCAGCAAGTGCACCTACGTTTTGAAAGTTTGACCATGTTTGGCCAAATAACCAACCGTCGTAAGTTACAAATGCATGACGAATACGTGGAGCATAAGAATTTGATACACGCTCGTTACCGCCAGGGGCAGAAGCTAAAAAGTCTAGCTCAATTTTAGTTTTAACTGTTTTACCGTTATCCATTAATGTGGAAGTACCAAAGTTAAAGCGTGACTCACGTGCATGCATATCAAATACAGCATCTGAATCAGCATCATCGCCTACGGGCACTGTGCTTGGTACATAGAAGTCACGCCCTACACTTGAACCAGAAGGGGCTCCTGCAGAGTAGTCACTCCACATAGTATCAAGCTTAATGTATCCGCCGTAAGTAAATTCTGTGTTGCCTACTTTAGCTGCAGTTGCCGCACAAGCTGTGCTTGTTAAGGCACATAACACAGCGCTCGCTGCAAGAGTTTTTAATGGGGTAAATTTCATTGTGGTGTCCTTTAAAGGCTACTTGTTGTTTGTTGCTTTTTATACGTTCAAATGTATTACTTGCTACTGGTATTACTTACGAACAAAACTTTTACTTATTTTGCTTCACGCTATGAATTCATCCGTTAAATAAAGGTTTGAGTAGCATGGTCACATTATTTTAATGCTCGAAACCACTTTTAAATATGTGCAAAATTTACTCAATTACCTATTGGTCTATAAGACGAAGGTTTAAGAGTAATTTAGTGACCACTTACTTATATTTAACATATTGTATTTCTATGTAAAAAAGTCATGAGCCGCGTGATTATAAACCACAAAACGGCAATTAGAAGGGTTGTACAACTAAGGTCTAATACTTAATAAAGTACTGCTGAGTAATCCTTAATTCATGGCAAGTTATTAAAATGGAGACTGAGATGTCACAAAGTATCTATCCTGTTCCTGCACATATTGAAAAAACGACGTTAGTTGATAACGATAAATATAAAACACTCTACAAACAGTCGATTGATGACCCACAAGGGTTTTGGCGTGAACATGGCCAGCGCTTAGATTGGTTTACTCCTTATACCAAAGTTAAAAACACCTCATTTGATAAAGGCCATATAGATATTAAATGGTATGAAGACGGCGTTTTAAATGCTTCTTACAATTGTATTGATCGCCATTTAAAAACCAAAGCTGATAAAGTGGCGCTTATTTGGGAGGGGGACAACCCAAACCAAAGTGAAAACATTACCTACCAACAATTACATGATGAAGTGGCGCGCTTTGCCAACGGTTTAAAAAAACTAGACGTACAAAAAGGTGATCGAGTAGCTATTTACATGCCAATGACACCGCAGGCAATTTACGCCATGCAAGCTTGTGCGCGTATTGGCGCCATACACTCGGTTGTATTTGGTGGTTTTTCTCCTTCAGCTATTGCTGACCGTATTAAAGACTCAGGCGCTAAAGTGGTGATCACATCTGATGAAGGGCGCAGAGCGGGCAATTGTGTACCATTAAAAGCTAATGTAGATGAGGCGGTAGCCCAAGAATCTGTTACAACAATTGAACATGTTGTTGTACACCAGCTAACCGGTGGCGAAGTTGATTGGAACGAGCATGACATTTGGTGGCACGATCTCGTTGCTGATTTACCTGCGCAGTGCGAACCAGAGCCCATGAATGCAGAAGATCCACTCTTTATTTTGTATACGTCGGGCTCTACCGGTCAACCAAAAGGGGTTGTGCATACTACAGGTGGTTACTTAGTTTACTCATCAATGACCCACGAGTACGTGTTTGATTTACAAGAGGATGACGTATATTGGTGTAGCGCCGATGTGGGTTGGATCACAGGGCACAGCTATATTGCTTATGGTCCATTGGTTAATGGTTGTACACAAGTAGTATTTGAAGGGGTGCCTACCTATCCAACAGCAGGGCGTATGGGTGAGGTGATTGATAAGCACGGCGTCACCATTTTATACACTGCACCAACGGCTATTCGTGCGTTAATGGCCAAAGGTGATGAGCCAACCGCGTCTTCAAAGCGTGAAAGCTTACGTATTTTAGGCTCGGTGGGTGAACCTATCAACCCAGAAGCATGGGCTTGGTATTACGAAAATATTGGTAACGCTAGTTGCCCAATTGTAGATACGTGGTGGCAAACTGAAACAGGCGGCATTATGATCACCCCACTGCCGGGTGCAACCCAAACAAAACCTGGCTCAGCAACCCATCCATTTTTTGGTATTGCACCCGCGTTATTTGATGCAGAGGGAAATACGCTTGAAGGTGCGGTTGACGGTAATTTAGTTATATTAGATAGCTGGCCATCACAAGCGCGTACTGTTTATGGCGATCACGAACGCTTTGAACAAACCTATTTTAGTGCTTACCCTGGTGTTTATTTTACAGGTGACGGTTGTCGTCGTGATGAAGATGGCTATTACTGGATCACAGGGCGAGTAGACGATGTGCTTAATGTATCAGGGCATCGCTTAGGCACCGCTGAAATAGAAAGCGCGCTGGTAGCCCACGAAGCAGTAGCAGAGGCTGCAGTAGTAGGTTACCCGCATGATATTAAAGGCCAAGGTATTTATGTTTACATTACGCCAAACGAAGGCGTTACTGTCAGTGACGAGCTCACAACGCAAGTGCGTAATTGGGTACGTAAAGAACTAAGCCCGATTGCCTCCCCTGATATGATTCAATGGTCGCCGGGTTTACCGAAAACGCGTTCAGGTAAGATTATGCGTCGAATTTTACGTAAAATAGCCGCAAATGAGCATCAACAGCTAGGGGATACATCAACCCTTGCAGACCCAACCGTGGTAGATGAGCTCATAGAAAACCGATTAAATCGTTAAATGCGCGTTAAAAACTTGATTACAAGTTGATTCTAAACGTAGTATATCGGCTGTCAGTAAGTATGTTATACCTTATTGGCGGCCGAATTTATTAGGAGCGAACCATGAGTCAGTTTTTAATAGCGGATGATCATCCGTTATTTCGTGAGGCACTAAAGGGAGCATTAAGTGCTAAGTTTGACGATTTAGAGGTATTTGAATCATCAGATTTTGACAGCACATTGCAAGTACTCAGCGAACAAGAAGATCTTGATATATTACTGCTAGATTTACACATGCCAGGCAATGGTGATTTATATGGCCTGATCCGCATTCGCGAAGACTACCCAAGTTTACCCATAGCGGTTGTCTCAGGGAGTGAAGACATCAACATAGTCTCTAAGGTAATGGGTTATGGTGCAATGGGTTTTATTCCTAAGTCATCGTCTTCAGATGATATTGCCAATGCTATTAACCAAATACTTGAAGGCGATACGTGGCTACCAAACGAATTAAAAAATAAAGTAGCTGAAATAGAAGGAGAGGACAGAGAAATTGCCGCACAAGTCGCCTCGCTCACGCCGCAGCAATACCGTGTATTGCAATACCTGCATGAAGGGTTACTAAACAAACAAATAGCTTACGAATTGCATATTTCAGAGGCAACCGTAAAAGCACACATTACTGCTATTTTTAGAAAGCTTGGGGTCTATAACCGTACACAGGCTGTTTTAATTGCCGCTAAACTACAGTTAGAGCCAATAGAGCAAGCATAAATATAATATAAAAGTGAGGGCGTTTTATTTTCAGCTATTAAATCGCCCTAGCTTGTAAAACGTTTAATTAAAAAGCCTGCTCGTCTCTACACAACTTAATTTTACACTTAAAATGTACACGTCATTTACCTTTTATACATGATCTCTTTTGCAAACAATGCTAGGTTAGCGCAATTTTGTAATTTATAGAGCTAAGTATGACAGACTCCACACACTCACCTAATAATCAACCTAAAGACAATAACGGCTTGTTTAATCGCTTCTTAGCAACCGTTGAGTTTTTAGGAAATATGCTTCCGCATCCCATTACTTTATTTGCGATATTTGCAGTTTCAATTGTGTTGATAAGTGGTATAGCAGATTGGTTCGGATTAAGCGCCATTGACCCAAGGCCTGTTGGCGCAGCAGGGCGTGCACCTGATGGCGTGATTGAGGTCGTTAGCTTACTCAGTGCTGAGGGGCTACAGCGTATTATGGCAGGCCTGGTTACTAATTTTACCGGTTTTGCGCCCTTAGGCACCGTACTAGTGGCACTACTTGGGGTAAGTGTTGCTGAGCACTCAGGTTTACTCTCTGCTGCGATGCGAGGCATGGTTATGGGCGCGTCAAAGCGCTTAGTTACCTTTATGGTGGTGTTTGCAGCCATTATGTCTAACACGGCTTCAGAGCTTGGTTATGTGGTTTTAATACCGCTTGCAGCGATGATATTTCATAGTTTAGGGCGCCACCCTTTAGCTGGCTTAGCGGCTGCATTTGCTGGTGTGTCTGGTGGTTATAGCGCTAATTTACTACTCGGTACAATAGACCCACTATTAGCGGGTATCACAACACCTGCCGCACAAATGATTGACCCAAATTACGAGGTTGGGGCTGAGGCTAACTGGTATTTCATGATGATATCGGTATTACTTATAGCCGCCCTTGGTACACTGGTTACCGAAAAAATAGTTGAGCCACGTTTAGGTAAATACAACCCAGATGAAGCCAGCATCGACTTATCACAAAACAATATTGATACACTTACCGCGCTTGAAAAAACCGGTTTAAAGTGGGCGGGCGTCGCGCTATTAGTAGTGCTATCTCTATTTGCTTGGACGATTATTCCCGCCGATGGCATTTTACGCCATCCAGAAACAGGCCAGGTAGCAGGCTCACCATTTTTAAAAGGCATAGTTGCCATAATATTTGTCACATTTAGTGTGCCAGGCTTTGTTTACGGGCGTGTTGTTGGCAGTATGAAAAACGATAAAGACATTATTAACGCAATGAGTAAAAGCATGAGCTCAATGGGTTTATATATTGTTTTAGTGTTCTTTGCCGCACAGTTTGTGGCCTTTTTTAAATGGACTAATTTAGGCACTATTTTGGCAATTAACGGTGCAGCCCTGTTACAGGCCTTAAACCTAACTGGTCCAGAAGTATTTGTATTGTTTATATTAATGTGTGCATTGGTGAACTTGAGTTTAGGCTCATCATCGGCGCAGTGGGCGATTACAGCACCTATTTTTGTGCCTATGCTTATGCTTATTGGTTACGCGCCAGAAACTATTCAAGCGGCTTATCGTATTGGTGACTCTGTAACTAACTTAATCACCCCAATGATGAGCTACTTTGGACTTATTTTAGCGGTGGCGGTTAAATATAAAAAAGACATGGGCATAGGAACGTTAGTAGCCACTATGCTGCCATACAGCATCGTGTTTTTTATTGGCTGGGTTATTTTATTTTACGTATGGGTATTTGCTTTAGGGCTGCCAGTAGGGCCTGAATCACCTATTTACTATACGCCTTAACACGTTAATTGGCATAAAAAAGCCAGCAAAAGGGAAGAGCCCTTTTGCTGGCTTTATAGTATGTAAAAGGGGTTTTATACAAATCCGCAATAATACTTAATCATTTTCAGGGGTTAAACGTGTCACTATCTGCGTTAAAAAATTCTCATTTACGACTGCATGGATGCAGAAGGTAGAGCAATGCAGGAGCAATTGCCGAGAGCAACTAAATAGCGAATTTTTTGCCTTGCTATCAACACGTTTATCTATCCTCAAAATAGATCACTTAATTATGCGGATTGGTATTAGCTAAATACCACGGTTTTATTACCGTTAATAAATAGCTTGTGTTCAGAGGCAAGCTGAAGCGCTTTGCTAAATACAGTCTTTTCTACGTCTTTACCCATTTTAGCCATCATTTCAGCGGTGTTAGCGTGCGTTACGCTAGTGACGTCTTGTAAAATAATAGGGCCCTCATCTAGCTCATTATTTACAAAGTGAGCTGTGGCACCAATAATTTTTACGCCGCGCTCAAATGCTTGATGATACGGTTTAGCGCCAATAAAGGCCGGTAAAAATGAGTGGTGAATATTAATAATTTTGTTCTCAAACCGGCCCACAAATTCTGGGCTTAGTATGCGCATGTATTTTGCCAAGCCAATAATGTCTGGGTTATAAGAGGCAATTAAATCACCTACTTTTTTATCATGCTCTGCACGGCTTAGGCCCACGTGTGAGACAACATGAAAAGGCACATTAAAGCCTTTTGCTAGTGGTTCTAAATCTGGGTAATTGGCGATTACAGCCAATACTTCAATATTTAACGCTTGCTCAAATTGCTTGAGTAGTACAGTCCCTAAACAATGCGCTTCTTTTGTTGCAAGCAGCACCACTTTAGTTTTTGTATCATCATGCAGAGCAAGTTGTGCACCCTCAGGTAATAATGCGCGTAATTGCGATAAAAAGTCGTTTTGTGGTTCGCCCGTTAGCTCAGTGCGCATAAAAAAACGTTTGGCGTCTTTATCTACAAACTCGTTATTACGTGTAATATTTAAATTGTGCGCGTGGCAAAGCCCAGTAATTTTGGCAATTAGGCCTACATCATCGTCACATTGGGTGGTTAGTATATAGCTCATTTTCCTCATTCTTACCCAGATTATAATTGCTTCATTATTTGGTTTTTAGCGCATAAAGCAAGGAGTTTATGCGTAAATTTAGAATTAATTAGTCAAATAGGTATAAATGATTCAATAAAGTGAAAAACAATTAAAAATACGTTAACAGCATGGCACATACACACCCAATTTTTAACAAGGTGGTGTTTACAAAAAGGGTTAAACAGTTAGTAGGTGGTGCGCGGTTTGTAACCTTGTTGGTTAGGCTAAAAACCGCGAGGCCGGTTAGCGCTTACAAATATAACAAAGCGATTGTTAAGCTTTGGGCTCTGGCGTTGAGTTTTCTTCTTGCCTTAAATAGCCTGCAGCCTCTTCATCCTCTTTCGTTATAGCTTGCTGAGTAGGGATTGCACGGGTCTGTTGGTTTAGTTGATGTATTTGTGATGCATTGCCTAAATCGCGTTCACTGGTAATTGAAGCGATTGATTCGCGGTCTTTTAGAAAGGCTATCACATCATTTTTAATCGCTTGTAATTGACCTTCGTCTTTATGCATTTCCATAATATGGCGAGGGTGCTCAAGGTTTTTCATGCCAGTAGCTGCAAATGTGCTCGAAATAACACGAGAGACAATGACCCAAGGCGTTATACTGCTACGCACTAAGGTGTTTTCAGAGCGAGTGCTATCGTGAATACCGGTTCCTGTTGAAATTTTTGACTCAGTAAATGTGCCTTCGCACTTAAAGTACACAAGTAATGATTCAAACTGCATTTCAGCAAAAAATAAGTGTGCGCAGTTAGCCAGTAAGCGCGCAAAAGCTTTAATTATCACTGCTATTATTAAAATATGAACACTGCTCATTAGTAAGCTACTAAACTGTGTAACATTTTGATTATTAAACGCTTGTTGTAGATTGTTAATGTTAGCGCTATCTATATAGTAATAAATATCTATTAATGAATAGGCTAACAATACCGTTAATACTAACGCCACAATATAAAGTAAATTAGCACTTATGAGTGAAACTAATCTTGCGAGGGTAAAGTTTTTTCCAAGCTCCACAGTGTGAAGTTTAGGTTGTACCTCTTGAATCATTTCGCCTCTAAAACCGCCTTTGCCTTCAATTTGCTCTTGCAGTTTTGGGTCTAACTCGCGGTAAACTCTATTTGGCACTTCTTTGTAGCGCCTATTTGCCATAACAAGGTTATCAAGGTTTATAAATACTTCATCAGGGTGAACAGACTCTTGCCAGTTTTCACGTAATTCTGATACTTCTGCGCTAGGGGTTACAGTATTTAAGCGTGCTTTAACCATTGTAAATACAAGTGTGCAGCTTAACGTTGCTAATATAATAATAGCAATCAGGTACAAGCCAGCATGTAAGTTTGGCAGCTGCGCCAGCCATGTGTCTATTTCTTGCTTGCTGATATGCTGCTCTTGCATCAACCACGACATAGACAGACCAATAACAATAGGCAAAATAAACGACAACGAAATAATTTTAGCTAATGTCCCGCCTCCCAGCGCTTCAATGTTTCTTTCAGCATTGCGAGAAATCGGCTTGCTACTCGAACGCCAAGAAAAAAGCACATAAAACATCAAAATAGCACTGTAAACCGGAAAGGCTAATTCGCCGGCTTCGCCGGTAAAGCCCGACAACGAAACAAAGGCAACAAGCCCATAAGCAACGAGTGCAACAAGCGTACTCACCCACGAGCCAAATAACCGCTGTGCGACATTGCGTATAGGATAAGGTAAAAATAATAGTTTGGGGATTAAGCTGTGTAACAAACGAGATAAAAAGCCGTTTGGTTCTTTAAAAGTACTGTTTTTACGACCAACCAGCATTTCTTCAAGTGATTGAGCATTATAGGCAACCTCATTTTTTTCTTCCTGCGCTGTAGAGCTTTCTGACTTACTAAAGTTGTACGCAAGCGAAGTGGGGTGATTCCTGCCAACAAAGTATTTTAAGGTAGCATAAATACCTGTTGATAAAGAGCGAATACCCAGCGCTAAAATGAACATGCCAAACAGCATTAAAACCCAGCCTGCGGTGGTATCTTCTTTCACCGAGCTTGCAGCTATAACAAGTAAACTGATGCCTGTAATTGACTCAACAAGACCTCTTGCTGCAGTTACTTTACCCTCTAGTTTAAAGGGGTTTTTTAATCCTAGATCAATAGAACCATAATCAAATGCCATTGTATGCTCCTTTTAAACAGCACATTTTTGAAGGGGAGGTTATTATTGTTTGCGTGTATTTTGACCAGATTTAAGCATGGCTAAACTGAGCCACAAGGTGCTGTTTATATGCTGAACCAGGCAATTAAACGCGAGCTTTTTCTATATTATTATTGAATTTTTGATTATATATCAATTACGTCGTTCAGTTTAAGGTTATTTTACAGTGATACATTTGTTAAAAATGGTTTAAGTTGCTTGGAGCGCAAATGAAACTGATTTACGTAGATGATAATTTACCCGGTATAACTCGTAAGCGCAAAAACAAAACGTGGCTGTACTTTGACCCTATAGGCAAGCAAATTAACGAGCAAAAAGTGATTGATCGTTTAAATGCGTTAGCGTTTCCGCCCGCTTATAAAAATGTCTGGTTTTGCCCTGAAGAAAATGGCCATATTTTAGCTACCGGGTTTGATAGCAAAGGTCGCAAGCAGTATCGTTATCACCCTGAGTTTAGAGCCCAGCAGGAGGCTAAAAAATATCAATCATGCGGTATATTTGGCAACAAGCTCCCCCTTTTACGTGCCCGTTTAGAAAACGATTTACAAGGAGATGAGCTCAGTGTAGAGCGAACCCTGGCTGCGGTAGTTAGACTTATGGACCTAGGCGCTTTGAGAGTTGGGAATGAGCGAAATGTAAAGCAGAACAAAAGCTTTGGCGCCACCACATTGCGTACACGCCATGCCAAGCTGACGGGTAAAAATATACAGCTACGGTATCGGGCTAAATCGGGCAAAGAGCGCGAGGTAAACATAACCGACAGAGTGCTTAGTCATGTAATTAAAGATCTTCAAGATTTGCCCGGCCAGCATTTGTTTCAATATATTAGCGATGGAGAGCGCACAAACGTAACCTCTAGTGAAATTAACCAGTATATTCAACAAATAATGGGCGAGGACTTTAGCGCTAAGCACTTTAGAACTTGGCGAGCCAGTGTTATTGCCTTTAAGCAACTAGTAAAAGCAAAAGGTGCACTTAGCTTAAAAAGTATGCTCGAGAGCGTGTCTGAACAGCTAGGTAACACGCCAGCTATTGCCCGTAAATCGTATGTTCATCCTGATTTAATTGCCTTGTGTAAAGAGGATGAGCAAACCCAAACTGCGTGGCGAGAGTCATTATCTTTACCACGAAAAACAAAATATTTAAGCCGCTATGAACGTGGTTTTTTAGCCTTTTTAAAGGATTAATTGCTGTGGCAACTTTACACACTACAGCAAATTAATTACACAATGCGATACACTAAACCTGCTTGTATTAAAAATGGAATATATTAAAACTTATTTAATATCAATTGATTAAAGTTATATTTAAGTTTGGCACTGGCGTTGCACCTTCTTGTTACTGATTAGCAGTAAGTACAAAAGCATTTATCAACGATATTTAGCGAGGAGGTACACAATGAAGGGGTTATTTTCAAACCAGGTGTCTAAAAAGGTAAAAAGCATCACATTAAGCACCGCTTTTATAGGGGGAGCTTGCATAAGCTCTTTACCTGCTTTGGCCGCCTCTGAGCTTGAAAGTACTGCATTAGCAGGCTCTTCATTAATCACCTATAGCTCGCAGCAGCACCTTAAAAGTAACCAAAACTACTACTTTGATCAAAATGCAGCACAACTAATAGAACGTACTGAAAAAGCAATCAACTGGTATAAAGAAATTGTCAGCAATGGTGGTTTTATTCCGCTGCAAATAAGTGAACTGCTTGAATTAGGCAGTACAGGTAAAGAGGTAAACTTGCTTGCAGAGCGTTTATACCAGGAGCGTGATTTAAAAAATAATGCATGTACCGATGCGGAGTGTACTTTTGATCAACAAATTGAACAGGCCGTAAAGCAATTTCAGCGCCGCCATGGCTTAAAGGTTGATGGGCGCGTTGGCAAACGCACTGTTGCTAAATTAAATGTACCTGCAAAGGTGAAGCTAAATAAGTTAAAGCTAAATCTTTATCGTATTACTAACTTTGCCGGCTCAAGCGATGAACAATATGTTTATGTAAACATACCTGAGTACACATTACGGTATGTAAAAGCGGGCGAGGTAAAACTACAAAATAACGTCATCGTCGGCAAACCAAGTTGGAAAACACCAGCCTTTAGTGACGAAATCGAAAAGTTTGTTGTAAATCCCGAGTGGCGCATACCTACCTCTATTGCAACCAAAGAAATAGCGCCAAAGGTGGCAAGAGATCCTCACTACCTTGCTAAAAATAATATCGAAGTAAGAAAAAATAGTTACCTAGACTCTAAAACAGTAAACCCCAGCAATATCGATTGGCAGGCTATTAAACCCTATCAGTTTGATCATTTTTTAGTTAAGCGTGCCGGGGATGAAAACCCCCTTGGCGAAGTGAAGTATCTGTTTCCAAATCCTGAAGCCATTTATGTTCACGATACCCCAGCAAAGCAACGCTTTGGGCAAACACAGCGTGCGTTATCGCATGGCTGTATTCGAGTCGAAAAGCCATTTTCTTTAGCGCGTGAAATAATCAAGCACCAAGGTGAAACTCACACATTAAAACAAATGGATGAAGCTAGGGTAAACGACACCACGCAAACGTTTTATTTAGATGAGCCGTTACCTATTCATTTAGTGTATTGGACGGCCTGGGTTGATGAGGACATGCTCGTTAATTTTAGAGATGATATTTATCAGCACGACACAAAAGCATTACTTAATGACGAAGAGCAATCAGTTATTGCTGCATTAATAAAATAGATTATGAGGGGATTTATGCCGTTTATTCCATGTATTTTAGGGTGTGTACTAGCGCTTTGCGTAAGCCTAGGTGGTTATGCTGCAGAGCCCGTGAAAAAAGCGCACCCGAGCGTTAATATTCAAAATAAATCAAATTTTGAAGATGCAGAATTTAGCCTAAAAATTAACGACATAGTAATGCCTTATTCGGTGTTTTCTGTTTTTGTGATGCCTAATGAAGCGGTTGAATTTGAAGTACTTTACGCACAATCAAAACGCAGCTATTCGTTTATAAATGACGACAGCAACGCCACCTTAACTGATACAAATCGGTGGCAGTGGCGGGCACCTAAAAAGCCAGGTTTAACACAGGTCATTATTGAATCCCCCGATAAAAAGCAGCGCATGACAATTAATGTGTTTGTAAAAGTGCCTGCAGGTGAAGTACAAGGTGGAAAGCTTAAATATTACCATATTGGCCATTACCCAAAACCTTCGCAAATTAAAGACAGTGAGCATTACATAGTACCCGATGGCTTTGTAAAGGTGACACCTGAGAACGAAAATACAAAAATATCACCGCATTTTTCTCTTAAAGAATTTGTGAGTAAGCAACGAAGTAAACACCCTAAATACTTATTTTTACAAAACAAGTTGTTACTTAAACTTGAAAAAATACGCAAAGAGCTGATTTTAGAAAACATACCAGTTAAAAATATGGTGGTAATGAGCGGTTACCGCACCCCTTATTACAACAAAGCCATTGGTAACGTAAAGCTTAGCCGCCATGTATTTGGCGACGCTGCCGATATATTTATTGATAACGATGGCGACTACCGTATGGATGACATAAACAACGACGGTAAGCACTCTATTGGCGATGCACAAGCGATGGCTGGTATAGTGGAGTCGCTTGCTAAGCGAGAGTCATTCAAAGGCTTATTAGGCGGTTTAGGTGTTTACGGGCCTAAGTCGCACCGCGGCGCATTTATACATGTTGATACACGGGGTTTTAAAGCGCGCTGGGTGAGTAAATAATATATGTTTAGTGGTCAGTTATTACGTTAGCAAAATAAGTATTGCTAAATGTTGATCACGTTTTATAGCTTACTCACAATTTAAGTGCAAAGCTTTAAATCAATACCAGCCATGTTATTAAAACACTTAAGGTATAAGACTCGTTAAAATGGATTAAGCGCAGGTTGAAAATATCAGAAATTAAACGGTTCCAAATTTCTTTAAACAGTGCTGACAAAATACAGGCGCTTATAATCCACATTGCTAGTAGTAGCGCCATTTTTACTGTGAACGAGTGTATATAAATATCAATAAGGCTATTCGTTTGATATGTATTTCCTACATCAAATGTCATTAACGTACACAACAAACTAATAGCCCACAAAGCTATACTCGCAAAGATATTAAAGCGCGTAGTAATTCCTTTTTTCATTAAAGTTAAGTCCTTTTTATTTATCGTTAGCTTTATTATTGTAAGTTACCAATAATGGTACTGGTAATCTACTGTAGCATAAAAGTTTCGTACTCAAGCTCTTCAAATTGTTTTGATAGCCAATACAGGCCAACGACCGAAGTAATTATAGTCGAGAGCGCAAAACCGTAACCATAAAACTGTGGCCCTAATGCAATTGAGGCAATCGTAAATACAATATTGATAAACAAAAACAGCCCAGATAAAAATAATACGGTGGCACGCTTATCTAGATAAAATAAAATATTTAAAATAGATAAAAATATTACCTGTACACCTACACCCACCACATCAATAAACAACAGTGTTTTGTAGTTAGGGTCTATACCAATAAAGCTCAGTATTTGTTCGCCCCACAATAATAAGCACGCAACGGTTATACCTTGGATTTTAAATATATCGTAAAGGCCGCCTTGCGCTGTTTGCACCATTTTATCTTTTAGGTAAAAAATTTCTTCAAGTGATGAGCCTCCTCTAATGGCGGTATAAAAACGGTCGTACTGTTCTACAAAGTCGGTTTCCATTCTGACTAAAAATACCGCCATGCCTGGAATAATGGTTAAATAGGCTAAGAATATAGGCAAGTCGTAAATAGGGCTTGCTCTTAATGTGCCAATAATTTGAATAGAGGTAGCGGGGGTATACCAAAAAATAATTTTATCGGCCCACACGCCTACATTGTAAAAGAGCCCACAAAAAAAGAGACTGTAATACACTTTTTTATTGTTTAAAAAATCAAAACTAATAAGTTCACCGCCGGGGTAGCGGCGAATAATCATAAACAAAAAGCTAAAAAACAGTAGCGCTTCACCGGCAAAAAACGCAAAAAACAACCCGTCTATTTGCCAGTCGCGCAGTAAAAATGCCAGTAACACCATAAAGCTGTAACCGCTTAACATGGTCACTAAAATAAGCCGGTATTCTTTCATTCCTGATAAAAATATAGCGCCAAGCCATTGGTTACATAAGCTTACAAATGCCCCCAATATGATTATTTTAGTGACTACGGGCAACGGTAGTATTGGCCAAACGGCTAAACCAATAAGCAAGGCCGCAACTGTTGTTACTAGTTGTGCCCCCAGTAAGTTAGGCAGTACTTGCTCATCCTTTTTTTGAAAAAACAGATCGGCAACAAAGCGTGTTAATAACAGCTGTAGTCCGCCAGTTAATATAAGAGACGCTGCCATCATGTAGGTAATGAGCGTTAAAAATTGAACAATTAATACTTTAGGCAGTACAACACCCAAGCTTAAAATACCAATGAGCATGAGCGCTATAATAGAAAGTAGCCAAGGCCCCGAGCCTATTAATCCTGCGTAACCGTAGGCTTCAAAAACAGAGAGTAGGGTATTTTTTTTGAGAATTTTACGTATCTCAAAACCTATTCCGGCCATGCGATTGTATCCTTGTAAAGTTTATCGTAACGGGCAAACATGTGGCTCTCGTCGTAGTATGTTTTAACACGTTTGAGGCCGCTTTGTTGGTACTGATACCATGTTTGATCGTTTTGTAATATCGTGTTTATTTGCTGTGCGGTCTCGCTAGGTGAAGCAATAGACACTACTTCGCCAGCCTTACCAAGCGCCTTGTCTTCTTCGCTTCCTCCTTCTATTATTTCTCGGCACGATCCTACGTCACTTGCAAGCACAGGTACGCCTGCAGCCATTGCTTCAAGCAATACCAGAGGCTGTGCTTCAGAAATTGAAGTCAACGCCACAAGACCTAATTTGGGGAGTATTTCTGCAATGTTTTGCATGCCGGTAAACGTAATGTTTTTGCTCAAATCTAGGCTGCTTACCAGTAACTGACACTCTTTGTAATACTGTGGGTCTTCCTCAAAAGGGCCTATGATCCAGCCTTCTATGTCTGGCATGTTGGCTTGGACCTCTTTAATGGCACGGATAAAGGTTTTAATATCTTTAATTGGCACTACACGGCCAATTAACCCAACCACCCTCGGGACCGATTTAGGTCTTGCGTTAAGTGCATCAACAAAGCGTTTTGTTTTTATACCATTAGGGACTACCGAGGCTTTGCTTTCACTGGCGCCATCTTTAATTTGTCGTTGTCTGTTACCCTCATACAGAGAAATGATTTTGTCTGCCTGATGATAAGTAGTGCGGCCAATTTGCTCAAAGAAGCTGATCCACATTCGGCGAATAAAGCCCATTTCAGTATTTAGGTTTTTACCGAGACTTTGCTCAGACTCTTTTATCCAGCTAGCTTGTATTAAATCTATTTTACGTTCTTTAGTGTAAATACCGTGCTCGGTAAGCAAAAATGGCGTGTTGTGTATAACGCTTGCACCTGCGCCTAATATGCCCGCATAACCTGTCGAAATAGAATGAATCAGTTTAACATCAGGGAGGGAGCGAGCTATTTCGGCTATTTTAAACAGCGGTTTATATAAATTTCTGTACGACCAAAAAAAGTCGATAAATGAGGATTCATCGCAATAGGTTAAATAATAGTTTGCCAGCACTTGCCACGACGATTCGCTATATAAAAAATCGGTTTCGTTTATGCCACTTTTTTTAGCTAGGTTTTCAAAGGCAAACTTGACTAACTCTGTGGGGATAGGATCTTTACAGTCACGGAAATAGCTTTGCAGTTGCTGCCAAAAATCGAACAGCTCTTTTTTATATTTAACGCCATGTTTAGCGCTTATTTTTGCATTATGGGGCGTAACTAAATAATGTTCGTGCAGTTTTGTCACATTACTTGGTAACGTGTATTGAATATCGCTGTAGTGTTCGGGTGCGCCACCGACAAACACAAGTTCAAAGTTATAATGGGGTAGCCCTTCTATTATCTGGTGCACCCAGCTTGATACGCCGCCCCTAACATAGGGGTAAGTGCCTTCAAGTAAGAGTAGAATGTCAGCTTTTTTTTCACTCATGCCAATACTCCTGTAAATGGCGTAACTCAGAACCCTTGGGCTGTAGCGCTAATTCTTCGAGATAGCGCTGACAGTCAGTGTAATTATGTAATCCAAAGGCAACTTCGGCTTTATAAGGCAATACGTGGCGTCTGGCCATGCCCAATTGAGTGGCTAGATTTAAGTTTTGTTGTGCATCATTTAATTTACCCAGCGCTAGCTGAATACGCCCTAAAAACACATAGCTTGCTGGTTGAGGATCAAACTCTATACTTGTTAAAGTCAGTGTTTCTGCTTTCTCTAGTACGTATTTCTTTAGTGCGCCTTGTGCTAACCCTAAGTAACTAAGCTCCCAATAAAGCTCTGCTTGTTGGCGCTGCAGATTGCTTAATTTGGGTTGCTGAGTAGTATTGGCTATGTCTTGCTGGCACTGGCTTATTTTTTCGTTCAGTTTTGTTTCTTTGCTATCTAAAGTTGAATAGGCAAGTAAGCGAATATCATCTTCTAAGTCTTTTAAGGCCAGTTTGAGAATAGGAATAGCCTGGGCATCGCTCATGTGCCGAGCAGCCATTACTGCACTTAGGCGTTTATTGGGCTCACTGGCGTGTTTTAAAATAGCTTTTAATCCACCCATTGAGTAAATAGGCGTTGCTGAAACACTTCTTGCTTCAAAAGGCAGGGCAGGAACCTTGTGCTCTACAATATCAACGTCGCTGTTTTTAAGCGGTTTACTAAGGGCAAAAGTAATGGCAAATACCACCCCTAAAATACCAAACACTGGCAAGGTAAACAGCAGCAAAAATAACAGCGCTGAGCCACTTTTTAAGGTGGTTTTATATTTGTTAGGCATAAAAGCATGGCTAACAAAGGTAAAGCACAGGCTAGCAATGCCATGCAATAAAACAATCAATAGCCAGTTAGGCGCATCTAAAATATGCGCAAACGCAAAGTATTCACATAAACAGCCAATAAAAGCGGCAGCAATAATTTTAATCATGAGGTGCAACTAGCTTAGCGATGTGTTCGCTACTTATTGGTAAGGCCATTTGTTCTTCTATTTTAATATGCAGTTGCTCAATGGTTTTGCCAAAGTGTTCAATACACCATGTGTTAATGCGCGATATAAATCCGCTTTTATCCAGTTCATTTGCCATTGGCATAAGCAATAACAGAGTGTGGTTCTCACTGTCGTAAAGGTAAATATCTAGTCCCCGACGAGCCTCACTTAAATACTCTAACAACTGACGCGACTCCTCACTTGTTTGCACTGCTTTTAGTTTAAGCAGCTGCGAGGGAATGTTATAGCGTTTAGCTTCTTTGTTTGCTCTGCGTAGCTGCCTTACAAAATAAGGCGTTTCTTCTGGGGTCATTACCGGGTTGGTTATTTCATGGCGAAGTAAATCACCGATATTACCGGCCATAACCGCAAGCAAGGTGAGAGTGGTGTTTTTGAGCGCAAAAAATTGAATGTTTTGTACTAAAATAACCCCATAAATGGTGTTATTAATATCAACCAGTGGGATAGCAATGTGGTATTGGCTAAACGTATTTTTAATCTCTTTTACCGAAACCAATTCGCGCTCTTCAAACATAGCTTTTATAAGTGGGTCGTCCAGCTTTAGCTCCCCCATAGCACCTATACTTGCTAAGGGCGGCTCTATTATGGCGTTGTTTTCTACTTTATAAAGTGCGGCTTTTTCGAGTGAGCCATACTCAACAAATAAGTTTAAAATGCTTGTTGCTGCACTGTCTAAGCGTCTTTGTGTTAGTTGCCCGATAACGGCCCGAACCGCTTGAAGTGATTCGCGAAGGCTAAGAGTATGACCTGCCAGCATTTGCTCAATCCGGTCATGGGATGAGTTTATTAAATGATATTGGCGGGTAAAGGTCTCTAATCGGTTAGTGACATATTCAAGTTCAATGCTTTGCTGTTGATTGGTGCGCTCCCATACATCTCTGAATTCGCCAGCAATCATAATAACAATTAAATAACCAATCATAGCGTTGATATTAAACTCGCTAGGTTGCGCTAATACCTGGCTTTCACTTAACAATAACTGCCCAGCTAATAAACATAATATACTTATAAAACCTTTTGAAAAACCGTAGCGTAGAGCCACTAACAGCGGCCCTAGGACTGGCCACGAAAACCCATTTTCCGTCCAAAAGGGGTCTGCGGCGTTAAATATAACCGGCAGTACAATTGCAAGCGTGGTAAATATAATTACCTCAGCCCAAATTTGTAGCTCAGGAACCTCTCTTGGTCGAAAAAAATGTGTTTTCACTCACTAACCTCAATGTACGAAATTAAATCGGCAATAACATCTTGTGCTGTGGCGGCAATACTATCGCGTCCCCAGCCACTTTTGGCGATAGTACCGGTCCAAAGTGGTGTTGTTTGACCTGTAGCCGTTAAGCTGAGTGTTAGTGCTACTACAGGCTCACCATCGAGGCCTGCTTTATAACGCCATTCTTCAATGCTGCCTGATAATACATAGTCTGTTTGCTGCGTGTTTAGCCACTGCATAGCTTTATCAAGGCGGTATTGGTCATCAAGCGGCGGAAGCTCCTTGTTATTATTTCGCGGTGCACGTAATAACTTTGGTAGCTTATTTTGCTGCCAAATACTAGCCAGTATATCTTCTGCACGTTCACCAGCTAGTGGGGTTTGCGCATGATTTACCAAAGGCAGTAACGCCACGGTAGTTGATGGTCCCAGCTCTACATCATCAGCCACACGGCTGGTGGTACATGCGCTGAGCACTAATACCAAACACGGTATGATTAAACGAAACATATTCTCTCCTAACATTAAAAATGTACGTAATAGCCCAATTGTAATTGTGTATCTGAGTTGCCCACTTTATTACTACTTTGATAACCCAGTTGTAATTTAAATAAGTCATCCCCTAGCACAGACCAGCCTGCTCCACTTGATACTGACACATCAAGGGTATCATTTAACGTTTGATAACCCGTACTGATGTCAAATAACCATGAGGGACTTTCGCCTAAGTATGGCGGAGCTAAGTTTGTGTTTGACGAAAGCGAGGTACCCAGAGCAAAGCGCCTAAATGGTTGTATATCAATAAGTTGCGGTCGTGCTCTTTGGTCTACACCTAAAGGGGCGAGTGTGCGCTCAAAGTCTTGCCATTGCGCACTAAAATAGGTATTCCAAATAGGGCGGTCTTTTAAAATAGTGTATTGATAGCGGGCGTTGTATTCTTGGCCTTTTACAAGCGTTGAGCTATCGCTGCGGCGTTTAAACGCCATTGCAGCTGCCGAGAGCTGCACGTTTTGGCGACCATCAATGGCGTAATTAATATAAGCCGTGGTTTTATTTAATTTAGCAAAGCTAAGCAAGGTTTCTGACTGACGGTTTTCAACATTGTGCTCAAGTTTTACACCTACCTGCGTGCGCGAGTCCCATTGGTAACGCGTATCTAGGCTCAGGCCTTGGCGGCTCATTAATTTGCCCTGATGCGAGTCTACTTTTGCATCAAAGTACCAGCGGCCCCACGTCATTTTATCTTCAATGGCAAACAGTAACCCGTTGTTATTTAGATTTTGCTGATTACTAATACTTAGTTTCCATTGCCCTTTAGCATACGGAAAATAAACATTTACATCGTATTGGCTAGTGTTTAGACCTGCCTCGGGCGATAGATTAATCTCTAATGCTCTAAAGTAGCTGGTGCGGGCATTACGTAATAAAGACGTTTCGGCTAGTGTTGGCTCTTGTGTTAACTCCTCATACCAATGCTGCATAGTTGCATAAGGTTGCTTTAAATATAATAAAGCGCTGAGTTCATCTACTTTGCCTAACGTTTGTGTATTTACCAGCGCCTTCACTTTATTAAATTCGCCGTTGCTCATAGCTAATTGTAGCTTTTGCCATGGCTCAAGCTTTTGTGCTGCCCGTCTTGCTAACCACCAGTTAGCGGTTGCGTTGTTTATAGCCTCAGGCGCTATGTCATCTAAGCTACTAAATTGGCGTAAGTGGGGCACGGCCATAGCACCTGCCCACTGGATCATTAAACCGCGGTATGCGTATTTGTCTTTTGGTAAATGGTTTAATAAATAATGTTTAAGTTCGCTGGCGTTAGCGTAGTAGCCTAATTGGTTCATCACATCGGCTAAATTTACTAAAGTGGTTAAATCCCGAGGATTACTAATAGCTAACTGGCGCAGATAAAAGTAAGCACTATTAAAGGCTTTTTGATGAATAGATAAACTCGCCAGTAATTGTGCCCAATCTCGGTTGGGCTCATTGCTTGAGTAGTTAGCTAAAATACGCTTAATCATAATGGTGTCGTGCATTTGTAATGCAAGCCAGCCTTGTGCCAGTACCACATCGGGATTGTATTCGCTTAGTTTTGCTGCACGGTTAAGTGTTGTGTACGCGTAGTTTAAGTCACTTTGGTTTTGGTACCAGTTTGATAAGATTAACCAGGCTGGGTAAAGCGCTTTATTATAACGCTGCTTTTCAAGTGCCTGATGAATACGTGTAACATATTTTTCATCGCCAATTTGCGTACTTAATAAGGTGATTTGAATTAATTGTCTATCGGTCAATGGCGCTTGCTGCCATAGGTAATTTAATAAACCTTGTGGGTTGTCGGCAAATTTTAACTGCTGATAATGCAGCATATCACCTACACTCAAAGGGGTGATGTTTTTTAATTGCTCTAAGGCGTACAACTCTTCTTGTTTATCGTTCACACGCATAGCCATATCAACACGTGCACTCCAAAACTCATCATCGTTACTGTGCGCTTTTTGCTTTAGAATGGTCAAAGCAGTTGTAAAGTCATCATTCAACCAATGTGCTCTTGCAAGCCAGAGTAAATCTTCTTCGTTTTTTGGCCCTGCGTAGTGAGGCCACAAGGCTCTTAATCCAGCTAAATTACCGGTATCGTGTAACACCTTGGCTTTCCAAAATTGAGAAAGTGGTGTTTTACCGTTTATTTGTTCATAGCGCTCAATATGGTTAAGCTCTTGTTTTGCATTACCAATAAATTCGTTGGTTTGCATCCAATTTGCAAAGCCATTGCCTTTAAGTTGCCTGTTCTGGGCTTTATATTCGTAAATGTCGTTAGCGTCTTGGTACAAGTAAAGAGCGTTGGCGTCATTAATACTATCGGTCAGCATAGCCACATCAACGGCTTTGTGAGCCATTAACCATTTAAATTCTTTAAGCGCTTGCTTTGGTTTGTTTTGCCAGCGCATAATTTTCCAGTTTAAAAGCCTAAGCGCTTTATTATTTGGGGTCTTACGTAATAACTTTGCGATTAATTGCTCAGCCCCTGGTGCATCGCCATTAGCTAAGCGTAAATGCATGGCTTTGGTTAAATACTCGCTGTTATTAGGTTGTGCTTTTAGTAATATTTCAACCGCTTTCAAGGCGGCTGCATCATCACCTGCTAGGCTTGCATAATATAATGTACGCTCAGAATTTGCGGTATCACCGTATTTTTTCCACCATCGGTAGGCTTGCTTTGGGTTGTTAGCGCCAAGCGCAGTTTCAATTGCTTTTTGAGCTACATCAGCATTTATATGGGTTTTATAAATGGCCAAGGCCTTGGCTGGCTCTCCAGCGCTTAACCAAAAATCAGCGGCTAGTAATGGCTGAGCGTATCGCTCATAGTATTGGGCTACGCTTGTATTAAGCCCTGTTGCTTTGGCTATTTCTAATAATTGTTCATCCCAATGTGTGAATGCCGACAATTTAAGAGTTAATTCTTCAAAACGGTCATCTTTTTTAGCACCGCTATCAACCCATAGTGCGTATAAAAGTTTAATTTCTAGCTCAGTTTTTTTATCACTTTTAGGAAGCTTTTTAAGCTCGCTAGTTGCTTGTGAATATTCATTTAAACCAATATGAATGGCTATTTTTTTTGCACGTAGTTTTTCATTATAGGGGTCTGTACTTAACGCGGCATTTAAGTAGGTTTTTTCAAAGGTATAATCTTGCGATAATGAGTCGTCTTCAAAAAAGAGGGTGTGTGGGAACAGCGCGTAAAGAGAAAAGCAGCTTACGGCTAAAATAATTAAAATAGTTTTAACAGACACTAAGTGAGGGCGTTTTTTATTATTCATCATTGAGCCCTTGTTGCGCAGTTTAAATAGCCATAAAATTCGCCAGCAGGTAATGTAAACTGCGTTTTATTACCAAACCTTTTTCCACTGTAACGCTCACCCATATGAGAGATAAACTGACAGTTTTGGGCATTTCTTAGCTCAATTTTAGCTTCAATCCACGCTTTAAAGCTGACAGGGCCGTTTACCTGCCAATGACTAAACGCTACATTGGCAGAAAGCAAATAAGGTTGGTTATCAGGGGTTGTATGATCAAAGTTGATTGTGGCTATTTCATCGCCCACGTGAATATAATTGCCTTTCGCCGTTACCCCTAAAATACCGTGGCTGTTAGTCATGTTAGGTACATCAAAAATAGCAGGCAAGCGTAGCGTTTTTATATATTTAGAGCTAAAGAGCCATTCGCCACGCGCATTTTTAGCAAGCGCAGAGAAATAAAAATCTTTGGCGATACGTGCATATTGGCTCAAATGCACAGGGGTGTTTTCTCTGGCTAATACATAATCCACATTGTAATGCAGCGCGTCAAGCCCCGCCGGCACCTCGCCAGAGTAAAAATGAAAGTAAATTGTGTAAGGTTTTAACCTGTATGGCTTCTCGGTTATTTCAAATGTCTCTACTAAACGCTTAAAGCCATAGTAAGGGCCATGCCATAAGTTAGTGTAAACATTTTCGTTTAAAATAGGGGCGTATATTTGATACAGCAAATCTCGCTCAGGGCGGCCAATAGGCGAAATATGCGACAAGCTTGGGTTATCAGCATTGACGTCGGTATTTCCTCCATTTACGTTAATTACTCCCGCATTTCGTGCAAGCTCAAGCGCTTTAGGCCCAGGGGTCGCATCACCCGACCATAGCATCATTACGGTTTTTTTGTTTTTTGGTGCGAGTCGCTCATTAATGTAATTTATTGAACCAGTTATTTCTTTGTTTAAGTCTATGGCGTCATAGCCGGGAACATCTAAATGAAACCCGTAGTCGGTATCGTCTTTATCTATTTCTTTTCTGCCAGATAAGGCTGTCCAAAAATAGGGGTGGCTGTAGGTGTGTGATGCAACCTCAACATAGGGAAGCGCAAATATTTCTTTGGCTATTTTTTCAAGCTTTGGGCTGTCAGCGCTATGCAATCCATTAGGTTCAATATCAGCTTGAATAATTGAAGAGGTTAATGGCAGCTTATATTTTTTTATAAATTCATCACGGATTATTTCTGCAGCATAAGGCTTACCTGCAAAGTGCGCAATGCTCGTGAAACCGTCGCCATCAATATGCAGTGTCAGCATCCGCCGGCCACTTAATGTGGTGGTATCAGGGGCAAGTATTGGTGCAAGTCCCATCGCATCAGTTAATAAAGCAACTGGGTCTACAACCCAGTTGCTGCCCTCCATAGGTAATGTATCTATTAGCCAGGGGGCCGCAATGAGTGCACCGTACTTTGTTTTGCTGGCCTGAGTTAGCGTGGTGCCATCGTCAGCGTGTATTGATATTAATGATTGCGCGTTCGTAGTAAGTGTTAATAAATACGGTTTTACAATAGCGGGCGCGCTGGAAGATTCACCCTTTAGCCAAGGTACCATCGTTGCAAGCTTATAAGGCCCATTTGAGGGAGTGTTAAGGGTTTCTACCCCTAAACTTTGTAATAATTTATTAGAGGGTGGAAGCTCGCCGAGAATCAGTTGTGGTACCACCCCCAAGTTACCTTCGAGCCACTCAATAACTTGAGCATCATAAAACTGATCGCTCGTTGTCCACGAGATAATGCCAGCATGGAGGCTAGTATCTACTTTAGGTAAAGGCGTATTTGCTACATCAATGTAATCGGGGATGTAGCCTAAATACTCAATCATTGTGGCAAGTTTTAAATGGACAGTGGTGTATATCAGTGGCTTTACATTACTGTTATACGGAATGAGTATACGCCTAGGCACAGGCTGGATGCTTGATGTCCCCCAAGTTTGAAGGTGTCCATCAGTAACCCAAGGTGCATAGCCTTGATCGCTAATTTGTTTTGCCATTGCAAGGCGAGCTTGCGGTCTTGCATAGTCAATAACCTGCACATTAAAGCCAAGTTTTTGTGCTTTGTTAAGCTGTGCATTTAACCAGTTTTGATCATCCACAGTGGTGAGTTTGTAACTGTTATCGACTGGGTTAAAGTGGCTAAAGAGTCCTTCGGCAACTAAATCAGATGCGTAATTATTAAGCTTAGGCAATAACTCAAATCCTCTGTTGAGGATTAAGTGTTTGTTAAACGTACTCGACAAACCTTTAATTATATCAACAAGGCCCGCTTGTTGAGCTGCTTTATCGTAATCGGGTTTTAATAATTGGTAGCTGTCGAGCGTGTCTAAAAACAAACCGTTAAAGCCGCGTTGCTTTAACTGATTCGCTTGTTTTTGCAAGTGTTGTTGCCAATGCTCAGCGGTTAAATCAGCAATGTGGCTATCCCAATGTGGGTTTTGAGCTACTGAAGATTCATTCTCAGTATACGATTCTCCTACACTCAGATAAGCATATACACTAATATCACGCTCTTTTAGCCAATTCAGCTCGTGTTTAGTGATATTTTGTGGTTGCACAACAACCCGTGAATAAAAGGTCATTTCAGCCAGTGGCATGGGCGATGAATAGTAAAAAGCAATACTCTTGCTGGCAGGTTGAGCGCACACGTTTAAACAAATTAACAACGTTAGATATAAGAAATACTTCATTATTTTTTAAAAACCACAGCCTAAGTTAACGTTGAACATTGTTCCGTTTTTCGTATAAGTATTTATTATTAGAATTGTGATGATTATATGTTAAATAAAAATGCCTGGCTACCTTAATGTGAGGTGAAGACCGGCTCTATTGCTTAAGTGTTAACTAAATAAAAGGTAATAAAAACGCGTTACTGCACAGTATTTTCGATTAAAATTACGACTAATGTCGAGTGATACTATATATCTAAAGCGCTGTAATCTAATTATAATGCGCCCACCTTGCCAGCCCTTGGCAAACCCCTATGCTATTTATAAATTGGTATAAATAGTGACATATTGAATGCTTACTTTATTACGTTGATTGCTGCAAAGCAGACAGTGTTAACGTGTATAACTTATTTGTGGAGATTTAATGAGTAACTTAAGCTTGAGAAATAAACTTTTGTTACTGGCTATTTTACCGTTGAGCTTGTTATTAATTAGCTTAATGGCCAGCTCGTACTATTTAGAATCGCAAAACCAGCAACAAAATTTTGAAACAATTAAGTCTAAACTCATTAAAGACAAACACACGCTACTTGCCACTGAAGTGGAAATCGCAAGCAAGTTGGTACGCCATCAGTTGGATAACGGATCTACACAAAGTGTTAAAAATGTCCTTAGGGAGCTTACTTTTGGTGACGACGGTTACTTTTTTATTTACGACACACGCGGCGTTAGCGTGTTCCATGCCCTGTTAGGAAGTGCTATTGAAGGGCAAAATAAAATAGGGATGACAGACCCAAATGGTAAAAAAATAATTATTGGATTATTAGAGCAAGCACGTAAAGGTGGCGGGGCATTTAATTACCATTTTCAAAAGCCAAATACCAATGGACTGGTAGAGAAAATAGGGTATGCCGTGATGATACCAGGTACCGATTGGATGATTGGCACCGGTGCCTATATGGATGATATACAAACAGAGCTTGCAAATTATAAACAGACTATGCAATCGCATACTCAAGAGAAAATCACCACCTTGTTATTAATTGCCTTATTTTGGGTTGTAGTTAGCGTTGTGGGCGCACTTTTAGCGTCTAACGCTATGGTTAAACCTATCCAAATAATGGGCCAAAGCTTAGATGATATTGCTAAAGGTGAAGGCGACTTAACAAAACGCCTAGCTATACATACGCATGATGAAATAGGGCAGTTGGGCGAATCGTTTAATGTGTTTGTTAGCAAGCTGCAAAGCATTATAAGTAATGTGGCTGATGTTACTAATGATGTGAAGAACGCTTCAAGCAATATTAATTCGCAAACAAAACTGTTTGAAAATAAACTACTTAATCATAACCACGAAACGGATTTGGTGGCCACAGCGATTACCGAAATGGCGGCCACTTCTCACGAAGTAGCTAAAAATACCACGCAAGTTGCTGAGTCTACTCAGACAGCAACACTAGAAGTGGCAAAAGCGCAAGAGTGCGTAGATATATCACTTAGTGAAGTTTCTAACCTTATGGGCGAAATTAACCTCGCTGCTGATCAGGTAAACTCTTTAAGTGAGCAATCTAAAAAAATTGACAGTGTACTTAGTGTAATAGGTGGCATTGCCGAGCAAACTAATTTGCTTGCCCTTAACGCGGCCATAGAAGCAGCACGTGCCGGTGAACAAGGTCGGGGTTTTGCCGTGGTGGCTGATGAGGTAAGAAGCTTAGCGAGTCGTACACAACTTAGCACCCATGAAATTAGTGAAATGCTAAGTGAGTTACATAACTTAGTGGGCGCCGCGGTAGATGCCATGCAGGCGAGCCAAGCAAGTTGTAATCGCTCAGTTGAGTCATCGCGCGATATATCGCAAAGTTTAGGTGCCGTGACTACGTCGGTTACCAGCATAAACGATATGAGTACGCAAATTGCGACCGCTGCAACAGAGCAAAGCTCAGTGACAGAAGAGATAAACCGTAATGTGTTTGCCATTCAAGAAATTGTCAATGAACTAACTCAAGCAAGTAAAGCCACTTCTGAGGTTAGTCGAGATTTAGCTGGGCGCGGCGAGAGCTTAGGGCAATTAATAGGGCAGTTTAAGGTTTAAAGTTTTAAACGGTATTGTTTAAATTACTAATAGCCGCGACTTACGTTGCGGCTTTTATTATTGAAAGTACGCTAACCCTAGGGAATTTTATTAATTATGTGTAGTCTATTACACGCATTTTAAATAAACTGAGTAACCCTTATATGCAACAAAGTATGCCTTCGATAAATAGCTGTAACCGAGCACAATTAATACCTGAGCAAGATTTAGGGCGAGTAATTTCGTTTTTACGTTCAAAGCTTTCTAGCCATATTGATACACAGCTTCAGTCAATGGGTTTAACGTCGGCCCAATATATTGTGGTGGTATTATTAGCAAAAGGCTCGGCAAATACATTAGCTGGGCTGTGTGAGCATATGGTTTACGATAAAGGGGCTATGAGCCGCTTGCTAAAGCGCCTAGAAGAAAAAGATCTTATAGCAAAAACTCAGTGCGAGTTCGATAAGCGCTCTACCATTTTAGGTTTAAGTGAAAAAGGCAAAGCCTTGTACCCGCAAATAATGCCTTTGGTAAATGAGGTATATGCTAAAGCGCTTAATGGATTCTCTGAAGATGAAAAACAGCAAGTTATAGATTTATTATTTAAAGCAATAACCAATTTAGACTCACCGACCGAATAGATTATCAACATTTTAGCGATACTGTTTCAATAAAAACTTAGCCTGCTAAGTACTAGTTCTCATTGTGCGGCAAATCCAATCTTGTTAATATAGTTGCCTAGGCAATTAAAGTTATCATCTTGTTAGGTTTGTTATGATTGAAAATAAGTTGTTATCACAATTACAGCAGCAGTTTCCTGAACATGTATTTATGCAACAGTATTTAAGTGTTGTTCATAAAGGGCGTTTTGCGAACGCAATTGTATACAGGTACAAAGATGATACGTTTGACTTAATAGTAAAAGACTTTAGCCAAAGCCCGTGGTTTATCCGTAAAACCTTTGCCAAGCTTTCTGTAAATCAAGAATTTAAAGGGTTGAGCCGCTTAGCACAGCTTGATGCAGTAGCTAATCGGTTTAGCCGTTTATCTCCGATAGCGGTGGCGTATGACTACATAGAAGGCACGCCGCTTAGCAGCTTAATACAGCAGGGTAAGACGTTGCCTGTTGAGTTTTTTATTGAGCTTGAACGCCAAGTTGCAAAAATGCACCGCCTAGGCATTGTGCATTTAGATTTACGTAATATGGGCAATATATTATGTGGTAGCGATGGCAAGCCTTATATCATTGATTTTCAGTCAACCATTAGCTTTTCGCGCTTTGCGCGTTGGTTGCAGCGTTTTATGCGCGGCTGCGACATGTCGGGCGTATACAAAGCGTGGGATAAGCTAAGTAGTACACCTTTGCCGCGTGCTAAGCAGCAGTATTTGCAGCGTTTTAACCATGTTCGTAAGCGATGGATATTCAAAGGCTACCCAATACAACGTGCATATGCATGGGGTGCTGCAATGGTCACGCAGTTTGTGGACTCTGACCTAATACGTAACTTAACCGATAGATTTTAATTCCTCTTTTTTCATTGTGTAACTTTGCCCGTAACCGCTTAGCGTTATGGGCTTTTTTTTGGCTAAAAATAAGGCCAATTACTTCTTTTTTAATTTTTAAAATAAACAGTAGTATCGCGGGTGTTTTTGCCCCTACAATGCGCAAAAAAATGAGTGCAGTTTCAAATGCTAAAGCTTAAAGTGCTTTAATAAGTTTAGGTTTTTTCTGCAATTTTTTATTGTTCAAGTAAACTATAAGCAATGTGCATTTTTAAATTTAAGGTTTCAAGATGATTGAGTATCCAGTCGACCAACTACCGCAGCTAATAAACGATTTATTACAATGCGAAACACACGCACAAAAAAGCCAGCTTTTAGCCGATGCACAGCTTAATTTATCTACTGAGCATTTATCACTACTTTTTGAAGCCATACCCAAAGAGCAGCGCCTAGAAATTTGGCAACTATTAGATAAAGACACGCAACACGAAATATTTGTCACCCTCAGTGATGACAGCTGTTTATGGTTACTACAAACCTTAGATGATAGCGAGGCGTACGCGTTATTAGATGAAGTAAATGTTGAGGAGTTACTTGAGCTTGAAGAGGTTATCCCTGAGCGCTTTGTTGATTATGCAAAAAAGCAACTCGATGAAGCACAAACCAAACAATACGATCTTGCTCAACAGTATTCGCCTGAGCAATTAGGCCACTGGGCTGGTTTCGACTTTTTAAAAATAACCGAAAAAGCAACAATAGCAGGTGTTAAAAAACTACTGCAAAAAGGGTTGCCGCAATACAGCGAAGTGGTGTATTTAGTTAGCCGCCAAGGCAGCCTAATAGGTGAACTTGCAATAAATGATTTAATAAAAGCCGATGAAGGCGATAACCTATTGGCGCTGGCAAACTATGACTTTTCATCATTACATGCAGATGATGATTTATACGAAGCGGCAGAAGTGGTTATTCACAGTGAAAAAATGGCGATGCCGGTGGTTAATAGTGATAATAAATTGGTAGGGCGTTTAACCATTAGCGCGGCATACGAATTACGCCAAGAAATTGCCGATGAAGCCGCGGCAAAAGCCGGTGGTTTACGTGAAGACGAAGACCTGTTTGCGAGTGTCAAAAAGAGTGCTAAAAACCGCGGAATTTGGTTGGGTATAAATTTAGCGACGGCGTTTTTAGCATCGTGGTTTATAGGTTTGTTTGGCGCAACAATAGAGCAAGTTGTGGCCTTGGCGGTGCTTATGCCTGTGGTGGCCTCTATGGGCGGAATTGCGGGTAGTCAAACGTTAACAGTAATAGTGCGCGGTTTAGCGCTTGGGCAAGTCACCGACTCTAACCGCAATGCACTTTTAAAAAAGGAGCTACGGGTAGGCGCTGTAAATGGTTTGGTGTGGGCCTTAGTGATTGGCGGGTTAACTTTTGCTTGGTTTAGCGACACCATGCTTAGCATTACAATTACCATTGCGATATTGCTCAACTTAGTTGCTGCGTCGTTAGCTGGGGTTGTTATACCGTCTATTTTAGACAAAATGAAAATAGACCCTGCGCTTTCTGGTTCGGTAATATTAACCACTGTGACCGATATAGTCGGGTTTGTGACCTTTTTAGGGTTAGGCAGTTTATTACTGCTTTAAGCTATAAAACAACAAAGCCGCATTAAGCGGCTTTGTTTGTTATTACAAATGCGCGTTGTTATTAATAGTCACTACGCGTTGCGGGAACGGTATTTCTATCTCAGCGCCATTAATGGCTTTATAAACACCAGCATTAATAGCTAGTTTGGTTTCTATAATTTTGGTTGTAGGTACCCAATAGCGATAACTAATGGTAACGCCGCTATCGGCAAAGCGTTCTATACCCACTTGTGATAGGGGATTTTGAGCGACCTGGTCATGGGCCTTTAACACTTCTTCAATAAGGCTAACAGCGGTATCAGCGCATGCAGTGTAGGCTATGTCTATTTCTCCTTTAACTAACGAGTAGCTAAAGGAGTTATGAATAATTTCACCCACTATGTGCTTATTAGGAATCGTGATCTCTACTTTCTCTTCATCAATTAAAATGGTGTAACCCAGCTCAATTGTTTTTACTTGGCCGCTGACCCCTTTTACTTCAATGGTATCGCCTACCACAAAGGGGCGCGTGGCAATAATAGCAAGGCCTGCGCCATAGTTTGAAAGCATTCCTTGTAAGGCTAAACCCGCACCTAGAGAGGCGGCACCTATAGCCGCTACAAAGGGGGTAACACTAATGCCTATTTTGCCAAGCGCTATAACGATGACCATCACAATAAGTAATACTTTTACCACGTTACTCACAAAACTGGTAAGTGTGACATCTACATTGTGACGAGCCATCAATTTTGCGACTAGGTTTGAGAGTTTTTTTGCAACCCACAAACCTAATATAAGTATAAGAATGGCGCCCACAATTTGCATGCTGTAGGTAACCAAATACTCAGTGAGCATGGTGTAGTATTTTTCAAATTGTTCTATTTCAGAACTGATCATAGTGGGCTCTTTATATTGCGTAATTATTTTTGCTAACTATAGCAAAGTGTTGATTAAAAATGGATATAGCACAGGGACGATAATTGCCGTTAGTAGTGCACTTAAGGCCATAGCAACTGAGGAAAGTGCGCCTATTTTTGGGTGTTCAGCAAGAGCTGCCGCGGTGCCTATAGCATGGCAAGCGGTTCCCATTGCTACACCTTGAGCTTGGTGATTATAAACACCCACCCACTTAATGAGCATTAAGCCAAAGAGCGCACCGAGTAATCCAATAAAAATAACTAACGCGGCGGCAAGTGAGCTAATCCCCCCTAAAGACTCCGTAACTATTAACGAGATAGGCGTAGTTACACTTAATGCAGCTACGGATGCGCTTAAGTTAGCAGGAACATCAAATAAAATACTTAAAATAAAGGCCACAACCGTGGCGTTAATAATACCTAAGCTACATGTACTTACTATTAAAAGAAGATTTTTTCTGACATGAATAAATTGCTGGTATAAGGGTAAGGCTAGGGCCACTATAGCGGGCTCTAATAGCCAACTAAGTAGTTGGCTGTGAGCAAAAAAATCAGCATAAGGTAAGTTTAAATTAACCAGCACTAAGGCAATAATCGCAATACTTAAAAACACCGGGTTGGTGAGCGACTTCACTACACTGTGCTGCCAGCGTTTATTAAACGCTCTTAATAGTAAAAACAGCATAATAATAGCGGGGGTCGTTAAGTACCAAAGCGTTACGTGCTGTTCAGTCATTGTTATGTTTCCCTTTTTTGTAGCTAACAACGCTACTTACCAGTAATAGTGTACTGGTAGGAACGAGCAAAATAACGAGCACTAAATACGGCCAATGCAGTTTTATAAGTGCTATGTGCTCGATAAAGCCCACGCCTGCAGGTATAAAAAATATTGGCATAATATTCAAAATAGGGGAGGCGCAGGGCTTAATATGGTGCTCTTTAACTACACCTAACAGTAGTAAACTTAGTAAGATAACCATGCCAAGGAGGGGGGCAGGAAAGCTGCCACCTATCAAATGCATTATTAATTTAGCACACCCTAAACACAGTAAAATAATTGCACTGCTAAGCAAGTACTTCATGATAATGGCTCATTAGTATATAAAAAAGCTAACGTTAGCAAATCCACCCCATTTTTAAATGCGAACTTAGTCTTACCAGCGTTTAGAGTTTGCATAGTTTATATCTGCTTTCCCTTTTGTTTTGGCGATCGCTTTTTTTGTGTTGGGGTTGAGTAGCAAACGAACTTGGCTAAATGTTTCTTTAGCTAATATTTTTCGTTGGTTTGTTGCATAGCTTTGCTGAGTAACGCGCTTTATAGCGGCCAGTGTGTCGGGGGAGCGCTCTAGTAATGTATTTAACATACGTTGGGTGGCTTGCTCTGTATTACTTGTTAGCTCTGTGACTAATCCAAGCTCGTAAGCTTTTTGCGCATTAATAGGGTTTGCGTGGCTTGCAAGCCAAAGCGCTTGGTCACGTTTTAATAAACCAGCTAGCACTGCATTGGCACCCATATCGGGGCATAATCCCCAGCGCGCTTCCATAATGGCCAGCTTTGCTTGAATATCAACAATTCTGTAATCGGCGCCTAGCGCTATTTGTAGCCCACCTCCTAAACAATTTCCATTTATTTGTGCAATAACTGGTACGCTTAAAGATTGCCATCCCAGCACCACTTTTTGCGCTAGGTTTTGATTGCCTGGCAACCATTTGAATAGCAGCTTTACAATATTCAAAGGTGAAGCCATAACGCCTGCAACATCAAGCCCTGAGCAAAAATGCTCACCGTCACCTTTTATCACTACAGCGCGAACACGCTTATCTTTTTTGATACGTTTAATTGTGTTGTTTAATTGCATAAACATATCAAAGCTAAGTGCATTTTGTTTTTCTGCGCGGCTTAGAGTAACGTTAGCAATGCCTTGTTGTATTTCTAGTTTTATCATTGCGCTCTCCTATTAGCGTGTGTTTGAGCTTATGACGTACGCAGTGCTAAGTAAAGTAACAGTTTGTTTTATAATACAAAATAAATTGAATTATTTTTAACTTTTTTAGTCAAAGTACGTTGAATCTTATTCAAGCTTAACCACACATGAGCTGGTAACAAAAAAGTCATTATTTTTTGGTGTTTTTTCTCAAATCACAGATGAGTTTTGGTATTATGTGTGCACTTAAAATGCATTGAGGTTTTACCCATGTCAGGCCCACGTTTATACAGCGAAGAAGAAGTTACCCATCAAGCGTACGATATTTTTTTAGAGCTGGCGCCAAATAATCTTAGCGAGCAAGATGTTGAAGACTTTAACGAATACCGAGAAGAACTTGGGTTTATTGAAGAGGGCGAACCTGATGCGCAATGGCAAGACTTTGTAGCACTTGAAATAGAGCCGGAGTTATTTGTACAGGTGTTAGTGGGGTTAGAGTTTGAAAACGAAGATGTGTTGTTTGCAAAAATTTTAATTAGCCGTGATAAAGACGCGCCGTTTTGTCATATTTTGTGGAAAGAAACAGAGCACGCTGAGTAAGCAGTTTTGTTTGTATGTGCCAGAGAGTTTACCGTGCATAAGTATTTACTATTCGTGTTTTTAATAATGTGCAGCCGTTGTTGGGCTGTTGACCCATTTGAAGACTTTCATGAATATGGACAACTCTCTGATGAAGAAATTCACGAGCTGCATAAAGGCGAAATGCTTTATGGCGATACTGAATTTGGCTTGATTTTAAGTAAAGGTAATACTAACTCCACTAGTTTTAAATTTAGAGGAAATTTATACCAAGACTTCGAAAACTGGCGCAATCAGTTTAAATTAGACACTTTATATAAACGCGATGAAAATGACGACACAGGGCAAACAGACGTAACAGCAGATCGTATTTTTGTCTCAGCCCAGGGTAACTACAAGGTGGGGGTTAAAAATTCTTCATTTTTTATTTACGG
The DNA here is from genome assembly GCF_001401855.1 of Pseudoalteromonas sp. P1-7a. NCBI lineage: Bacteria > Pseudomonadati > Pseudomonadota > Gammaproteobacteria > Alteromonadales > Pseudoalteromonadaceae > Pseudoalteromonas > Pseudoalteromonas sp. P1-7a. The sequence goes on along the minus strand of NZ_LKDU01000003.1, from coordinate 59,797 downwards.
TGACTACGAAGAAGATAAATTTAGCGGTCTAGAATACAAAAGTACAGTCGCTACTGGTTATGGTGCCAGAGTATATCAAGGTGTAAAAAATAAAGTAGATATTGATATTGGCCCCGGTCTATATCGCTCAGTGGCTGATGATGAGTCAGAAGTAAGTGAAGAAGATGAAAACAAAACCGGTTATTTAGTACGTATTGCAATGCAGTGGGAACGTTTGGTATCAAAGCGTACGCGCTTTAATCAAGATGTGAGTATTGAACAGTCTTTATCGGGGTTAAATTCACGTTTGAAGTCAGAAACCGCTTTGATTAGTCAAGTCATAGGCGCGGTATCGTTAAAGTTTGCCTACATGTATCGTTATAACTCAAAACCAGAAGACGATAATCTTAAATACGACTCAGAATTAAGCGCCACGTTGGTGTACAGTTTTTAATAATAAAGAGAGCGTTATGTATCAGCATAAACAATATGCGGTGTTTATATTTTTTGTTTTAGCATGGATAGGCGGGTTTGTAGCCTTAGCTTGGAACTTAATGGGTGCAGATGTGCCATTAATGGTATTTGCCGGTGTACTCGTTTTAGTTGGCTTTTTGTTTCATGGTTTAACTGTAAAAGTTGACGAGCAAACAATTAGTTGGGCTTTTGGTCCTGGCGTTGCGGGGCAACGATTAGCGCTTGCAGACATAGTAGAGGCTACAGCGGTGCAAAACTCCTACCGCCACGGTATTGGTATTCGTATTACACATGATGGGTGGGTGTATTCTGTATCAGGCTTTAGTGCAGTGCAGCTAACCTTAAAAGACGGTACTAATTACCGAGTGGGAACAAACGATCAGCAAGGCTTATTACGTGCGCTTGAGGGTAAAATAACACCTAATGAAACGCCTTTAGAGGAACCGGCGCCAATAAAAACCGCGACCTACAACAATATGTTATAAAAAAAAGCGCCTTAGGCGCTTTTTTATCAACGGCACTATGATTAGTGATCGTGACCACAACCGCCTTCACCGTGCACGTGGCCGTGCGCAAGCTCTTCTTCAGTTGCTTCGCGCACCTCTAAAATTTCTACATCAAAATTAAGAGTAATACCCGAAAGCGGGTGGTTGCCATCAACTATAACGTCTTCATCTTGAATCTCGATAATCATTACAGATTGATCACCATCATCAGTTGACGCTCTAAATTGCATACCTACTTCAATCTCCATGCCATCAAACATTGACTTAGGCACCGCTTGCATTAGGTTATCGTGACGTTCGCCGTAACCTTCTTCAGGTTCTACTTTTACATTTAATGTATCACCGGCTTGCTTGCCTTGGAGTGCATTTTCAAGCCCTGGGATTAAGTAGCCTGTGCCAATAATAAAAACCAGTGGCTCGCCATCAAAAGAGTTATCAATGGTATTGCCATCGTTATCCAGTACTGAATAATGCATTTTTACTACTGTGTTTGGTGCAACGATCATAGTCATTCCTATTTATTCATCTTCAAGAGAGTAAGGTAGAGGCAGAATGTTTAGCTCTACCTGAGGGGTGTGCTTTGCACGAAGTGCGTGTGTACTTGGTGTATCGTTTGGCAGCACAACAAGGCCAAATAAGGTTTGGCTATTTTCGTTATAGCTTTGGGCAATTAGTTTACCAGCGCGGCGCCAGTTCTCGCCCACTTGGGTTTCAAGCTCTGGCTCTTCAAGTAGGCCATCACTTTTACCTGTAACAATATACATAGCGCGTTTGTTTTTACCTAGGTACTTCATACGGGCAACGGTTTCTTGGCCGGTGTAACAGCCTTTTTTAAAACTAATGCCGTTAATCGCCTGAAGATTCACCATCTGTGGTACGTATTCGCCAATGGCGTCACTATTTAACTGTGGCTCGCCCGCTTTTATAGCGGCCTCTTGCCATAGCGCGCAGTTATCTAAAGTAGACACATCATCTGGCATACTAAATTGGCTATCAACCATTAATAAAACGCGATTTGGCGCTAATTTTAGTGCTTTACCGCTTGGAAAGTCACAGGCTGTTTGCTCGTCAGAAAAACGAATATCGAGCTTTTCAAGCACTGGGGCTAAATCGTCACTGATCAACCCAATTAGTCTATTCGTAGAGATATCTATATCTACTTTGGCAAACACAGCGTATTTTTTTAGCTCGATAAGCGATTGCTCTACCTCAGGCTGTGAGCCTGCTAGGTAATAACTATCTTGATGGGAAAATAATTTAAACACACCCCACAGCTTGCCTTTGGCACTGCAGTGGCCAGCCCATAAATAATTGCTGTTAGATAGTTTATTGAGATCTTGAGTAATTTGTCCGTGAAGATAAGACAATTTATCCGCACCGGTTAGGCTAATAAGCTGGTGAGATAACGGACATGCATAAACGCTCGACATAAAAACCTTCTGTGCAATACAAATGAGTAGACATAATAACGTAGTTATAACCAAGGGTACAGCAACGAAGCTGGGCAGTTTTTATTATTTGGCCAATGATTAATAGCTGCTAATTATGCAGGTATTTGTTAAACTCAGGGCAATTAAGTATGAGGTTTAAAATGACTGAAATTCATAGTAAAGCACGTATACGCTGGGCTTGTCGCCGCGGCATGTTAGAGTTAGATGTTTTGTTTATGCCATTTGTCGAGCAGGCATATGATTCATTAAATGCACAGCAACAGGCTGTATTTCAGCGTTTGCTAACCCAAGAAGACCCTGATTTATTTGCATGGTTTATGGGCCATGAAGAATGTAAAGATGCTGAGCTTAATACTATGGTATCGCTAATTTTAGACCGAGTACGTGTATAGGTTTACAGTAGTAAATAACAAAGCAGAACATCGGCCTGTGGTGCTGTTTTTCTGCTTATTGAGTGTTGTAATAGGGCTTTACTTGAGCTCTTTTTTTAGCATTGTTGTCTGTTTAACTCTAAATGCAATTGCACTTTGCTGGGTATGGCAAAAAATACTCGCAATTCACCCAGATAGTGGCGTTATTATTTTAGAGCATAAACAAATACGCTTTGAAAACGAAAACGTAAAGATTCAAGGGCAAATCACCCCAAAAACTATCATATTAAATACCAGTGTATGGCTACATATTAAAGGCTTTAATAAACGTCAGTGGTTAATTATCTCAGCCAATAGTGTGAACAATCAAAGCTACGCGCGGTTAAAGCGCGCAGCTTTGATTGCTATTAATGGCGAGGAGGAGTCAAAATAGTAGGTGTTGGGTTTTCATTTTGCTCAGGGTAGTCAATTGTATAGTGTAAGCCTCGACTTTCTTTACGTTGCATTGCGCTTCTAATAATAAGTTCGGCTACTTGCACTAAATTACGAAGCTCCAATAAGTTATTACTGACTCTAAAGTTTGCGTAATAATCATGTATCTCTTGCTGCAATAATTCAACACGATGTAGTGCTCGCTCTAGGCGTTTAGTTGAGCGCACAATACCTACGTAATCCCACATAAATAATCGCAGCTCGTGCCAATTATGGGTAATAACAATTTCTTCATCAGAATTACTGACTCGGCTTTCATCCCAGCTTGGAAGTGCAAGAGGTTCAGGCGCCTTATCGAGCTTACTTAAAATATCTTTCGCAGCAGCATGGGCAAATACAATGCACTCTAATAGTGAATTGCTCGCCATACGGTTTGCACCGTGCAAACCCGTGTAGGCAACTTCGCCTACAGCGTATAAGTTATCTAAATCAGTTTTACCGTTAAAGTCACTCATTACACCGCCACAGGTGTAATGCGCAGCAGGTACAACCGGAATAGCCTCTTTGGTTATATCCAGCCCTACACTTAAACATTTTGCGTAAATAGTCGGGAAGTGCTCAATGATAAAGTCTTTATCTTTGTGGCTAATATCTAGGTACACACAATTTGCACCTAAACGTTTCATTTCAAAGTCGATAGCCCGAGCCACTATGTCGCGCGGAGCAAGCTCTTCTCTATCATCAAAGTCTTTCATAAAGCGGGTGCCGTCGGGGCGCTTTAAATACGCACCTTCGCCACGCATGGCTTCGGTAATTAAAAAGTTTTGCAGTTCAGGGTGATAAAGGCTGGTGGGATGAAATTGATTAAATTCCATATTGGCTACTCTACAACCTGCACGCCATGCCATGGCAATACCGTCACCGCTAGATACATCAGGGTTTGAAGTGTATAAATACACCTTGCTTGCTCCCCCTGTAGCGAGCGCTACAAACTTAGCGGAGATAGTTTCTACTTTTTTTGCTTTTTTATTCCACACGTACATGCCATGAATATGCGAACCTGGTTTACCTAAGCTTTTATCACTAATCAAATCGATGGCATTATATTGCTCGAGTAGGGTAATGTTTTTATGCGCTTTAACTTGGCTAATCAACGTGGTTTGTACAGCCTTACCAGTGGCATCGGCTGCATGTAAAATACGACGATGGCTGTGTCCGCCTTCGCGGGTTAAATGGAAGCGCTCTTTTCCTTTACTATCAAACTCCATATCAAAAGGAACGCCTTGCTCAATGAGCCATTGTAGACACTGGTGCGCATTACTTGCTGTATAATGCACCGCTTCTCGGTCACATAAACCGCCGCCGGCATCGAGAGTGTCTTCAACATGCGATTCTATGCTGTCGTTTTTTTTATCAAATACTGCGGCAATCCCGCCTTGTGCATACAGTGTCGAGCCTTCGGTGAGGGCCCCTTTACTGATCACAGTAACATTACAATAGTTAGCTAAAGACAATGCAAGCGATAAGCCGGCCGCGCCGCTACCGATAATAGCGACATCAGCAATATGATGTTTATTTTGGTTCATGTCAGAGGTACTTTGCGGTTACAATGCTCAAATTAGAGCAATATTTGTTTTTAATAATGTAGTTGTATCATATTTGTCATATTACTATGTAGTGATTTTAATGGCTTAGCGGCGTTATTTAAGACTATTTTATAAAAAAAGAATATTAAGCAGAACTTTTTATTCATAAAGAGGTCAGAGTATTTGTGAACAATGGCGACACTATGAATAACCAGCAAGAATCAAACAGAGGAGTACCGGCTCGAATGAGCGAGCAGGAATTAGATTTAGCGCTTGTAAAAAGGGTCCAGCAAGGAGATAAAAACGCCTTCAACCTATTAGTAAAGAAGTATCAGAACAAAATTGCAGGGTTGATTTCACGTTATGTGTCTAACCAAGGCGATATTGCAGATGTAGCACAAGAGGCATTTATTAAGGCCTACCGTGCACTTCCAAACTTTAGAGGTGATAGTGCCTTTTATACGTGGTTATACCGTATTGCCGTTAATTGTGCTAAAAATTATTTAGTAGCTCAGGGCCGTAAACCGCCAGCAAACGATATAGACGCTGAAGATGCCGAGTTTTATGACGGCGCGGATTCGATGCGTTCTAACGCATCGCCTGAGAACTTACTGTTAAGCGACGAAGTACGCGCTGTTATTTTTAATACGATTGATAGTTTGCCTGAAGACCTTAAAACCGCGATTACCCTAAGAGAAATCGAAGGGATGAGCTATGAAGAAATAGCCGTGGTAATGGATTGCCCTGTTGGGACAGTACGTTCGCGTATTTTTAGAGCCCGAGAAGCAATAGATAATAAATTAAACCCATTAATAGGCGAGTCTTAGTATGACAAAAGCACACGTTAACAAGTTGGATAGCGAAACGTTATCAGCATTACTTGACGGCGAACAACACCTTGCAGAGGGTAAAATTTCTGATGAAGATGTTGCTACGTTTGGTCGATATGCGCTAATTGGTGATGCGATGCGTGCTCAAAAAAATAACAACGACATACACATCGATATAAGCGAAAACATAGCTTTAGCACTTGAAAGTGAGCCTGTGTATGCCGATTTCACTCAATCAACAGTAAAGAACGCTCCAGATACCGAGCAAAGTGAAGCGCAGCAAGATAATAAAGTTGTGGCGTTTAACTGGCGCAGGCCGGTGGCACAACTTGCTATTGCTGCAAGCGTAGCTATGTTTGCCATTGTTGGCGTAAATACCTTACCACAAGGGGCGGGCGAGCAAGAAAGCGAAATTCCGCTGTTACAAACTACCCCGTTAACTGGTATGGCATCACCGGTGAGCTATTCATCAGAACCTGCTCTTGAAAATGCTGAGCAAGGTTTACGCGAATTACAGCAACAACGCATTGGCGCGTTAGTTTTAGAGCATCAACGTCAAGCACGTGTTGCACACTCTTTGCAAACAGCGCAAAATAGCGACAAAGCGCAAGAGGAAAAAAACTAATTAAATGAAAGTAATTACTTTTGTTCTGTCGTTAGTAGTAAGCTTTACTGTTTTTGCTAACGACACAAACCCCGCCAAAGATTTACTACTTAACATGGCAAACGCTGTGCATACCCGTAATTTTGACGCCTCCTTTGTGGTGGTAAAGGGTAAAGCAATGGAACCCTACCGCTGGGTTCATGCAAAGCAAGGTGAAACAGAGCTTGAACATTTAAGTTTACTTAATGGCGCGGGCTTAGAAATGGTTAGAATTAACGACCAAGTTACCTACTTTGAACCGCAATCTCAGCCATACTCTATCAATACAGATTCTATTGCAGGGCCAATACCGGAGGTACTATTTAAAGATATTGAAGCGCTAAGTGCCCAATACGATTTTGTACTAGGCGGCAAAGGTCGTATTGCAGGGCGAGCTGCGCAACTAGTGAGAATAGAATCAAAAGATGAACACAAATATAACTATTGGATTTGGCTTGATACTGAGTCGTCACTGTTGTTAAAAGCCGCTTATGTTAACCACCAAGGCGAAGCCCTAGAGCAGCTGCAGTTAACCCATATTAGTGTAACAGAGCAGCCGGCTCCGATGATTTTAGAAGTCCTAAATCGTAATTTCCCAACGCCGTTACCTGGTAACGCATTGGAAGGTGAAAAAAGCAGTGCCACAAACTGGCACATTGGCTGGTTGCCTAGTGGTTTTAAATTACTAAAATCAGATCGTCATAAGCTTGATTTAAACAACGAGCTTACCGATTATTATTTATATTCAGATGGGTTTGTTGAAATATCTGTTTTTGTACAGCGCCCCTTACCGGGTCGTCGCTTAAGTGGATCATTAACATCTGGCGCAACGACAATTTATGTGCATAATGGCGGAAACTTTGATGTATCTGTTGTTGGTAATGTGCCAAGCCAAACCGCCAAAGCAATTGCAGAGTCGGTGACTCGCGCATTATAAACAATTCGTAAGGGTTGTTATGATTGAACAAACACTTACAGTGGTAGCCCTAGAAGGCTCCACTGCTCACTTAGAAGCCCAGCAAAAAAAGGCCTGCGAAGGGTGTAATGGACGCTGTGGCTCACAAGTTTTTGCCAAACTTTTTGGTAGTGATAAAAAAACCTTTCCATATCAATTTGATACCCCTGTTGAAGTAGGCCAAAAAGTCACGCTCTCATTAGATGATTCGCATTTAGTAAAACATGCCTTTGCTGTATATATGCTGCCTTTATTCTTAGGCTTAGCGTTGGCATTTGTTAGTGCCGAATTACTACTTTTAGCGCAGGGATGGCAAATTTTATTCGCCGCTTTGGGTGGAGTAGGTGGTTATTTTTTAGCTAAAAGCAAAGTAAAAACATTAAGACACGATGTAAAAGTGATAAAAATTCATCCAATTAGCCTTCCTTTAACGCAAATAGATGGTGATTAAGGCCAATTAAATGTAAAATTGCCGTTTTATACCAGAGTAACTTGGAAATACAGGGTAAAAAGGCAATTAATAATTTGGTTATACAATGCGTATTTAGCCATTTATATTGCACTTTTGCTCAATAAGTATTTTCAAGTCACTCAGGTGTTCGTACTTAGCCTATTAAAATAGAAGTTTAGAATCCAGTTTATGAAGCATATCCGTAATTTTTCGATCATCGCCCATATCGACCATGGTAAATCGACCCTTTCAGATCGTTTGATCCAGGTTTGTGGTGGCTTAACAGACCGCGAAATGCAAAAGCAAGTGTTAGATTCAATGGACATCGAGCGTGAGCGTGGTATTACCATTAAGGCGCAAAGCGTAACACTTAACTACACTGCTAAAGATGGCGAAACCTATCAACTTAACTTTATCGATACACCAGGGCACGTTGACTTTACTTACGAAGTTTCTCGCTCGTTAGCGGCATGTGAAGGTGCGCTTTTAGTAGTAGATGCCGGACAAGGTGTTGAAGCTCAAACGCTGGCAAACTGCTACACCGCCATTGAAATGGATTTAGAAGTAATCCCTGTATTAAATAAAATAGATTTACCACAAGCCGATCCACTTCGAGTAGCGGAAGAAATTGAAGATATTATTGGTATAGATGCCCTAGATGCCGTGCAATGTAGTGCAAAAACCGGTGTGGGTATTGCAGAAGTACTTGAAATGATTGTTAAAGACATCCCGCCACCGGTAGGTGAGAAAGATGAACCTTTACAAGCGCTTATTATTGACTCATGGTTTGACCCATACCAAGGTGTTGTATCACTAGTACGTATTAAGCATGGTGAACTACGTGCTGGCGACAAAATAAAAATAATGTCAAACGAGCAAGTTCATATAGCTGATCACGTGGGGATCTTTACCCCTAAACAAACCAACACAGGTATTTTACGTACTGGCGAAGTAGGGTTTGTTATTGCTGGTATTAAAGAAATACACGGTGCTCCAGTCGGGGATACCATCACACATCAAAAAAATGCGGCACCAGAGCGTTTACCAGGCTTTCAAAAAATTAAGCCGCAGGTCTATGCTGGCATGTTCCCAATCGCCTCAGATGATTACGAGTCGTTTCGTGATGCACTAAATAAACTAAGCTTAAATGATGCATCGTTGTTTTTTGAACCAGAAAACTCAACCGCACTTGGTTTTGGTTTCCGTTGTGGCTTTTTAGGTATGCTACACATGGAAATTATTCAAGAACGTCTAGAGCGTGAATACGATATTGACTTAATTACCACCGCGCCTACTGTAATCTACGAAGTAGTTACTAAAGAAGGTACGCGTCAAATCGACAACCCGTCTGACTTACCGGCGGTTAATGATATTGTAGAAATACGTGAGCCGGTAGTAGAAGCTAATATACTTGTGCCTCAAGAGTTTTTAGGTAGCGTAATAACGCTGTGTATCGAAAAGCGTGGTGTTCAAACTAAAATGAGTTATCACGGCAAGCAGGTCGCTGTAACTTATGAGCTACCTATGGCTGAAGTGGTTATGGACTTTTTTGATAAATTAAAGTCAACCAGTCGTGGTTTTGCATCGCTTGATTACAACTTTAAGCACTTTCAAACATCAGACATGGTGCGTGTTGATATACTTATTAATGGCGAACGCGTTGATGCACTCGCTATTATTGTACACAGAGATAGTGCTCAATCGCGTGGTCGTCAGCTTGCTGATGCGCTTAAAGAGCTTATTCCGCGTCAAATGTTTGATATTGCGATTCAAGCTGCAATAGGACAACATGTTATTGCGCGTACCACGGTTAAGCAATTACGTAAAAATGTAATCGCTAAGTGTTACGGTGGTGACGTGAGCCGTAAGAAAAAGCTATTGCAAAAGCAAAAAGATGGTAAAAAACGAATGAAGCAATTGGGTAACGTAGAAGTACCGCAAGAAGCGTTTCTAGCTATTTTGAAAGTTGGTAAATAAAAACAAAGGATTATAGATGGCTGGTTATTTCTCAGTTTTATTGGTGTTATTAACATTAGGCTCAGGTTTAATATGGTTAATTGACCACCTAATGTATGCGCCAAAAAGGCAAGAGCGATTAGCGCTTGCCCAAACATCTGCCGGTGGCCAGCTTGATGAAGAAACAGCGGCGTTAATTGCACCTGAGCCGGCTATTACAGAAACTGCAAAATCGATTTTTCCGATGATTGCAGCTATTACTATTTTTAGGTCGTTTATTTTTGAGCCTTTTCAAATACCATCAGGTTCAATGATGCCAACCCTATTAGTGGGCGACTTTATTTTAGTGCAAAAGTACTCATACGGGATTAAAGACCCGGTATGGCGAAGCCAGCTTGTAGATGTAGGCGAGCCTGAACGTGGCGATATTGTTGTTTTTAAATACCCATTAGATGAGCGAGTAGATTATATAAAACGTGCTATTGGTTTACCGGGCGATAAAATTGTTTATCGTGATAAACGTTTGTATATTCAACCTAATTGTAAAGAAGGTGAGACCCAGCAAGGTGACCTACTTTGCAATGAGTTTAATAAAATTGATTTTAAATTAATTAACGATAATGAGTTTAAACAAGGCCAAATGTCGCTTGCGCGTGTAAATGAAGATTTAACGACACTCAAGCATGACATTTTAATCAACCCACGCGCACCTGAACGTAAAGGGCGTTACTATCAGCAACCAGGTACTCCTTCTGATGAATGGACCGTACCCGCTGATCATTATTTTATGATGGGTGATAACCGCGACAACAGCCAAGATAGTCGCTTTTGGGGCTTTGTACCAAAAGAAAACTTGGTGGGTAAAGCTGTCTTTATATGGATGAGTTTTGAATTTGAGAATGGCCCAGATGATGTTTTACCAGGATGGGTTCCAACTGGTGTTCGTTTTGAACGCCTAGGTAATATTCAGTAACAATGAAAAAAAATGTAACAGAATTATATAAACGAATTGGCTACGAATTTGCTGATCAAGGTTTACTTGAGCAAGCAATGACACACCGCAGTCATAAAGGTCAACATAACGAACGTTTAGAGTTTTTAGGCGATTCAATTTTGAGCTTTGTTATTGCCAATGCTTTGTACGACAAATTTCCAAAAGCGCGTGAAGGTGATTTAAGCCGTATGCGCTCTACGCTTGTGCGTGGCCAAACATTGGCTGAATTTGGTCTCGAGTTCGGTTTAGGCGATTATTTACGCTTAGGCCCCGGCGAGCTTAAAAGCGGTGGTTTTCGTCGTGAATCAACCTTGGCTGATGCCGTAGAAGCTATTATTGGTGCTGTATTTTTAGACTCAAATATAGAGCGTTGTGGCGAGCTGATTTTAGCGTGGTACGAATCTCGACTTGATGCTATTTCACCAGGGCTTAATCAAAAAGATCCTAAGACCCTGCTGCAAGAGTACCTACAAGCCCGTAAGTTATCTTTACCAGGCTATACTGTTGTTGATACTAAAGGTCAAGCGCACAATCAAACGTTCACGGTTGAATGTATAGTTGAAGGTATGGATAGCATTATTTCTATTGGTAGCTCGCGCCGTAAAGCCGAACAAAAAGCTGCCGAAAAAGCATTGAAGATACTAAAAAATGAATCTTGATACCTTAATACAGCCTCATGAAGGTGACGTTGATACGTTTTGTGGCATGGTTGCCATTGTTGGCCGCCCTAATGTAGGTAAATCAACATTGCTTAATGAAATCATTGAGCAAAAAGTAAGTATAACCTCGCGCAAGCCACAAACAACGCGCCATCGTATTATGGGGATTCATACTGAAGGGCAGCATCAAGCTGTTTATATTGATACGCCGGGCTTACACGTTGAAGAAAAGCGCGCTATTAACCGCTTAATGAACCGTGCTGCTTCGAGCTCAATTGGTGATGTAGAGCTAATTATTTTTGTTGTTGAGGGCACTCACTGGAATGCCGATGACGAAATGGTGCTTAATAAAGTATCGCAAAGTGGTAAGCCTGTTTTACTTGTTATTAATAAAATAGACCAAGTTAAAGACCGCGACTTAGTATTACCGCATATGAAAATGCTTGGCGATAAATTTGATTTTGTGGGCATTATGCCGGTGTCGGCAACGCAAGGTAAAAACGTTGACTTAATTAAAGCCGAAGTGACTAAACGCTTACCGCCGTGTGAGTTTTACTTTCCTGATGACTATGTCACTGACCGCTCAATGCGCTTTATGGCAGCAGAAGTGATTCGCGAAAAGCTCATGCGCTTTATGGGTGAAGAGCTGCCGTATTCTGTTACTGTAGAAATTGAGCAGTTTAAATGGCAAGAAAACGGTGTGTGGCATATCAACGGGTTAATTCTTGTTGAGCGTGAAACCCAAAAACGAATGGTTATAGGTAACAAAGGCGAAAAGCTTAAAGTGATAGGCCGTGAAGCCCGTAAAGACCTTGAAGAAATGCTCGATAACAAAGTATTTTTAGAGCTTTGGGTTAAAGTTAAATCGGGTTGGGCCGATGATGAACGTGCCTTAAGAAGCTTAGGTTATGGCGAAGATTAACCTGCATTTAACCAACTAATATGGATAGCGACTTTTACACAGCGTACCTATTACATCGGCGTCCTTATAGCGACTCCCAAGTAATGCTCGATATGCTGGTAGAAGGCGTCGGCCAACTTAGAATGCTGGCGCGAATTAGTGGTCGCCAGGCCACTAAACACAAAGCACAATTACAGCCTTTTCAGGCACTGCTTGTTCACTACAGTGGCAAGTACGATTTAAAATACATTAATAAATTTGAGCTGCATGGCAATCCTTTATATTTAACCAAGGATAAGCTTTACTGTGGCTTTTATTTAAATGAGCTGACTAACCGCATTGTGCCGGTAAACGAGCCACTTGAACACGTGTTCGAGCTTTACAAAACTCACCTAGAGAACTTAAATAGCGATGTTGATTTACAGTCAGTGCTGCGCTCATACGAGTTTCAGCTATTAGAGCTTTTAGGTTATGGTGTTGACTTTAGCTTTGATGCCAGTGGTGAGCCAATTGATGAAAAGCAAACGTATAGTTATTTCCCTGAGCTGGGTTTTTTGGTGCAACAAGATACGCGCTCTGGGTTTAGCGGTTCGCAGCTTAAAGCGATTGCCAATCATGACTTTAGTCAAAGCGATGTACTTTATATGGCAAAACAATTAAGTCGTTATTTACTAAAACCTTTACTGGGTAATAAACCATTAAAAAGCCGTGAATTATTTATGGCCTCTCAATAAACATATTTTACAGGTAATAAAATGAAAGACATTCTTTTAGGTGTAAACGTTGATCATATTGCAACGCTTCGCCAAGCGCGTGGTACATCATACCCAGACCCAGCACATGCGGCCAGTGTGGCAGAGCACGCCGGTGCCGATGGTATTACTATTCACTTGCGTGAAGACCGCCGCCATATTCAAGACCGTGATGTATACGTAATGGCTAAAACGATTCAAACACGTATGAATCTTGAAACCGCAGTTACCGATGAGATGATTAACATTGCGCTTGAAGTAAAGCCTGAATATGTATGTTTAGTGCCTGAAAAACGTGAAGAGCTAACGACCGAAGGCGGCTTAGATGTGGCCGCTAACGTAGATAAAATTAAAGCAGCCACTAAAACATTGACTAATGCGGGTATTAAAGTGTCATTATTTATTGATGCTGATAAAGCACAGTTAGATGCTGCTAAAGCGTGTGGCGCACCGTATGTAGAAATTCACACCGGCGCCTATGCAGATGCCACTAATGATGAAGAGTTACATAAAGAGCTTGAGCACATACGAGAGGGTGTAAAATACGCAGCGAGCTTAGGCTTAATTGTAAATGCAGGCCATGGTCTCCATTATCATAACGTAAAGCCGATTGCTGCAATGCCTGAAATTTATGAGCTTAACATTGGTCACGCTATTATTGCGCGTGCAGCTATTGATGGCCTTGAAAAAGCAGTACGCGACATGAAACGCCTAATGATAGAGGCAAGGTTATAAATTTAACTCTATGGTGACAGCATTTAATAGCAATACTTAACTAAGTAAAGCCGTAATATTAAAACCTATTAAAAGCGCATTTACTGCGCTTTTTTATTATGTGTTTTTTAGCGTTGATGCTCAGTAACACGTGCATCTGCCATGAGATTTTCCAGCTCATCCTGCAGCTCAAATAATTCAGGCTCAACGTTATCGAGCACGCAGTCACTCTTAAGTGAGGTTTCTATGGTTTCTGCCAGAGATTTAAGCTTAGGCACCCCGGTATAACAGCACGCGCCATGGAACTTATGAATAACACTTAATACTGTTTGGCAATCGTTTTGCTCAATAGCCTCGTTAAGCTGCGAGAGCGTCTCTGGCACACTATGTAACAGCATATTAAGCATTTCCATCGCCAGCTCACCTTTGCCGCCAGCGCGCTGTAGCGCAAGCGACCAATCTAAGCAGTTACTTTCAAATGGAGCTGGGCTTTGTGGCGTTACACTTTTAATTTTGTCGCGGGTTACAGGCGATTGCGGACTATGATCGCAAATAATTTGGCTGAGCATATCTTCATCGATAGGCTTAGTTAAATAGCCTTTAAAGCCATCTTTTAATAGCTGCTCTTTTTCACTGTGCAGTGCATGCGCGGTTACCGCAATAATAGGCGTGTCTTCGTTTAAAGACGACTCCTTAATCAGTTTACAGGCGGTAATGCCATCCATTATTGGCATTTGTATATCCATAAAAATAACATCGTACTTGTGGCTTTTACTTAAGCTGTAGGCTTGAGAGCCATTGTAGGCCGTGTCTATAAATTCAACCTGTTCTTTTAATAAAGTGCAAATAAGTTTTAAGTTTGCATCGTTATCATCTACCACCAGTACTTTTAATGGCAATAAGGTTTGATCGCTTGGCTCAATATTTAAGGTTGGGTGATCAAGTCGATAAGGTGCAGCGAGTACTTCACATAATTTACGATGATTGAGCGGCTTGCTTAAACAGGCATCGGCGCCGCTGCCAATAAATGCCTCGCGCATATTATGCGATACAGTATTAAGCATAAGGTATAAATAATCGCACGACTCGCGAACCATATTCACATAGCCTTTAAGGCGCTGCATATCATCTACCGATGCCATATCACCAATAATACAAATATCGTATTTAAGCATTTTATGCTTGATAGCATCTAAAAATGCGGCCTCATTAAAGCAGGCCGTTACAACCGCTTCCCATTCGTTTAATACAGAAAGTACTGAGTGATGCGTATGCTCGTGCGGCTCTAAGTATAATATGCGTTTACCAATAAGAGACTTAGAAGGTAGGTCGTTACTGAAGGTATGATCAGGCAACCTAAACACACCATTAAAGGTAAAACAGGTGCCGCTTCCAGGAGCTGAATTTAGCGTTATTCGGCCATTCATAGCCTCAACAATGTGTTTAGTAATGATTAAGCCTAAACCTGTGCCGCCAAACTTTCGAGTAATGGATGAATCAGCCTGGCCAAATGCGGTAAATAGTGCATCTTGTTTGTCCATTGGTATACCCACGCCAGTGTCGGTTACTGAGACTAAAATAGAGGCACGGTCTTCATCTAATAAACGGTAGCTTATATCAACTTTTATTGAGCCTTTTTCGGTAAACTTAATGGCATTACTTAACAAGTTAATAAGGACTTGTTTAAGACGTGTTGGGTCACCCGTTAAATCATCAGGTACCTGCGGGTTAATATATATAGATAGCTCAAGTTGTTTTTCATGCGCCGAAGGCGCTAATAATGTCATCACTTCGTTTACGCTATCGCGCAGTTGAAACTGGATGGATTCAAGCTCCATGGCGCCCGCTTCAAGCTTAGAAAAATCTAAAATATCGCTAATAATCGTCAATAAGCTGTTGGCAGAAAGCTCTATGGTATCGAGGTAGTCTTTTTGATGTTTATTTAAAGGTGTTTTATACAACTGCCGCGTAAAGCCAATAACCCCATTAAGCGGGGTGCGTAGCTCGTGACTCATTTTGGCTAAAAAGTCTGACTTAACGCGGTTCGCATCTTGCGCCTCTTTTTTGGCCATGGTTAGCTGAATATTTGAAGTTTCGTATTGCTCTAGGGTTTCGCGGTAATCACTGGTGGCCTGATCAATATTTTTCTGCATTTCGTCTTTTTGCATAACCATAGTGTGGGCAATGGTATTAAGCCCTTCACGCAACAGTTCAAATTCTCCCATCATGGTGTCGTTTAAACCTGTGTCTCTTTTGCCCTCTACTAACTTGTCGGTAGCAAGTACCAACTTATTAAGCGGGTTCATGAACATTCGGCTAAGCTTAAGGGCTAAAATAGAAGCCAATACTATTGAAAATAAAATAACAATGCCGCTAATTAACACTGCTCGTTGCTGGCCTATAATGGCTTGGTCTTTATTTAGTTGCAAAATAACGGTGCCAAGCGGGGTTTGAAAATCATTAATATCCCATTTTGATACCGGCGCGGAGTGATTAAAAATAGGGGTGTAAAAGGTGATTAATTCTTCAGTCTTATTAATTTTTGTTGTATTGAGGTTTTCAATTTGTGCTTTTTGGGTCAGTTCATCAAATGAGCGATGATAGTTACTGGTCATAATAAGCTGATTGTTAGTATCAAAAATAGCAATCGACTTAATGGTAGGAGAGTGCTTATTGTGTGTGTAACTAATAAGACGATTGAGCAGCTTTTTATTTTTTTCTAGTAAAGGTTGCTCTAATGCAATTGCTAAAGGCTCAGATATTGAGCTGCCTTGTTGATATAAAATTTCATCAAGCTCAATGTAACGATTTATTGTAAAATAGCCGCCAAGTAACAAACCAATGATCACTGTGGGGATCAAGGTTAAGGTTAAAACAGAATCACGTAAGCCTAATTTGGTCATAATGGAAGCGTTATTATCATTATTAGTATGCACCGAGTATATACGGTTCATCGGCTATTCTCAAAGCATCTGATTTGCTTATACGTAATACAAAATTTAAGGTAATGCCGCATGGCGCAAATTTTTAAAGCAAAGAAAAAACCACTTAAACAGCAAACACTCACACTTAATATTACGGCCATGGATCATCAGGGGCGGGGTGTTGCCAAACACAATAATAAAGTGTGCTTTGTAAGCGGCGCTTTAACGAATGAGAAAGTAACGGCAAGCCTAATAGAAGATAAAGCTAAGTACAGTAGTGCTAAGTTGGTTAAGGTTATTAATCCAAGCGATGCACGCACGCAACCATTTTGCCCGCATTATAATCACTGTGGTGGGTGTCAGTTACAGCACCTAGAAATAAATCAGCAAGTGGTTGAAAAGCAGACTGCAGTGACGCAATTATTTAAAAAGTTTGCCAAATTAAGCGAGTTAAATTGGCAAGCGCCTTTATTAAGTAAGCCCACTCATTACAGGCGCAGCGCCCGAATTGCTGTAATGTATGATAAAGCCGCTAAAAAAATGCGAGTTGGGTATCGTGCGCTTAGCTCTAAAAATGTGATTAGTATTGAGCAATGTGATGTGCTTAGTAAGGCATTTACTAACGTATTTAGTATTTTTGAAACGCTTATTAATCAATATAAAGCGCTACACAGTATAAGTCATTTACAGTTATGCCAAAACGAAGCTGGGAACTTTATTGTTATTCGTCATACTAAAGCGATAGCAGATGAAGCCAAACGCTATGTACAAGAGGCGGCAAATTCACAGCAATGGTTAATTACTTGGCAAGACAGCAGCGATGTTATAGAGCAAACTCATTTACCTACACCTTATTATTTTTTAGAAAAATTTAATTTAAAGTTCGAGTTTGGCCTTGGTAATTTTATTCAAGTAAATGATGAAGTTAACCAAGCAATGTTAACGCAGTCGGTAAATTGGCTTAACTTGCAAGGAAACGAGCAGGTATTGGATTTATTTTGTGGGATTGGTAACTTTTCATTAGTGCTTGCTCAGCATGCTAAATCGGTTATTGGCGTAGAAGGGGTTGCATCGGCGGTTGCAATGGCGACACAAAATGCGCACACTAACTCTATTACTAATGCGCACTTTCATTGTTTTGATTTAACGCAAAAAATTGAAACAGCACAATGGTTTAATAAGGCGCTAGACGTATTAGTATTAGACCCTTCTCGTACCGGTGCTATGGCTGTTTTAGAGCAACTTTCTTTAAAGCAGTTTAAAACCATTTTATACGTTTCTTGCGATCCTGTTACTTTAGCCCGTGACAGTGCAATTATTTCGCAAGCAGGTTTTGAAGTTACTAAAATTGGGCTAATGAATATGTTTCCGCATACAGGACACATAGAAACAATGGCGTTATTTCAACGGAGGTAAAGCGTTTTATGGTCGCTACACGTCAATCACATCAGCAGGACGACACAGGTGACTTTGCTACTAGCCTAAAACAGTTAGCGTTATCGCAAGATAAAATAACGCTACTAAACAAAGCGCAAGCATTGTGTGTTACATGTGACAACCAAGCACGGCAAAACACGGCTATTGAAATGGTCGAGATTTTAGCCGAGCTTAATTTAGATGCAGAATCTCTCGCAACTGCGTACCTCACGCATTATTACTTAAATGACTTAGTAGATCTTGAAACCGTAGAAGCACAACTTGGCAAAAATGTAGCCATGCTTCTAACGGGGGTTGCACAAATGGCGGCTATTAGTACTTTATCTCACCAAGGTAAAGGAACAATGCAGGTAGATAACATTCGTAAAATGTTACTTACTATGGTTGAAGATGTGCGCGCGGTTGTAATTAAACTTGCCGAGCAAGTGTGCCATTTACGTAATGTAAAAAATGGCGATGAAGAAGAGCGTGTTATTGCTGCTAAAGAAACCGCCGATATTTTTGCCCCGTTAGCAAACAGGTTAGGTATAGGGCAGCTTAAGTGGGAACTTGAAGATTTATCGTTTAGGTATTTACACCCCGACACTTATAAAAGCATTGCTAAGCAACTTGATGACAAACGCCTTGCCCGTGAAGCCTATATGGAAGATATGGTTGAGCAAGTTAAAGCGCGCCTAAGCGAAGCCGGTATTGAGGCGCAAGTGTATGGCCGCCCTAAGCACATTTACAGCATTTATAAAAAAATGCAGCAAAAAAACTACGAGTTTGATCAGCTGTTTGATATTCGGGCGATGCGAATAGTGGTTGAGCGCCTGCAAGATTGTTACGGCGCCCTAGGTATTGTGCACACTAATTGGCGTCACTTAAATAAAGAGTTTGACGACTACGTGGCTACACCTAAACAAAACGGCTATCAGTCAATTCATACTGTGGTATTTGGCCCTGAAGGAAAAACCGTTGAAATACAAATACGTACCAGCGAAATGCATCAAGATGCTGAGCTAGGTGTAGCCGCGCACTGGATGTACAAAGAAGGCGCCTTACCAGGGCGTGGCTCAGGTTATGAGCAAAAAATTAGCTGGTTGCGTAAATTACTGCAATGGCAAGAAGAAGTGGTCGATGGAGGCGACTTAGCCGAAGAGCTGAAAAACCAAGTTGTAGAAGACCGCGTTTATATATTTACCCCAAGTGGCGACATTATTGATTTACCTGTTGGTGCTACACCGCTGGATTTTGCTTATTACATTCACTCAAATGTAGGGCATCGCTGCATAGGAGCGAAAGTATTTGGCAAAATAGTGCCGTTTACGCACCAGTTATCTACGGGCGATCAGGTCGAAATACTCACACAAAAGCAGCCTAATCCAAGCCGCGATTGGCTAAACCCATCGCTTGGCTATATTAAATCGTCGCGTGCGCGGGCTAAAATCCATCATTGGTTTAAACAGCTCGACCGTGATAAAAATTTAAGCGCCGGTAAAGAGATTCTTGATAACGAACTGCAAAAGCTAGATTTAACCTATAAAGATTTAGACCCCGCTATTAAGCGCTTTAACTTTAAAGAGTTAGATGACTTAATGGTTGCCATAGGCGCAGGCGATGTCCGTTTAAATCAAATGCTCAACTTTGTAAGCGACCGTACCGAAGAAGAGCCCGTTATTCGTTTTAAAGCGCCTAGTAAAGTAACAGGCGATAAAAACGGTATTGTGGTGGACGGCGTTGGCAGCCTAATGAGCCACGTTGCAAAATGTTGTCGCCCAGTCCCTGGCGATAAAATAATTGGTTATATTACACAAGGCCGAGGCATAGGCGTGCACCGCGAAGATTGCGATGCATTTAACAACTTAAAAGAGCAGCACCCAGAGCGCGTTATATCGGTGAGTTGGTCAGATGAAATAAATGGCTCTTATGCGCTGAGTATAAAAATTGAAGCAAGCGATCGCTCAGGTTTAATCCGCGATATTAGCTCTGTACTGGCTAATGAAAAAGTAAATGTGATCAACATGAACGTCAATACCGTTGGGGCCGATCAGTTGGCAGTATTTACTATGCAAATAGAAGTGCACGACCTATCGGGCACAAACCGGGTATTATCTAAGTTGCATCAAATTGAAGGTGTGCACAGTGCCAAACGAAACCAATAAAGTGGCTGATACCAACGCACTCGAGCAGCTTTTACATATAATGCAAACACTTCGCGATCCTGAGGACGGGTGCCCTTGGGATTTAAAACAAGACTTTAAATCTATTGTGCCGCATACATTAGAAGAAGCTTATGAAGTTGCAGATTGTATTGAATCGGGTAATTTAAACGATCTTAAAAATGAGCTCGGTGACTTACTGTTTCAAATAGTGTTTTACGCCCAACTTGCCAAAGAGCAGGAATTATTTGATTTTAACGACGTGGTTAGTGAGCTAAATAGTAAACTTACCCGCCGTCACCCTCATGTTTTTAACACTAAGCAAGCGTTAACCGACGAGCAATTAGCAACGCAATGGCAAGCAATTAAAGCACAAGAGCGTGCAGCAAAAGTACAGCCGAGCAACGCCTCGCTTTGGCAAGATATACCCACTAATATGCCAAGCTTAGCTAAAGCTAAAAAAATTCAGCAGCGGGTCGCCGCACTTGGTTTTGACTGGCCTAATTATCATGGTGCACTTGATAAAGTAAGCGAGGAAGTACTTGAAGTAAAAGAAGCGCTTGAGCACGACCCTTTATCTGATCACACCGCAGAAGAAATAGGCGACTTATTATTTGCTACGGTCAATGTGGCTCGCCATGTTAAACGCGACCCGGAGCAGTTACTCAGACAAGCCAACGATAAGTTCTCGGCGCGCTTTGAAAAAGTGCAAGGTTATTTAATTGCAAAAGGAAAAAGTTTAGAGAGCGCAACGCTTGATGAAATGGAAGAAGCATGGGAAGCCATTAAAAAAGTGAAATGAGATGAGCTCAGCACAAACTAATGTTAATCAAAGAACATTTTTTGTGCGGGTAAACGCTATTTTTAGCTGGATTGCTCAACGCTGTTTTGGTATAATTTCGCCCCGTCTTGATGATATACCCAGAGTCTCTTTCTCGGGTGTTATATTCCTTTTAATTCCTGATATTCTAGGGTTCGCATGAGTACAAAATTTATCTTCGTTACTGGCGGGGTGGTTTCTTCGTTGGGTAAAGGTATTGCAGCAGCGTCATTGGCAGCTATTTTAGAGGCCCGCGGTTTAGATGTTACCATTTTAAAGCTGGATCCTTACATAAACGTTGACCCAGGCACAATGAGCCCAATTCAACACGGTGAAGTATACGTTACAGAAGACGGCGCCGAAACGGATCTTGATTTAGGTCACTACGAGCGTTTTATTCGCACCAAAATGACCAGCCGCAACAACTTCACACAAGGGCGTGTATACGAAGACGTGTTACGCCGTGAGCGCCGTGGTGAATACTTAGGTGCAACCATTCAGGTTATTCCACACATCACAAACGACATTAAGCAACGTGTATACGACGGTGCTGAAGGTCATGACATTGCGATTGTAGAAATTGGTGGCACAGTAGGCGATATTGAATCACAACCGTTTATTGAAGCAATTCGTCAGTTAGGTACTGAAATTGGCCGCGAACGAGCGCTATTTATTCACCTAACGCTAGTGCCATTCTTAGGCCCTGCAGGCGAAGTTAAAACAAAGCCAACACAGCACTCAGTTAAAGAGTTACGCTCTGTAGGTATTCAGCCTGATATTCTTATCTGTCGCTCAGACCGTAAATTGCCTAACAACGAACGTGCAAAAATTGCATTGTTCACTAATGTTGAAGAAAAAGCGGTTATTTCGCTTCCTGACGTAGATAGCATTTACAAAATTCCTGCGTTATTAAAGTCACAAGAGCTGGATAACTTTGTGTGTCGTCGTTTCCACCTTGACGCACCAGAAGCTGATTTAGTTGAATGGGAACAGGTGCTTTATCAAGAGTCTAACCCAACTGGCGAAGTAACGATTGGTATGGTTGGTAAGTACATTGAACTACCAGATGCATACAAATCAGTTAACGAAGCGCTAAAACATGCAGGTCTTAAGAACCGCTTAACTATTAATATTGAATACGTTGACTCGCAAGACTTAGAAAGCAAAGGGGTTGAATTGCTTTCTCATCTAGATGCTATTTTAGTACCAGGTGGTTTTGGTGGCCGTGGTGTTGAAGGTAAAATTTTAGCGGCTAAGTATGCCCGTGAAAACAAAGTACCTTACCTAGGCATTTGTTTAGGTATGCAAGTAGCCCTTATTGAATACGCACGTAACGTTGCTGGTTTAACCGATGCTAACTCAACTGAGTTTAATATTAACTCAAAAGCACCTGTTGTGGGCTTAATTACAGAGTGGCTAGATGCTGAAGGTAATATTGAAGTACGTGATGAAAAATCTGACTTAGGTGGCACAATGCGTCTAGGCGCACAAAAATGTCATTTAACGCCGGGTTCTAAGGTGCATGAAGTGTATGGCAATACAGAAATTGTTGAACGCCACCGTCATCGCTACGAAGTAAACAACAACTTTGTAGAGCAATTAGAGCAAGCTGGCTTAAGCTTTACTGGTTTATCAGAAGATAAAAAACTAGTCGAAATCATCGAAAACAAAGATCACCCATGGTTTATTGCTGCGCAATTCCACCCGGAATTTACGTCAACACCACGCGATGGTCATCCGTTATTTGAAGGGTTTGTAGCAGCCGCTCATACTCATCAAAAAACGTCTTCGTAATTAAAAAAAGCCGTGCATATTGCACGGCTTTTTTGTCTAAAGGGCTGACTAAAAGATATAAAACGTAGTAAAGTTAGCTGAACTCACCATTTTGGGAATATAGAGGAATCAAGATGTCAGAAATCGTAAAAGTAATTGGTCGCGAAATTATGGACTCGCGTGGTAACCCGACTGTTGAAGCTGATGTATATTTAGCTGATGGTTCTTGGGGCCGAGCTGCCGCTCCTTCAGGTGCATCAACAGGTACTCGCGAAGCGCTAGAGCTACGTGATGGTGACAAAGCCCGTTACTTAGGTAAAGGTGTATTAAACGCAGTTGGTTTTATTAACAACGAAATTGCGGATGCGCTAAAAGGCCAAAATGCATTAGAGCAAAGTGCTGTAGATAAAGTAATGCTAGATTTAGATGGCACTGAAAATAAAGAAAAACTAGGTGCAAATGCTATCTTAGCAGTGTCACTAGCGACTGCAAAAGCCGCTGCACAATTTAAAAAAGTTGAGCTTTACGAGCACATCGCAGACTTAAACGGTACACCAGGTGTTTACTCAATGCCGCTGCCTATGATGAACATCATCAATGGTGGTGAGCACGCAGATAACTCTGTAGATATTCAAGAATTTATGATCCAACCTGTTGGCGCTGCAAACTTCCGCGAAGGCCTACGTATGGGCGCTGAAGTATTCCACAGCCTTGCTAAAGTATTAAAAGCAGACGGTCATTCTACAGCGGTAGGTGATGAAGGTGGTTTTGCACCAAACCTTGAGTCAAACGAAGCCGCTCTTGCTGCTATTAAAACTGCTGTTGCAAACGCAGGTTATGAGCTAGGTAAAGATATTACACTGGCTATGGACTGTGCTGCATCAGAGTTTTACGACAAAGAAGCAAACATTTACGACCTTAAAGGTGAAGGTAAAAAATTCACTTCAGAAGAATTTAACTATTTCTTAAAAGAGCTAACTGAGCAATACCCAATTGTTTCAATTGAAGATGGCTTAGATGAGTCTGATTGGGATGGCTTTGCACACCAAACTAAGCTACTGGGTGATAAAATCCAGCTAGTAGGTGATGATTTATTCGTAACGAACACTAAGATTTTAAAACGTGGTATCGACAACGGTATTGCTAACTCAATCCTAATCAAATTTAACCAAATTGGTTCATTAACTGAAACGTTAGCAGCAATCAAAATGGCTAAAGATGCAGGCTTTACTGTTGTTATTTCTCACCGCTCCGGCGAAACAGAAGATGCAACAATTGCTGATTTAGCGGTAGGTACTGCTGCAGGTCAAATTAAAACGGGTTCACTGAGCCGTTCTGACCGTGTTGCAAAATACAACCAACTTCTTCGCATTGAAGAAGCGCTAGGCTCAAAAGCACCTTACAACGGTCTTAAAGAAGTTAAAGGTCAGTAATTACTGCTCTTTAATTTAAGATTATAAAATCCTCGCCCAGGCGGGGATTTTTTATGCCAGTTACTTTTCTAGTAGGAGACCTGAGTGAACCTTCTAAGGTGCCTATTTAGTAAAAACGAGCACACCTGAAGCGTTTAATAATTACGTGTAATTAAAGCTGAAACTGCTGCTTTAAAATCTCACCTGTAAAACTGGTTTTTAAATAAAAACCACGCGGTAGGGTTTTTATAATTTGACCATTTGGTCCAATAGCATCAGTAACCACTTTGCTGTTTGCCGCCTTAGGCCTTATTTGAATCGCATCCCCTAAATGACCTGATATTTCATCTACTCGCCCAAGTGCTATTAATTCCATTTGTTCTTCCCAGTCTCGTTGTAATAAGGCATCTTGCTCAGGTGTTGGTTGCCACAAAAAGCCGCTACCTATCGTTCTGTCAAATGGGGCTATATCTCGCTCACTTAGTATGGGTAACCATAAAACATGATTTAGCTTTTTACGCACAGCGCTTGTATGCCATGTCATACCGGTGACGTTTATTAAAGGTGTTACCGATACAAACGTAGTCTCTAGTGGCTTACCTTTGTAAGAAATGGGGAGTGTTTTTAGCTCTATCCCTAAATCTTCAAAGTCGGGGAGGGGTTTGGAGCCTGCAGTAGCGCCTAACACGTATTCAATAAGTTGCCCAGTCCAGCCTTTTTCGCGTAATAGGTCGTCAGGGGTTTTAAAACGGTATTGCGATGCCAATTGCCCTAATGTTAATCCGGCAATAGCGTTTACGCGTTGCATTAAGTCATTAATTGAATGGGGTCTAGTTGGTCGCATGCTATTGGTTTACCTTGAATAATTAACAGCGCCATGATAGCAAAAGCCTACTTAGGTGGATATCTTTGCTTTTGGTTGTTTTTTATACGTGCTGTGTTTGGCGTAATTTTGCTCACGCCAAAAAGTCACAATTTAACTGTAAGTGACTGACCAGCTTTAATATTTTTTCTTAACTTATTCAGTTTTAATTAAGTTGGCAAATTCTATATGGGATAAATACAACAATATAAACATGTTTATCCACAGAATCTGTGGAGAAAGCGAGTTTTTAGATCTTCTATTGTGGACTTGTTTGCAAAATAGCCGTGTTTATTAAAAGTTATTCACAAGCTGTGAGTAAATAGTACAAAACATATTAATCAAGGCATAGCTTAGTTTTTTTTGCTAAAAGTTACATGATTTAGGGGTTATTTTAGCCCTAGACTCATCAGGTGCTAATTTATCATTAAGTTGTTATGCACAGTGTAAATAGTAAACTTGTAACTAGGGCGTGGTGACTTTGGGGATAATAGTGTTTGCCGAATTGCAGCTAATGTGGAACAATCATTAAAAATCGACTTACAAATGAGGCACTAAGGTGATTGATGCCGAAGGTTTTCGTGCCAATGTCGGAATTGTAATTTGCAATAATCAGGGGCAAGTTTTTTGGGCTAGACGTTACGGTCAACACTCTTGGCAATTTCCCCAAGGTGGTGTTGATGACGGAGAAACACCCGAACAAACTATGTACCGTGAATTACACGAAGAAGTAGGTTTGCGACCAGAAGACGTAGAAATAGTCGCAAGCTCAAAACATTGGTTACGCTATAAATTACCCAAACGATTAATTCGCCGCGACTCAAGTCCGGTGTGTATTGGGCAAAAACAAAAATGGTTTTTATTAAAACTGCGTTGCAAAGATGAAGATGTAAATTTGCTTAAAACTCATCATCCCGAATTTGATGATTGGCGCTGGGTAAGCTATTGGTATCCAGTGAGGCAAGTGGTGTCGTTTAAGCGCGATGTATACAGACGGGTGATGAAAGAGTTTGCACCGTTTGCAATGCCTTTTAATAAAAGAGAACATCATAAAGAGCAGTGGCGACACAAAAGGTAGTAGTATAATTATAAAATAAGGAGCAGGTAATGCTGGCAACACTAAGAACTATTGCTGAGTCTGTGTCGCAACAAGCGAACTTAGACAGTGCCCTAGTGTGCTTTGTGAAAATGGTGAAAGAAGCCATGAAAACCCAGTGCTGCTCTATTTATTTTGCCGACTACAGTCAAGATAACTTTGTACTTATGGCAACCGAAGGCCTAAACCCTGATGCCGTAGGTAAGTTTAGAATTGGTTTTACCGAAGGACTTGTTGGTTTAGTTGCTCAGCGTGAAGAGCCTATTAATATTGCTTTTGCAAAATCTCACCCACGTTTTAAGCTCTCCCCCGAAGTAAACGAAGAAGGTTACAATGCCTTTTTGTCTGTACCTGTTGTGCATCAAAAAAAGGTATTGGGCGTTATTGTTGTACAACAAAAAATGGCGCGGGTTTTTAGCCAAGACGAAGAGTCGTTTTTAATTACGCTTTCGGCGCAGCTAGCCTCGCAACTTGCGCATGCTGAAATAAAAGAGCTTTTACGCCAAGACGAATCATCACATCAAACCTCAGTGCTAAAAGGGGTGTCGAGTGCGCCGGGCATAGGAATTGGCCAAGCCTTTGTGGTGCTCCCTAAGCTTGATTTTAAATCTATAGAGCTTAAAAAAGACTCTGATAGTGCTGAGCAGAAACGTTTATTTACACAAGCCGTTGCTGCCACCCGCAAAGAATTTAATACCCTGTCTATGACTTTGAGTGACTCAATACCCCGTGAAGCACTCGCGGTATTTGATGTATACCAACAATTACTTGATGCCAAAAGTTTAGGCCACAACGTTGAGGTACAGTTACAAGAGGGCTGGTGTGCAAAAAGCGCCTTAAAAATTGTTATTGAGCGGCTTATTTCACAGTTTAATGCCATGCAAGACCCTTACATTAAAGAGCGGGCCGTTGATGTAAAAGACATTGGACTAAGAGTATTGCACCATCTTGTAAACACTGAGCACGCAGTAAAAGATTATCCGCCGAATACTATATTAATTGCGAATACCTTAACGCCCGCCATGCTAGCTGAAGTACCCAACGGGCATTTAGCAGGTGTAGTGAGTGTAAATGGCTCAGCCAATAGCCATGCCTCTATATTAACCCGCGCTATGGGAATACCAGCTATTTGGGGTATTGAAGATTTACCCTTATTGCAATTTGATGGTAAACCAATGATTTTAGATGCCTTTTCTGGGCGTTTATATATTTCTCCTTCGCAAGTGTTACTCGATGAATACGCACAGTTAAAGCACCAAGATAAATTACTCAATAACCGCTTTTTAGCAGAGCAAAGTGCACAGTCGGTTACTTTAGATGGTGAGCAAATCAATTTAATGCTCAATGCAGGGCTTGAGCTTAATACTGAACAAAGCAGTACACATATTTGCGATGGGGTAGGGCTTTATCGTACCGAAGCATGGTTTATGCAAAAGGGACAATTTCCTTCACAGGCCGAGCAAGAAAACTGGTATAGGGAGGTACTAAAAAGTTATCACCCAGCGCCAGTGGTTATGCGAACGCTCGACATTGGTGGCGACAAAGTTTTAGATTACTTTAATATCACCGAAGAAAATCCCTTTTTAGGTTGGCGTGGTATACGCATAAGCCTTGACCATCCAGAACTGTTTTTAGATCAACTCAAAGCCATGTTAAAAGCAAATATGGGCTTAGGTAATTTAAAAATAATGCTACCAATGATCAGTGGCTCAGAAGAAGTAGACGAAGCGCTCGCGTTATTTGAACAAGCTTATTTTGAATTAAGCGAAAAGTGCCCAGAGCAAAACTTGGAGCGCCCACAAGTGGGTATTATGCTTGAAGTACCCTCCAGTATATTTATGCTCGACGAGTGGGCTAAAAAGGTCGACTTTTGCTCAGTAGGCAGTAACGATTTAACGCAATACTTACTTGCTGTAGATAGAGCAAATGCGAGGGTAGCTCAGTTATTTAACCCATATCATCCCGGTGTGTTAAGGGTATTAAATAAAGTGGCTAATGAATGCAGCAAACACAGCTTACCTTTTAGTTTATGTGGCGAGCTGGGCGGCGAGCCAGAGGGCGCAATTTTACTTATTGCCATGGGCTATAGGCGTTTAAGTATGAACATGTCGTCATTGACTAAAGTAAAGTGGATTTTAAGACGCTTAAACATTAACGATATGCAGCAGTTACTTGCAGAGTGCCTAATGCAGTCGAACGCTAAACAGGTACTGCGTCTAACGCGCAATTTTATGATTGAGCACCAATTAGGCGATCTATTCTACACCGCTAAATAATGCAGCGCTTAAAGATGCTATTAACGTAATAATCCTTTAATATAGGCGCACGAAAAGGTATTTGAGAACACTATGTATGACTTAGCTTTACTCGTGGCCAGTTGTGCGCTACTTGGCTGTGTAGTTGGCTTTTTAGCGGGGCTATTAGGGATAGGCGGCGGTTTAATTATTGTGCCTGTTTTAAGTAGTTTATTGCTGATGTTTAATGTTACTTCACCTGATCACGTTTTGGTTATTTCTATTGCAACATCGCTTGCCTCTATTTTATTCACGTCTACTTCTTCAGTATTGGCTCATCATAAAAATGATAATGTACCGTGGCAAATTGCGCCTTGGGTAATGTCGGGTGTAGGCCTAGGCGCTTTAATAAGTGGCTTTGCCGCCAGTTTAATACCAGAACAAGCGTTACGCAGCGTGTTTGCTGTGAGTGTTGTGTTTATTGCAGGCAGAATGGTATTGGCATCACGCAGTAAATCGCTTAATGAAAAACCGTTACCAAAAGGGCCAATTTTAGGGAGCATTTCTGCCCTTATGGGGGCGCTTTCTGGTTTAATAGGTATTGGCGGCGGCGCGCTTATTGCCCCTATGCTTAACTACTTCTCGGTTGATATAAAAAAAGCGATAGGGTGCGCATCAGCATGCGGCATTGTTATCGCGTTATTTGGCTCTATTGGTTATATAAGCGCAGGTTGGAACGTAACTGATTTAGCCCACGGGTTCGCAGGGTTTGTATACTTACCTGCATTATTTGGTATTGTAATAACATCGTGGTTTGTGGCGCCCTTAGGGGCTAAAGCAACTCATTATTTACCTGTTACTATAATAAAGAAAATTTTCGCGGTGTTGCTTGTGCTCATCGCACTTAAAATGGTTTTTAGCTAAAGGTTTATTTATGGCACTTGAGTTTCCTCAAATCGATCCAATCATTTTTTCTGTTGGACCGCTAAGCGTACGTTGGTACGGTTTAATGTATTTAATTGGTTTTGCGTTTGCAATGTGGTTTGCTAATCGTCAAGCCGCAAAACCTAACTCTGGTTGGACTAAAGAGCAAGTAAGTGACTTGCTTTTTTACGGCATGCTTGGGGTTATTTTAGGTGGCAGAATTGGCTATGTATTGTTTTATCAGTTTAGCTACTTTTTAGAAAATCCATTCTATTTATTTAGAATTGACCAAGGCGGAATGTCGTTCCACGGCGGAACTTTAGGGGTTATTACCGCTATTATTCTATTTGCTAAAACCCGTAAAAAATCACTGTTTGCAGTGGGTGACTTTGTCGTGCCGCTTGTACCAGTGGGTTTATTAGCAGGGCGTATTGGTAACTTTATAAATGGCGAATTATGGGGCCGCGTAAGCGATGTGCCATGGGCCATGGTATTTCCAACGGGTGGGCCGCTTGCGCGTCACCCATCGCAGTTATACGAAGCCTTTTTTGAAGGGTTAGTCCTGTTTTTAATTTTATTATGGTTTATTAAAAAGCCTCGCCCTGCAGGCAGTGTAGCCGGTGTATTTTTATTAGGGTATGGCGTATTTAGATTTTGTATTGAATATTTCCGCCAACCTGATGCGCAGCTTGGCCTATTTGCCGACTTTATCTCAATGGGGCAAATACTCTCGTTGCCTATGATTATTGGTGGCCTTGGGCTATTAATTTGGGCATATAAAAAACCGCAACCTGTAACAGCAGCAAAGGCATAGTAAAACATAACATGAAACAATATTTGAATTTATGTCAGCGCATCGTTGACGAAGGTGTATGGGTAGAAAATAAACGCACAGGCACGCGCTGCCTAACTGTTATTAATGCCGACTTAGAATACGATGTAGGTAATAATAAATTTCCTATGATCACCACGCGTAAAAGTTATTACAAAGCCGCTATAGCAGAGCTTTTAGGTTACTTACGCGGGTACGATAGCGCAGCGCAATTTCGCGATATAGGTTGTAAAACCTGGGATGCAAACGCAAACGATAATAACGCATGGCTAAATAACCCTAACCGCAAAGGCGAGGACGACATGGGCCGCGTTTATGGTGTGCAAGGACGTAATTGGCAACGCCCAGATGGCTCAACGCTCGATCAGCTTGCTAAAGTAGTAAATAACTTAAAAAACGGCATTGATGACAGAGGTGAAATAATTACCTTTTATAATCCTGGTGAGTTTGAGCTTGGTTGTTTGCGCCCATGTATGCACACACATACGTTTTCGCTGCTTGGTGACACGCTGTATTTAACATCATATCAGCGCAGTTGCGATGTGCCGCTAGGCCTTAATTTTAATCAAATTCAGTGTTTTGTATTACTGGCCTTGGTTGCACAAATTACCGGCCATAAAGCAGGCAAGGCGTATCATAAAATTGCTAATGCGCATATTTACGAAAACCAGTTACCGTTGATGCGCGATGTACAGTTAAAACGTGAGCCGTTCGATTCACCGCAATTAAATATTAACCCAAACATAAAATCACTAGAAGATATAGAAACATGGGTAACACGAGACGATTTTGAAGTAGTAGGCTATCAATGCCACGAACCAATCCAATATCCGTTTTCAGTATAATAAGATTAAGGAGAACAAGATGAAAGCAGTGATCCCAGTAGCAGGCCTCGGAACGCGTATGTTACCTGCCACAAAAGCCATCCCTAAAGAGATGCTTCCAGTGGTAGACCGTCCGCTTATTCAATATGTAGTAAATGAAGCGGTAGCCGCAGGCGTTAAAGAAATTGTACTTGTAACGCACTCAAGTAAAAACTCTATCGAAAATCATTTTGATACCAGCTTTGAGCTAGAAGCCACGCTTGAAAAACGTGTAAAGCGGCAATTACTTGCCGAAGTACAGGCAATTTGCCCTAAAGATGTGACCATTATTCACGTGCGCCAAGGGGAAGCCAAAGGTTTAGGTCATGCAATTAATTGTGCTGCGCCAATTATTGGCAACGAACCCTTTGTGGTTATTTTGCCAGATGTGATTGTTGATGACGTAGAGAGCGATCTTAAAAAAGACAACCTAGCAGAGATGATCGCCCGTTTTGAACAAACTAAGCACAGCCAAATTATGGTTGAGCCAGTACCCATGGACGAAGTAGACAAATTTGGTGTTGTTGATTTAGGTGACGTAGAGCTACACCAAGGTGAAAGCTCGCCAATTATTAACATGGTAGAAAAACCACCAGTCGATGAAGCACCTTCAAACTTATCGGTAGTAGGGCGCTATGTATTAAGCGAAAACATCTGGCCACTGCTTGCTAAAACGCCGCAAGGGGCTGGTAACGAAATTCAACTTACAGACGCAATTGCCATGCTAATGGAGCAAGAAAAAGTAGACGCTTACGCAATGAAAGGCCGTAGCCATGATTGTGGCAGCAAAATAGGCTACTTAAAAGCAACGATAGAGTTTGCCCTGCGCCGCGACGAGTTTGCAGATGATTTAAAAACATTTATTAAATCGTTAATTTAGGTTTTATTAAATCACCGACCAAGGCGCCTAAAGGCGCCTTTTTTTATAAAAAAACACAAATGCTAAGCTTTTAAATAGTGCTTTTACAATTTTGCATACTAGCTAATCTGTACGCTAAGTAATTAATCTATCTTGAGCCGTTATTATAGCGTTAACTACGTTGAATTTACTTGCAATAGGCCCCTTATTGAGACGTAATTTTGCCTTGTTTTCACTAAAAATTTCAGGCTAGATAGAGTAAATTTAAATACCAGCCTAATTCAATATGTTAGTTAATCTCTTAAGTAGAGCTCAGGTTAATTAAACATGCTAGTTGTAAAAATGGTCTACGCTTATTTATGTTCTGAATTTGACTTGCGTTATATAGCTACATAACGTAATTTATATTGTAAAGTTTATGTTAATTGGCATTAAAGTTGTATTAAAAGCCAAACTCACGGAAGGGACACGTTAATTATTACCTATGTAGGTCAATTAGCGTGCAGGAGCAAAAATCGCTCATTGTTTAAATTGCTAAGTTAAACGCTTTCTTGTGAGAATGTTTAACTGAAATGTAAGTGCACAGGCACTGCTTTCAGGATAACGGGTACATGCTTAAATTAAAAAAATATTATAAACACTTTTTTGTATGCCTTTTTACGCTTACGTTTGGCTCGGCGTGCTCTATTACGCCTACTGCTCAACCTGCTATTGATAATGAAATACCTAACACCGCGCCCGATTACGTATCGATAACGGCACTGGAGCTGGCCCAATTAAAAGATGCCGCCATGCAATGGCAACAAGCACGCGCCGGTATAGAGCGCATTTTAAAGCTTGAAAAAGAAATTACTTACCTCGTTAATCATATAGATATAATAAACTCTAAGGCGATTGCACAATCTAATGCAAGCCCTGCCTACAGCAGCCGCTATGCTCGTACACCTTCGCGTATAGTCAGTAACAAGCCACGTCGCCAGCAAAGGTATAAAGCCGCTAACAATAATCTAAAGCAAACAATAAAGCTTAATACACCTAAACATGTATTTGCATTACAAGTTGCTTCGGTCGACTCTAAGCAAGATGTAGCCAAGGCTTGGCAAGAGCTGAATACTAAAGCAGCACCACTATTTAGGGATAAAATATTAACCAACGTAGAAACCGCAAAAATAAATGATAAAACCTTTTATCGCTTAAAGCTTGGCTCTTATAAAAGCCTTAAAAATGCCAAAGCCGACTGTGAAGTATTTAAAATGTATAAGCTTGACTGCATTGTAAGTAACTATACCGACAAGCCAATTAAACTGTAAAGCTGATAGCTCGATAGCCCTGACTTGCTAAGCGTTGATTGGCTGTTAAAATAGCGCCCACTCTTACCCAAATTAACAACATACTTATGCTGCACTACAAGGACTTTTTAGCTACATTAGTTTTAGGCTCTGCATTAGCAAACAGTGCTCACGCACTAGCAACAGATCAAAAGCAGGCGGTGTTTATTAAAAAGGATGATTTAGCTGTACTAAAAGAGTCTGCGCAGCAGTGGCAACAAACCCAGCCTCAATTAGAAAGACTGTTAAAGCTAGAAAGTGAATTACAGCGCACAGTCGATAAATTAAAACAACTAAATACCCAGCCAGAACTTGAGCAAACACAGCCAACTAACCACTTAGCTGTTGTAAATCCAAATGCGCTGTTTGCAGTTCAAGTAGGGGCTTATAAAAATAAAGCGGTACTTGAAGCGGCTGTAAAACAATATCAATCGGTGCCAAATATGCTTGAAGTTAATACCGAACAAGTACTCATTGAGCAGCACACATTTTATAGGTTAAAGCTTGGTGCGTTTAAAACAAAAAACGCAGCTGAAGATGCATGTAAGTCATTAATAAAAATTAATAACTGCTTTGTAACCTATTATGTCAAAACGCCTCAAAGTTAATTAGGCATAATAATTGCTTTATCCTCGATATGTTTTAAAGAGGACGGCAACTATGCGCCTTTTACTGCCTTTAGTATTGTTAAATTTAACTGCTTGCAATTTGGTTCCACCGCCTGAGCCGAGTGTACCTACTGACGCGCCAAAAGCAGCAATGGCACCCTATACTGTAAACGAGTATGTAGCCAATCTAACCTCGCAGCTTAATCATATAAATGGCGCTTTAAATGCCAATGCGCGCATTGGTGTGAGTAGCTTTTTTTATGCCGATGCTTTAGATACTAAGCTAGCAGCAGGGCAGGCCTCGGGTTTGAGCTTACAAATTCAAGAAAGTCTATTAACGCAATTTACCCAGCTTGGCTATCATACTGTTGAGTACCGCCTTGGTAATAACCTTATATTAGCGCAAAACGCAGACAGCATATTAAGCCGCGACTTAAGTAAACTACGCAATCGCCAAAATATTGACTTAGTCATCACCGGCACTGTAACACGCCAACAGCATGCGTATATAGTTAATGCACGACTCGTTAATATTGAAAATAAGCAAGTATTGTCGGCAGGCAGCACAGAGATCCCTATAAATGTAATGTGGGGAAGTGAAAAAATTCAGCAGCGCGACGGCTCTTTGTACCGCAGCGAATATTAATCAGGAGCACACCATGAGAAACCTATTAATTACCCTATGTTTGCCATTAGGCTTTGGCTGTTCGCAAATGCTAAATTCGCTACATTCAGAGCCGGAGCAGGTTGAGCAAGACAATGCAGCCCAGCTTGTTTCAGAGCAACGTGCGGTAAAAGCACCTGTAGCAAATGACGCGTTATTTCAGTCTAATTTAAACAAGCAAAGCAACTACACTAAAAGTGCCCCTGCAAAACGCAAAAATATAAACCATTATGTGCGCGGTATAATGCAAGACATGGTCGAAAACCTGCAATACGTAAACGACAAAACGCCACTTGCCGTTTCTAGCTTTGTATTTTTAGATGATGACTACAGTGATGGAAGCCTGTTAGGTAACCAAATAGCCGAAAGCTTTATGCACGAGCTGCATAGTTTTGGAGTACCGGTTATCGATTTTAAAACCACCGATTATATGCGCGTAACCCCCGCAGGCGACTTTGTATTTAGCCGCGACTACCTAGAGTTAAACCAAGATCAAAACTTTAATTACGTATTAGCAGGAACACTTGTGAGCCACCAAGGTGGCGTACTGGTAAATGCACGAATAGTGGGTATTAAAAGTAAAGCGGTAGTGGGCAGTGCGCAAGGCTTTATACCGCAATCAGTGGTTGATGCGCTAAACAGTAGCTATCGCACCGACGGAATTATGCTTAAACAAGCCAGCGAGTGAGGTTGACCATGTTTTATAAACTATCTGCTATAGCGGGGCTAACGGCAACGTTAGCATTAACTGGTTGTTCAATAACGCAAAATAATGAGCACAACGAAAACATTAACACGCGCTCAGATTACACCGTGGTAACGCAAAGTAACCAACCAACGCCAGTGTATGCTAACCAATCTGTGCAGCAGCAAAGTGAGTACGACACAGCAAGGCAGTTTACACCGCTTAAACATCACAAAACATTGGCAAACTATGTAGAGCAAATGGCGCTGGATTTAGTTGATACGCTTGAAGCCGAAGCGCCCGATAACAACAGCATCAACATAGCGGTTACCACCATTGTCGATTTAGACGCATCGCTTAATAAAAGTAATCAGTTGGGTAATCAATTAGCAGAGACGTTTATTCATCAGCTGCAAAAGTTTGGCTACGGCGTGGTCGATTTTAAAACCATGGACAACATTGATGTATCAAATAGAGGCGACTTTGTGTTATCTCGCGATATAGAAAAGCTAAGCGAAAGCAGCATGGCTAACTATGTATTAGCAGGTACGTTAATTTACCGCCCAAATGGCGTAGCAGTAAACACCCGCGTTATAAATGTTCACAGTAAACATATTGTGGCAAGCAGCCGTAAACTCATACCACTGTACGTGTTAAACAAAGAAGATATATATTTATCAAGCAATTAAGTTAATTTTAGCTTGATATGAAAAACAAGATGCCGTTATAATTTTTGTAAGCTGTAAGCTGTAAGCTGTAAGCTGTAAGCTGTAAGCTGTAAGCTGTAAGCTGTAAGCTGTAAGCTCGGTGCGGCCTCTTAGTTAAATGGATATAACGGCCCCCTCCTAAGGGGCAGTTGCAGGTTCGATTCCTGCAGGGGCTACCAACCAAAAACCTAATGCAATATTTGTAACTCTTTTGTGCCTGCGTAGGTCGGATAAGCGAAGCGCCATCCGACACAGTAAAATACCTTACCAATTATTATCAATATTTTATGTTGCCGAGTGGCTGGAGAGTGCCATGAGCAGTCGTTCATAATTAACTCGTTTCTGCCCCTTAATGAGTTAGCATAAATACTCTAAATAATTGGCCAAAATCACTATGCCACTAAGGTTTATACTAATACTTTGATATTCAGTAATACTTCAGCTTTACTACAAGTTAAATGACATGTGGCTCTACCCGTGCTAGCTTATTCAGAGCTGTTTTTCGCATAAAAATATGATTAATTCACAAACTCTTAGGTTATACCTCATATGGATAATGAAAAAAATAATAACACCTACAAGTTTCTAATAGAAAAGCCTTCTAAAAAAGACTTGTTTGATAGTGGTAGCCATAGTAGAACAGCTAATGCTGTTTTTAGATCTTTGAAAGATGATAACGGTATTAATGTTGTTGGTGTTGAAGGAAATTTAGGATCTGGTAAAAGTACTGTGCTAGAACTCATTAAAGATATGAGTTGCGAAGAGCAATACGAGTTCGTTGAATTTGATGTCGAGAAATTTCAGCACGGTGCAACTAAAAAAGCTTTAATAGAGAAACTTTATTTGGCTGTAGAAGGGGCTATCTCCTCAAAAGAAGGTAAGGCTAAAGTTGAAAAGGCTAAAAATGTTGCTTTAGGTAATCATTTTGAATATACGTCCAACATTAAAAGCAATATTAATATCTGGATCGTTTGGTTTACGATTTCTTTATTAGTGGGTATAAGACTATTGCCAGACGCTTTAACAGGGCTTGGTAATTTTCTTATTTTTATACTTCAAATAATTATAGATAATTATGAAGTTGCAAATGAGAACTTTAGCTTCAGTGGTCTATCTTTACTTTCCGTAATCTTGGTTTGGTTTCCTTGGCATATTGTAAGATGTGCGCAAAAACGAAAAAAGATTCTTTGGCTTTTTGGAAAGCCACCTACAACTGGTGATATTTTTAAAAGAAATAGCAATGACACTATTTCAGAAACTATTGAAATTAACAAAGAAGTAGGTGCCTATGAGTTACAGCAAGCATTGGAGTCCTTTGTTTCTGAGATCCCAGATGAAAAAAGATTTATTTTAGTTCTGGATAACTTGGACCGTGTAACTAAAGAAAAATTGAGAGAAGTGTGGAGTGATATTGAAGTATTTACTTCTATAGCCCAAACTAAAATACAATTATTAATTCCTTATTCAATTACACATGTCGCATCTTCATTATCCTCGGATGAAACCGAAGGAATGGAGTTTATCTCAAAAAGAATACCAATATCATTTAGGGTTGCTCCAATACTATCAGCAGATTGGAAAAGCAGTTGTTCTGATATGATTGCAGAGACAGGTATTACCGTTAAAAATGAAGAGTTAAAAGGAATTCTGACGCTCATAGATCTCTGGACTTATGCTTTTAATACCCAAGTCACCCCTCGCTATATGAAGAAGCTGATAAATTCAGTAGTTAGTATTTTAGCAACACATAGTGAACGCATTAGTGTAATAACAGCATTTTATTATCAGTTATCAGTTCAAAACTCTGGGGTATCTTCAACTGAAGTGTTGGCCTCAGAATCAACAAATTCAGACATTCAAGAGAAACTAAAAGAAAGTAAGAGAATAATTGAGCGTAATATTGATTTCGAATTGTGGTCTAAAGAACTAGTCTCAATACATTATTTGTCTAGTTATAATGTTGCTGAAAGCGAGATACTTACTAGCCCACTAAGAAGAGCATTAGATAATACGGATATAGAACCATTCGTGGCTAAACAAAGTATTTATGCTTACGACAAAATACTATTAGATTTAATAGATGACGCGGGAACTGATAAATTTATTTCATTGATGTTATTGATGAAAGAGGAAGAAGATGAAAAATATGAAGCTTGGGTTGATAAGTGGTATCCTCACATAAATTCTGCGATAGAACAGGATACTATGGATATCGAGGACATCGATATATTAGTTTCCTCAACTCAACAGTTGATAAATTTAGATGTTAAAGTGAGTACGTCTAGAATTGAACGTTATTATAATTCAATTAATGAAACACCTAGTAAAGCTCTTAAGCTCGACGATATAAACAAAACCCTTGAAGTACTTTACGGGTGTTCACAGCTCTTAGAAGACATTCCAGATGCAGTTAATGTTTTTAACGCAAACATGTTCATTGACTATTTGTGGCCTAATCGAGAAAAATTTCCAAACTGGAATATAGGTGTTAGTGAACTGGTAGAAAAGGATATTCAGAGTTTATTCTCTGTCGCCAGCAAGGCAGAGGAAATAGACAAAGAATTGTTAGAAGCAATCTCAAGTCGTTTTAGATTAGGATGGCTTGAGGGGGAGGTTAGATTGAGCGACCTTTATTCATCAATGCCAACTGTTGACTCCTTTAATGATGGAACAAGCATATTAGAATCAAATTTATACAATAAAGCATGGTACGCCACGAATCAATTCAATTACTATCATCAAGGGCTTGCTAAGATTGAAAAGAAAAACCAAGCTAAGTGGTTAGCCCAAGCGTTCTCAAATATGATCTACCATAATACTCCACAGTACATTGGTAACTATAAACCTTATATTGAACTTAATGATGAGTTTCACAAAGAATTGGCAAATTGTCTTGTCGTTTCCTGTGATTTCGACATGCTCTTAACCGCGTTAGAACATCAAGAATTAAGAGAGTATGCGTACAAGGCTATAGGTCAACTAGTTGTTAATAGACGTGTATTCCGGCTTAGTATTGATAAGGTTATTGCCAAATATGACACTCTAAAAGCTATTAATTCTACGTCGAATGAGATAGTCAATTTTCTCGGAGGTTGGATTCATCGCTATAAATTCACTTTAAATAATCTAGAGAATATCAATGAATCTTTCTTAAAGGATGTTATGAATATTGAAATAACTAACTCTTGGCGAGAGAAGTTTTTACAGTTAATTGATAATGGCGGAAAAGCAGATGTTGATTGGTGGATGAAACAAATTCAAGAACCAAGTAATACAATTAGATTAATAGTAGAGGAATGGTACTCTAAAAATAATAAATCATTTATTAAATGTGCGACATTAAACGATTCGCTTAAACAGTTTTTTTCTGAGTTGTCTAATAACGATATGGAGAGCTTTTCTAATAAAACTTGGGTAAATACTTTAATTTCTATAATGCCTAAGGCATCGACTTCTGTTTTGTCTAGGGTATTAAATAAGTTAATTGGTATGCCCAGTACTTCATTTAAAGAGGCAGAATGTATCGTAGCAAACTGTGATACTTACGTAGCACTGCAAAAATCGCTGACCAGTGAAGTTATCTTAGCCTTGTTTGAAAATATCGTAACTAACCAACAAATAGCAACGTGGTTTGATCTACAACAAATAGATTTTGAAAACTGGGATCAAGACACAGTGACAGCTTTCGTCAATAAAATTATTAGATTAGAAGAGGATGGTCTGTGTTTCGAGAAGTTAAATGAAATTGATCGAATTAGAAAAACTAAACAAGATTTTCTAAAACAAGAGACTGAAGAAGAAACAGCATTAACATAATTTAAAAGCAACTAATTCAACTGAGCGGTCCTTAGGCTCTAAATTGTTTTTGTCCAAAAATGAGTTAGGACGACCGTTAGCTATTCGCTCAAAGCCGCCCTTAAAAACCTAAGATACCAATAAATACTGAGTTAAAACGTTAGCGAAAAAGTAATTTTAATGCCTAAGTATTTTTTAACTAAAAACAAAAAAGCGAGTAAATATAAATCTACTCGCTTTACAATTTTGACAGCTAAAAGCTAAAAGCTAAAAGCTAAAAGCTAAAAGCTAAAAGCTAAAAGCTAAAAGCTAAAAGCTAAAAGCTAAAATTAACCATCACTGGTAATCTTATCAATCAGCTCACCCAGTACCGCTTCGGCTTTGCTGGTTTCTACTTGGCAGGTGCCGGCGTTTAAGTGGCCGCCACCGCCGTATTTAAGGCATAACTCGCCCACATTGGTGTTTGAGCTGCGGTTGGTGATTGATTTACCTATGGCAAACACTACGTTTTGTTTTTTAAGGCCCCACATTTTGTGAATTGATATATTGCAGTCGGGGTATAGGGCGTAAATAACAAAGCGATTGGTGGCGTAAATGGTTTCTTCTTGGGTTAAATCTAGTACCACGAGGTTTTTATGCACGGTTGCACATTGTGCTATTTGCGCTTTGGCCTTTTCGTTATGCTCGTTATATAGCGCAACGCGTTCAGCTACATCTTCCATTTTTAAAATCTCTTCGATGCTTTGATCTTTACAGGCATCGATGAGTTTCATCATTAATTGGTAGTTTGAAATTTTAAACTCGCGGAAGCGGCCAAGGCCTGTGCGTGCATCCATGATAAAGTTCATTAATACCCAGTCTGTTGGGTTGAGTATTTCGTCTTTTGAGAACTGCGCGGCATCGCCTTTATCTACCGCGTCCATCATGTCTGTGCTGATATTTGGAAATTTTTCTGCGCCGCCATAATAATCATAAACAACGCGTGCAGCAGAAGGGGCTTTAGGGTCAATTACGTGGTTTTTAATATCGCTAGCGTTACGTACGGTTTCGCTTAAGTGATGGTCAAATGCAATGTGGCACCCTGCAACGTAGGGTAGGTTAGTGGTAATGTCGTTTGCAGTTATGTCTATTTTGCCATCTTGCATGTCTTTTGGGTGTACAAATAAAATGTCATCAATTAGGTCTAAGTCTTTTAGCAGTACGGCACATACCAAGCCGTCAAAATCGCTGCGGGTGACTAGTCTAAATTTGTTATTGGGCATAGCTTTTCCATCTTGTTGTGATTGAGTTATCAAATAAGTGTAACAGCTAAAATGATTTTTGAGAGGTTATAGCAATCTAATTAAATATTTAGTCATTCTAGCGTGCTAAATAAAGCGTAAGCGGCGTTGTAAATTTTTAAGTAGAACAGGTACATATCAAAATTAATGCGTTGTTATTACTTTATTTATCTGTGGCTACAAGTAACGCATAATTTAATACAGTTGGTATGAGGGTTAAAAAAGCACATAAAAAAGCCAAAACGACTGTTTTGGCTTTTTGTTAGCAAGTATGTATTTGTTTTGTTGCTGTATAGGACTTAAGCGCCTGGTCCACATTCCATACAGCTGTTAATAATATCTGGACCAAATTTAAGTCTGGCATTTAAATCGCGAAGGGCAGTACGTAAACCTTCTTCAATTACTGGGTGGTAAAATGGCATGTCCAGCATTTCTGGTACGGTCATTTTGTTTTGCACAGCCCAAGCTAATAAATGAGCAAGGTGTTCGGCTTGTGGGCCAATAAATTCTGCACCTAAAAATAAGCCTGTGCCTTGCTCTGCGTAAACGCGCATGTGGCCTTTATTTTTAAGCATTACTCGGCTGCGGCCTTGGTTTTCAAAACTCACTTCGCCTACTTCAAAGCAACCACATTCACCTAAGCGCTCTGTAATTTGCGAATAACTTTCGCCAACCATTGCTATTTGCGGGTCACTAAATACGGCGGCAATTTTAGCGCGGCGAAGGCCAATGCGTACATCGGGGAAGCGCCCAGCATTTTGGCCGGCAATAGTGCCTTGATCAGATGCCTCGTGTAGCAGAGGGATCATATTACTGGCATCGCCTGCTATAAATATATTTGAGTTACCACATTGCATTGTATGCGGGTCTGCGTGTGGTACACCGCGCTCATCAAGCTCTATGCCGGTATTCTCTAACCCTAGTTTGTCTACGTTGGGTACTCGACCTGTGGCTGCAAGTACGTAGTCAAATTGCTCGGTGTGTTTAGCACCGTCTTTATCGGTGTAAGTAAGCTGGGCTTTATCGCCAACTTGCATCATGTCAGATACGTTTGAGTCGGTATCTACAAAAAATTCTTCAGCAAAAACAGTGTTTGCATAGTCTTTTACTACTGGGTCGGTAAGTGGACCAATCGCGCCGCCAACACCAAATAATTTTACGTTTACGCCTAAGCGGCTCAGTGCTTGGCCAATTTCTAGGCCTATTACACCTGGGCCAAATACGGCTACTGATTCTGGTAGGTCATCCCAGT
This sequence comes from Pseudoalteromonas sp. P1-7a, assembly GCF_001401855.1. Classification (NCBI taxonomy): domain Bacteria; kingdom Pseudomonadati; phylum Pseudomonadota; class Gammaproteobacteria; order Alteromonadales; family Pseudoalteromonadaceae; genus Pseudoalteromonas; species Pseudoalteromonas sp. P1-7a. The sequence continues at coordinate 17,647 of NZ_LKDU01000003.1, read as the reverse complement.
CAAATACATCATCGTTAATAATTAGTTTGTCGCCAAAGTTATTAAACACGCCAGGGTATGATGGGCGCGAACCCGTAGCAATAACAAAACGTTTAGCGGTTATAATGATGTCATCGTCAATTTGTACGCGGTTGGCGTCTAAAAATTTAGCGTAACCCCGAATTTTATCTTCATCAGGTATGTCATCTACGGCTTCTACTACGAATCCTGCAAAGCGGTCTCGTTCGCTTTTAACACGTGCCATAACTGCTTTGCCGTCTATTCGTGGCTTTGAGCTATGTACACCAAATGCAGGTGCCATTTCAATTGAATGCGCGGCTTCGGCTGCGGCAATCAGTAATTTACTTGGCATACAACCAACGCGTGCACAGGTAGTACCGTAGGGGCCTGATTCAATCATTAAAACGTTAGGGGTGAATTGTTTTGCGTTACGGTATGCGCTTAAGCCTGCAGTACCTGCACCTATAACAACAACATCGGTTTGCAATTCTTTCATAGTGGTATCCTTTATTATTTTCAATCTGAGCGATGAGATTGATATAGAGGGGCTTTTACGCCCCTGCTATTTTTTACTTGATTAAGCAAAGTATTTTTCTAACTCGTCTGAGCCGCCAATGTGTTGTCCACCAATAAATATTTGTGGAACGGTATCACGGCCAGAAATTGCTTTAAGGCTTGTTAATGTTGCACCTGCACCCATAACTACTTCTTCAAATGCGTAGCCTTTTTCTGTTAGTAGCTCTTTTGCTTTTTTACAGAAAGGGCAACCAGGCTTAGAAAATACGGTAACTGGCTCTGGCTTGGTTTGTTTTGGGTTGATGTAGTCAAGCATTGTGTCTGCATCAGAAACTTCAAACGGGTCGCCTGGTAAATCTGGCTCAATGAACATTTTGTCGATAACGCCATCTTTCACTAGCATAGAGTATCTCCAGCTGCGCTTACCAAAGCCTAAGTCGTTTTTATCGACTAACATGCCCATACCGTCAGTAAATTCGCCGTTGCCATCAGGTAATAATGTGATGTTTTGCGCTTCTTGATGCTCTGCCCATGCGTTCATTACAAATGTATCGTTTACTGATACACATACAATTTCATCAACGCCATTTTGCTTAAGAACACCAGCTAACTCGTTGTAGCGTGGTAAGTGAGTTGATGAACAGGTTGGGGTAAACGCGCCCGGTAGTGAAAACACAACAACGGTTCTGCCTGTAAAAATTTCATCTGTGGTTACTGATTTCCATTCGTCGTTTTGACGTGTTGCAAATGTAACGCTTGGGATTGTTTGACCTTCAATATTCTTTAACATAGTTTGTTCCTCTTGATTTGTTGGAGCCATTATGGCGAGAATTTAAATATAGTTCCAATCGTTTATTTGTATTAAACTAATAGGTGTAGCCTATCAGGTGGAGATGAATTTGAACTTAAAAGATTTAGAGTATGTAAAAGCAATAGCGCACCATAAGCATTTTCGCAAAGCGGCCGATGCGTGCTTTGTTAGCCAGCCTACATTAAGTGGGCAAGTAAAAAAGCTTGAGCAAGAGCTTGGTGTTGTTTTATTTGACCGCTCAACGAAGCAAGTTACATTAACAGCGCAAGGTGAACGTTTGTTGACACAAATAAACGTTATTTTAGAACAAACAGAAATCTTAAAAGAGCTGGCAGCTACTTCAAACGGGCCGCTGCAAGGTAAGCTAAGAATTGGCATTATTCCTACTATTGCACCGTATTTACTTAGCGCTTTACTAACCTCTATGAAAGCGGCGTTTAGCGATAGCCACTTTTCGTTTATAGAAATGCAAACAGCAACTATGTTAGAGGCGCTTGACAACGGCGAGCTCGACTTTGCAATTCTAGCTGACGTTCCAGAGCTTAAAAACTACCATACAGTTAACGTATACAAAGAAGATTTTGTGGTTGCTGTTTCAACCGATAACCCGTTATCTAACCGTGAAAAAGTAGCACTGAGCGACCTGCAAAGTTGCAACCTATTAATGTTAAGTGATGGCCATTGCTTTAAAGATCAAGCCCAAAAGTTTTGTTTTTCTGCGGGGGTGGATGTGTCAAACCAATATCAGGGCAATAGTTTAGAAACCTTACTGGCGCTGGTGGCTATAAATGATGGGGTGACATTTGTACCTAGGCTTGCATGTACACAACGTGTTGGGGTTAGTTATTTACCTATTTTTCCTAATCAACAACGTAATGTGGTATTTGCTTGCAGAAAACATTATCCGCATTTAGCAGGCGTTGAGCAATTAGCGCAATGGTTGGCAGAGCACCCAAATTTAAAGCGAGCGCTCAGGGCGTGTTGACCTTTGTGGATTGAAATTTGTTCAATCTAGGGGCGATTAAATCGCGGCGTGAGGTTTGTAACCTAGTGGGCTAAGTAAAAAGCGAACAACAAGGAGTTAATCGTCCCTAAAAAGAACCCGTTGGGCAGCGCATGTTTGGTCTTTATGCTACGTTATCGCCTATTTATGGGGAATAACCACACTTCATAGGCTCTGCCTTGCCTAAAAACCAAACACACGGCTGCAAATTCAATCACCAAAGGTTTACACGCCCTATTTACCGTCTTGGCTTACAATTTCTACCACATCGTTTATTTGTACCCCAGGCAAAGGATTATCGTTAAGGCTTACAGCAATTGCGCTTTGTTTATACAGCTGCTCAACCACAAGGGTGTTAAGTGTGGTAATGGTATGCGGCATAGTATTGCCTTGTGCATCAGTTAAGTAGTTATGGTGCGCTATGGTTAATAGTTGGCCTTTTTTAAGGCCATGATCTTTGCCTAGGTTTATCACCAATTTATTGTTTTCCATGTGCATTATTTTTCCCTTAGTAGGAAAACACGCCATAGCTGCTTGTATATCGTAACTGGCCGTTTGATTTATATCATTAATACTTTGCCCAAAAGGTGATTGCCAAAACCTATCACTATTTACATCAACTATGGCTGTTTTTTCGAATGGCCATACCGCTTGGGTATGATAGCTGTTTTGCCATAATTGCTCGTACGTAGTGCCATCAAACAACATAAACTCAATAGCATAGCTGCGCTGGTAGGTTTCGTCTTGCCAAAAGGCGTAGTCGTTATTGAGTTTATCGCTTGGCGCTAAATTGGTTATTTGGCTTAATAAAACATATTGCGCGTTGCTTCTGGCTGAAAGCTCTTCTAGCTGTGCATTTGAATAGTCGTGTTGCTGATTAAAGTAATTATCTACATTAATGGCTTTGTTGTAGTAAGCAACGGGTAGGGCGCTCATTTTTGTGCTTTGCAAAGCACTAAATAACTTTTTACTAATGGCTTTATTTACGTCAAATATTTGACCCATTAAGGCGTGCTCTCGATGAACAAGCTGGCTTTGGGTTACAGCAACAAATTTATTAAAGTTACTTTGTGGGCATTGCTCTGTTTGAGCAAATACATCAAGCCTAAGGGTAATGGCAAACTGCTCGTTTTGGCGTTGCTCGCTCACCAGCTCTATTTTTTGGATTTCGCCGTGGCTACTAATTTTAAGTTGATCTTGCGTCAATACGCCGTCTACCAAGGTTTGCACTGAGCTAACCCGTGCGCCAGAAAATACTAATGCCTGTGTAATTGCATCTTTTATCGCGGCTGATTTAGCGCTGCTAATGTCGCCATTTTGTATTTGTGCATGGCCGGTAGATTCAAACCATTGTGCGTAAGTACTGGCAGAAAACGTTAATAAAGCAGCGCTAGTGACACCTGCAAATAGTGACGATAAAAACGTGTTCATACTGGTACTCCACATCAAATTAGTTAATTACGCTTTAACTAAGCAAGGAGTGCACCAATATTAATACTCTATGTTAGCTTGTAGGCAATTAATGGCATTAAACCTGCATTTATTTTTGTAATTAGTTTAAAGGGTGCAAATAAATGCGTGCAATTATATTACTTACTTTAGCAAGCCTTGGCCTTGCCGGCTGTAGCAATGTGTTTGATAAACATGTTGAGTACACATATGTAGAGCCAAATAATTATCCCATTCTTAAAGCGGTGGGTTATGCACCTATTAGCTTGCAGCAAGGCGCTAATAAATCACAAAAGCAATTAATGGCAATTAAAGCCTCTAAGCTTGAGGCATACCGCGAACTGACTGAACAAGTTTATGGGCAAAAAATCACAGCGGGCACGTCTGTAGCAGGTGCAATTGCTCAAAACGATTACATGGAAAGTAAAGTACAGGGCATAATTAAAGGGGCACAAATAATTAAAACCTACTCAGTTGACGATGTGTACGTGACGGAGCTTGAGCTAAACATGAAGCGCGTGCATGACTTATACATAGGCGAAATTAAGCCGCGTGAAGTTAAAAAAGTGACCTACTATTAGGTAATTGACCACTACTTTAAGTTATAAAGCGATACCAAGTTGCTAACTCAGTAGCTGGCTTAGCGTTAACCGTGTGGAATATACGCATAACTTTACTATTTGCGGGAAAGTTTAACGCGTTTTTTTGTAAATCTTTGATTTAATAAATCAACTATAAACGCTACGACGAATAATTACGTGAGTTAATGTATTGAGCAAAACTTATATTGTCTCGCTAAAATTTAAATCTCATAAAAAAACACATACAAAATATCTCATCCTTTTATATTGAGTGCTATGCTGTTGTTACGAATAATATTTGAACAAGTAGTGTAGCGTTTGGTGTATGTTTTTAATTTTTCTTTTGCTGGGTTGTGAATGACACTTAGGCCCACTTTTTCCTGCAATAAATTATTTTTTTGGTGCAAGAGCAATTTGCGCTATCTACTGCTATTTTTTTTACTCTCAAGCGGCGTGTTTGCGAGTCGTTTAACTATTCAATTTAATACCTTTATAGAATTAATGGGGCAAAAGTATGGCCCTGCACGAGTGACTGTTGCACGCAATTGGCAAAGAATGTTGGTACAAACACAAAATAAACCAGAACAACAGCAAATACTTATAGTAAACAACTTTTTTGCTCGTAATCTGCGTTACCAAACCGATATACAACTTTGGAAGCAAAATGACTATTGGGCTACGCCATTAGAAACGCTTGGGCGTGGCTTAGGCGATTGCGAAGATTATGCCATTGCAAAATATATTAGCTTACGTGCCTTAGGTGTGAGCGACGACAAACTTAGGCTTATATACGTAAAAGCGAAGCTTGCCGGTACAAACAAAACACAAGCACACATGGTGTTAGGTTACTTTGCTACGCCTAATGCTCAGCCGCTTATTTTAGATAGTTTAATAACAAAAGTGCTACCTGCTGCAAAGCGTGTTGATTTAAGCCCTGTATTTAGTTTTAACAGCCAAGGTTTATGGGCAAATAACTCGACGAAAAGTGTAGCCAGCCCAACAGCAAGGCTATCGCGCTGGCGTAAAATTTTGGAGCAGACATCACAAGAAGGGGTTATGTGGTAATGGCGTCATTTTCTTTATTTAAGTTTTTCAAAAAAAGAAAAATCACTCTTAGGCAAGAGCTGTGGATCGCCTTGCTAGTGGTGATTTTTGTGGGATTTATAAGTAGTGTGTTAATAAGTACTAACTCAGCTAAAAACTACTTCTCTACCCAACTGTATTTAAAAAATGTTGATAATGCTAGCTCCTTAGCGCTGATGATCAGCCAGCTTGAAAAAGACCCTGTAGAGCTTGAACTTTTAGTGTCAGCCACGTTTGATACCGGCCACTACAAACGTATAGAGCTGCAAGACCCTAATGGTGAGGTTATTGTAAAGCGCGTATTTACTGATACGTTGGAAAATACTGCACCGGCTTGGTTTAGGGCGATATATGGTCTTAATGTACAACCTGGTGTTGGGCAAGTTAATAACGGTTGGCAGCAATTTGGTACTTTGTTTGTTGAAAGCCACAGCCAATATGCTGAGCAAGCACTGTGGGAAAGCGCGCTTAAATTGTTTTTTAGTTTTTTAGTGGTTGCTTTTTTTGCCTGTGCAATAAGTGCGTATTTACTACGTAAAATTTTAACGCCACTTGATGATGTGGTGTATCAAGCTAATGCCTTTGGCGATAAGCGCTTTATTAAATCAAAAGTGCCAAAAACCTTTGAATTTGCACGCCTTGTGCAGTCGATGAATTTATTATCTACCCGCTTTAGCCGCATAATAAAAGAAGACAATAAACGCTTAGAAGAACTGCGATTTAAAGCGCAGCACGATGAGCTTACAGGGCTTGCCAACCGAGAATATTTTAGTGCCACATTAGAAGCCCATTTACAAAAAGTGAAAGATCATGCCCATGGTGCTTTGTTTTTATTTAGGGTCGTTAATCTAGATAAAATAAGTGAATCGGTGAGCCGTGTAGAAATGGTTAACTTTTTACGCCGTTTTTCTCAGGTGCTTACGCAGTTTTTAGAATCTAATCAAGCACACTTTTCAGAGAACTATATTGCCCGTATATCGCATACCGATTTTACCGTGTTGTTTAGTGATACTGACGATATACAGGCGCTTAGCGAGCAAATAACCGTACTACATAAATCGATTGTTGATGAATACAAAAACATTGATTTGGCTATTGTACATAGCTGTACCTACATAGAAAAAAACGACACACGCTTTGATTTATTACGCCGCGTAGATGGTTTATTAAAAACAGCAGGTAACAAACCTGGGGTGCAAGCAAAAGTCATTGATAATAAACAAAAGAGTGAAATTTTTGATGATTCTACTGGCTGGAAAAAGGCTATTGAAGACGCACTTGAGCAAAAAACTATTCAGTTAAATTGTTTAGAAATTATGGGCTTTAATGACACTTTGTTGCAGCATCAACTTAGCTTAAGTTTAGAGTTTGGCGGCCAACATTATAAATCTAGCTATTACTATCAATGGGCTAACCGCTTAAACCTATTAGCGCGTTTGGATTGGAGCTTAATTAAGCAAATTGTTAAACAGTATGGTGAAGCGCCGCCTAATGAATTAATTGCTGTAGAACTTTCGGCGCAAACATTAATGGATGATACCGCGCTTGCTTCGGTATTAACCTATGTGTCTGCCTTTCCTGATTTGGCAAAAAATATATGTTTTGATATACGCGAAAACATTGTCGTAAACGAAAAAGATATATTTAAGGAATTTTGCGAGCAGGTGCGCTGTATGGGCGCCAAAGTAGCGCTAAAACGTGTGGGGCCTGAGTTTACTAAGATTAAGAACATTCAAGAGTTTGGTTTAGAAATGCTTAAAATAGACAGCATTTACGCGCATAACATTAGTTACAGCCAAGACAACCAAACCTTCTTACGTGGTGTGTGTACGTTGGCTCACTCAATTGGTATTAAGGTCATAGCGCAGGGCGTAACAAGCCAAGACGATATTGATACCTTAGTGAACCTGGGTTTTGATGGTGTGATTAAAGAGTCGTAAAGCGACTCTTTAATCATAAAAGAGCGGTGAATATTGGCAACAAATAGTTAAATACTAAAAATATTAACCTATCTGCCGTGATCAGTTACCTTTTACCGCTAACATAAGCTGTATTCGGTCGCGTACTTTTAGCTTAGTGAAAATTGAACTCATATGTTCTTTAATTGTGCGCTCTGTAATATTAAGTGCCTCAGCGGCTTGTTTATTGGTGGCCCCTGTTATAACTATATCAACCACTTGGCGCTCGCGTTTAGTTAAGCTTTGGATATCGCACGCATGGGTGTAATTTATTTGCTGCTGGCTTAGTGCCCCAACAATATTAGACAGCAGTTGCCCAGGTAACCACAGGCCGCCTGAGCATATAGTTTCAAGCACTTGTTGCAATATTACTTTAGATGCAAGTGCTTCTACATAGCCTCTTGCTCCGGCTTGCAGGGCTGCTCTAAGCTCCTCTATTTCTAAGTTTGTGGTCATTACAATAACCGGTAAGCGTTTTTGTGCGTATTTTTTTACTAGTTCAAGCCATCCCGAAGTGCCCGCCAAGATCCATATAATACTCGAGGTATTAATTTGCTTTGGTTCTTTGGTGCATATTACACAACCTGCAAACGCACTTCGCCAGTGGCTTGATTCTAGTTCTGGTTGTGTAATAAATATACTTTGACGCATTCATTTACTCCAATAAATTCAGTTTAGCGTTCTGTCATTGCTTGCGATGTAGCTCTGAGTACGGGCTTAAGTAAATATTCCAAGACGGTTTTTTTACCAGTGATAATATCCACTTGTGTGGTCATACCTGGAATTATAGTCAACTCTTCTGAAAAGTTATTTTTAGTGGTTTTTAATTGCACTAAATAAAACGTATTTTCTCTATCGTCGGTAATTGTATCTGCACTTATATGCAGAACCTCGGCTTCTAGTCCGCCATATACTGCGAAATCGTAGGCGCTAAATTTAATCATAGCGGGCTGCCCTGGGCGTAAAAAGGCTATATCTTTTGGCGGTATTTTTGCCTCAACAATAAGTTGATCATCCAAAGGAACTATTTCTAAAACGTCGCTGCCGGGTTGTAAAATGCCCCCTACGGTATTAACCAATAAACGTTGTACCGTGCCTTTAACAGGCGATTTAATTTCAGTTTGAGCTACTTTGTCGGCAAGCCCTGATTCGGTTTCTTTTATTGACTCTAAACGCAGCAGTGCCTCTGAAAGCTCGTTGTTCCAGCGGTTGATCATTGCCAGCTCAACTTCGGTAACTTTGTTTTTAGCTTCGTTGATAGCCGATAAGCTGCGGTTGATAACGGCTTTAGTGCGGTTAATTTCGCCATTTAAATCAACTATTTCACGCTCTAACCTAATGATGTCTATATCAGACACTGCGCCTGTTTTTAGCAATGGACGGGTCACTTGCAGCTCTCTGTTAGTTAGCCTTAAAGCGCTTGTATGCTGTTGCAAAGCAGCTTTTGCCTCAATATGATCTTGTCTGCGTTGTTCAAGCTGGCGTTTATGAATTGCCACTTGTTGCTCTAGTTCTTGGCGGTTGCTTAAATATATTGAGCGCTCATGCGCGACCGCCTCGGGAACCTGCTTAACCAGCTCATCAGGAAAAACAAGCTCTTCTTTTCTGGTAAGTGCCTGTAATCTGGCTACTTTAGCGGTGAGTGATTGCACTTTAGATTGGTTTTCTCTAAAGCTTGAAATAAACCGCGTGGGGTCAATTTTTATTAATACGTCACCTTCTTCAACAATTTGTCCTTCTCTAATATTTATTTTTTCTACCATGCCGCCATCGTAAGATTGCACTAGCTGTAATTTATTTGATGGGATAACGCGGCCTTCACCACGGGCTACCTCATCAAGGGGTGCAAAGCCTGCCCAAACTGTAAGCAAAATAAATGCAATGCAAATGAGATATAATAAAAAACGTGCGCTGGCAGGCTCTTGCTGCATTTTTTCCCATTGTGCATCGACCACCCAATCTTGCGATTCAGGAGGCGAAAGCCAACCTTTAAATAAGCGATTGAAGATTGATGGCTTACCTTTTTTACGGGCTTCTATGGCTTTACTTACCGATTCAAAAGAGCGCTGCTCTAGTGGCTTTTTATTGTCACTCATGATGCTTGCTCCACGGTTTGATTATTTAGTGCCGCGATGACTGTTTGTTTAGGTCCATCGGCAACTATTTTTCCGTTATCGAGTACGATGATGCGATCAGCTAGTGTAAGTAAAGATGATCGGTGAGTGACTACAATTAAAGTTTTATCTTGAGTGGCGGTTTTTAAGTTTTGAATAATTTTATTTTCACTATTGTGATCAAGCGATGAGGTAGGCTCATCTAACAGCATTATAGGCGGGTCATTTATTAGAGCACGCGCTATACCTATAGCTTGTTTTTGGCCGCCAGATAGCAGGCGACCTTGCTCACCAACTTGCAGGTCAAACCCATCTGGGTGAGAGTTTATTAACTCGAATAACTGGCTTTTTTCGCATGCACTAATAATTTGTTCATCTTTAGCGTGCCACGCACTAATAGTGAGGTTGTCTTTTAAGCTACCAAAAAACAGCGCTATATTTTGTGGCACATACCCTATGTTATGGCGAAGTTCTGCGGGGTCTATTTGTTGTATATTATTGTTATCAACCATTACGGAGCCTGCGGTTGGGTCGTAAAGGCCTAGAATAAGTTTTTCGAGGGTGCTTTTACCCGAGCCATTGCGCCCCAAAATAGCGACTTTTTCGCCTGCTTTAATTTTAAAACTAATATTACTAAGTGCTTCGCCTGCGTCGTCTTCATATTTAAAACATACGTTTTTAAATTCTATGTCTCCGTTTAATACAGGATGGCTTAACCAATGTTTATTTGGCGGGCGCTCAACGTCTTTTTCCATTATTTCGTTAAGTGATTGCATAGCGATGGCGGCATGATGATATTGCGCAAGTACGGCGGCACATTGACCAAGTGGCCCCATTGCCCGCGATGAAAGTAAGTAAGCGGCGATTAACCCCCCTTGAGTGAGCTCGCCCTCTATAACGAGATGAACACCTATGATCATAATGATCACGCCAACGCATTGCTGTATCCATGCTGCACTATTGGAGATTGAACTTGAGATTAAGCGACTTTGTGCATTAACCTGAGCAATATAAATAGTCGACTTTTCCCATGTCGATTGGGTTTTACATTCACTGTGAAAACTTTTTACATCTTCAATATTGGTTAAGCTTTCTACAAGTATAGAGTTGCGCATTGAGCTTGCTTTCATGGTTTGCTCTGAAAGCGCTTCTAGTTTTCTATGTGCCGCTATACCATAACTTAAAAGTATTAGGGCACCTGCAATAATGGGTAAGCTTAGTGGTACACCTATTATTGCAATAACAATGAGGTATATTGCAACAAAGGGTAAATCAACCAGCGCAACCAAGGTTATTGAGCTAAAAAAGTTACGTACGGCTTCAAACGATTGTATGTTACTAGCAAATGACCCAGCTGATGAAGGCCTATTTTTAAGCTTCATACCTAGTACACGCTCCATAATAACTGCCGACACTTTTACATCAATACGACTTGCCGCAAGCTCAACAAAGTAGCTACGCACTAAGCGCAATACAAAGTCGGCGGTCAGCGCTATTAAAATACCTATGGCTAAAACCCAAAGGGTTTCGGTAGCGTGATTAGGGACTACCCGGTCATATACATTCATTACGAATAAGGGCATGGCAACAGAGAGGACGCCTAATGCAATCGCCGATATAATGACGTCTTTGTACAATGAACGGCATTCTTTTATGACGCCCCAAAACCACCCGTCTTTAGAGAGCTTTTCGAGCACTGGCGAGCGTTCATCAAACATAAACTCTGGGTGAGTATAAATAATTAAACCTGTTGATTTTTCAATTAACTGATCAAGGCTTTCTTCTACAACAGACTCAGTTAGCTCAGGATAAATAACCTGCGCTGTATTGTTTTTGTGATCAATAGCGGTTACTACACAGGCTTGATTATTATTTAAAATAATAATGGCAGGTAGTAAAGCTGTATTAATCTGGTTGAGAGGTTTGTTTACTACTTTTGATTTAAAGCCCACGCGTTTTGCTGCGCGAGCAAACCCTGAAGGTGTTAAATTTCCATCTGTTAATGGGAGGCCGTTTAATAGGGCCTCCCTCGAAAAATCTTTATCATGAAAGCGGCACAATACTGCTAGGCAATCAACGAGTGCGCCACCATGATCAAGTACATCATTTAATTCCATATACCATCCAATGTTATGTAAAACATTTTAAATTTGTTTTTTGGTACCCCTTAACTATCGGTAATCACCGCCTCGATACGGCGGTTTGCCGCATTAGCACGCACTGAAATTTCATTAATGCGAGGCTGGTCAATACCATAACCAAACGATTTAACACGATTAGGTGCTATACCAAATTGCTCAATAAGTAATTGTGCAACGGCAAATGCGCGTTGCTCAGAAAGTTTACGGTTGTATTTTTTATCACCGTCTAATGAGGCATGGCCTTGGATTTCTACTTTTTTATCTGGGTTGTTTTTTAAAAACTCAGCAAGCTTTTCTACTTCCTGCATGTACTCTGAGCGCACTTGGCTAGAGTCAGCTGAAAAGGGAATACCTATTTCGACAGAATCAGTTGTTTGGTCATATAAAGTACACCCAGATAAATCTACATTTGTTCCCGCTGGTGTGCTTGGACAAGTGTCTTGCTCATTAGGAACGCCATCATTATCGTCATCTGCAAAACTAGGGGTTTCTGCGGGTATCTCTAAATATCTAGGCATCGCTGTAACGCTCATGTAGGCGTTATCCTGCTCGGCTTTCTTTTGTAAAAAAGCTTTGCGTTTAAACGTAGCAGCTACATCGTAACTAGGGCATATATTTTGTGCGTTATGCACAATTGGATCGTCTGTTAACTCTGTTAATGTTGGGTATTTGTCAGACATGACATTTAGCGCAGGTAGTAGTTTACCCATCTCGTTAAGCATAGTTAAAATGGCTGTTTGTCTATCGTATTGAGCAACGATATAAGAGCGGTTAGATTGAAACGCTTCATTTTCTGCGTCAAGTACGTCAAGTAAGGTGCGCTGGCCAATATCAAATTGGTCTCGATAAGCTATTTTTACTCTGTTTGAAGAATTTTTATAGCTTTCTAGTGTAGGTAGCTTTTGCTCTATATTGCTCACATTATGATAGGCAATTTGTAGGCTTTGACGAATATCAACACAAGCTTGATCGCGTTGATACTTGGCAATATTTACATCTTGGTATGCTTGTTCAAGGTTGGCGCTATCTAGGCCACCGTTATACAAGTTATAGGTTATGTCTATACCAACACGGGCTTCGGTTCTGGTCTCGTTTAGGCCTAGCTCATCCCTGTCTTGTGTACCGTAACGGGCTGATAGGTCTACGTTTGGATGAAAGGCTGCCTTTTGTGCTCGGGCATTGGCTTCTTGTGCCTCTATATTATAAAGCGATACGTAAAAGGCAGGGCTATTTTTGTAGGCTATATCAAGTGCCTGATTAATAGAGATGGGCACATTTTGCTCATCTAACTTAGCTTGTTTTATATCGTTTACGGGCAGCTCGCCAACCACTCTTAAATAACGTGCTGTTACATCGTGCAGGTTAGCGTACTCGGTTAATACATTAGATTGTGCTAGCGATAAGCGCCCACTAATTTGCTCTAAATCAGCTGCTCGGGCAACACCAGCTCCTACACTTTGTTCAATTTGTTGGTATACAGACTCGTGTTCTTGCAGATTTTCTTCAGCGAGCGTCACAAGCTCTTTAAATTTTTGTACGTCTAAAAATGCAATAGATGCATCTAACGCTGTTTGCTCTGTTTGTGAGAGTAATTCAAAATACCGAATGAGCTGAATACGCTCAAACCTTTCAACGGTGTTAGATGTTCTAAATCCGTCGTAAAGCATTTGAGTAACGCTTAGTTCTGCTGTGTTGCGGTTGTATTCGTCTTCAGTACCGTAGTTTCGGCGTTCATAGCCTGCGCTGGCAGAAACGTCAACGCTGGGCAAGTAGCCCGAGCGTGCTGCATCTACGCCATAAATTGATGACTTAAATGTGTGCCACGCTTGCTGTACCTCTGGATTATTTTCAATTGCTTTACTGGTAACGTATGTAAGGGGTGCTACGGAGCTGTCATCGGCGTGCACTATATTCGTTGCGCCAAGCGCACTTAGCGTTAAGCCTATAAGCAGCTTTCCTTTTTGCTTTAGTAAAGTATTTTTTGTAATCATTTCTTCCTCTTAGGGGTTACTTAGGCCATCAATACCTACCCTATGGTTTAGTCAATAAATGCATATTTCGCAAATAATCGTTTCGGCTAGCATAAAAATTATTATCTACCACTTTTTTATTTTTAATATTTTTTAAAAACTGTACTTGAGTACAGTACCTAATACGTTTTGCTGTTCTACATTTTAATTAATAGTTTTTAATTCTTATGTTTGAGGTAAGTGAAATGGAATCTAATCAATTATTAGTAATAGACTTAAAAGGGTCTGCTGGTGTTGTTTTAGAAGATGGCACAATTAAGCCACTTGAAGTGGGCGATACTATTACTGTTGGTGATTTGGTGGTTACCGCCGATAATTCATCGCTAACCATTGATGTGCAAGGAGAAACCCTGTCCATTCCTGCTAATCAAAACGTAAAAATTACCCCTGATTTATTAGCCCAAGAAACCCGCGATAGCAGCGAAACTACCGTGTTTGACGAAAGCTTAGATGCGGCTATTGCAAGCTTAGAACAAAATGATAATAACGAGGGGCAAACGGCGGCTAACTCTGATGTGACTGATTTTTTAGATGCGTTAGAGGGTGATGGCGATATTCTCGATAATTTAGAAGCAACGGCCGCAGGTGGTGCTGGTGGCGCGGGCTCGGGTGGAGGAAGCTCATTTGTTCAGCTGACGCGTATTTCTGAGGGAGTTAATCCTAACAGTGTCGCGTTTGATTCAAGCTTTGATCCTAATTCTACAGAGGCGGTAAATATCAGAGATACCACTGATGGGGTTGTACCTGATGATACTGCATCAATATCATTAAATGAGGTGGGGTTAACAAACTCTTCTCAGCCGACCATTAGCGGTACTAGTGAAAATTTAGTGGGTGAAACTGTCAACATTACTGTGACAGATGAAAATGGTAACTCCCAAGTAGTAAGCGCAGTTATTGGCCCTGACGGCACGTTTGAAATTACATTACCTAACCCTATAGCTGATGGGCCTGTTAGCGTTGTTGTAGAGGCAACAGACCCTGATGGTAATGCGTTTAACGATGCTATTTCTATTGAAATAGATACCACCGCCCCAGTCATTAATATTGATCCTGTTGCAGACTCTGCATCTCAAACTGTGACGGTTACGGGGTCAGTAGCGGGTCTGAATACCGGCGATAACGTTTCGGTAACTCTTACTGATAGCACTGGGACACAACAAACGATTGTTACTCAAATTGATGCACAAGGTAACTGGAGTATTACAACTACATCGCCTTTAGCGGAAGGGGAGTTTAATGTTAACGCTGTGGCTGTTGATGCTGCTGGAAACCAGGCAATTGATCAAGCCGTTGCGAGTGTAGATTTAACTGCGCCAGAAATTACAGTTACAGTAGCGGACGAAACTAATAATGCGACTCCGCCATTAACGGGTACTACAACGGGTGTACCGCAGGGAACTGAAGTAACAATAACAGTGACCGATAGTACAGGTGAAGTACAGCTTTTAACAGCTATTACCAATGAAGATGGTAGCTGGTCTGTAGATGTCGGTGTGGCATTACCTGAGGGTAACTTTACTGTTGATGCGCAAGTGAGTGATAGCGTTGGTAACCAAGCACTTGCTAGTGATGCCGGTACTATAGACTTAACAGCGCCCATCGTGGAAATTGACGCAATTGCCGATACACAAGACACAACCCCTGTTATTACAGGTTCTGCGCAGGATGTGCCGGCAGGCTCTGTGATTAGCGTAGTTATTACCGATATTAATGGCCAAACTCAAACGCTGTTAACGCAAACAAACGATGACGGCAGCTGGTCTGTAAGTGTTTCTACCCCTTTAGCGCAAGGTGAGTTTGAAGTTAATGCAACCGTAACTGACACTGCGGGTAATGAAGCACAAGCTGTAGAGCAAGGGCTAGTTGACTTAACTAGCCCTGAGATAACAGTTACAGCTATTGCAGACACTAATGATACAACGCCTACTTTTGTAGGACGTGTTGAAGGAGCACCAGAGGGCTCTGTAATTACGGTTTTAGTAACCGATAGCGATGGTAATGTACAAACCTTAACAACCACGCTTGAGGCTGATGGCACGTGGAGTGTTGAATCGCCTAACGCTATTCCTGGCGGAGATTTTAATGTTACCGCAACAGTGAGTGACCCTGCAGGTAATGAAGCATCAGCACAAACAAGTGGTGAAGTTACATTTGCCCCTATTTCTATTCAAATTGATTCTATTGCCGATACAAACGATACCACGCCATTTTTAAGTGGTAATACTGGTAACGTGCCTGCTGGTACCACTATAACCCTAACTATTACTGCAAGTGATGGCAGTACGTTTAACCTTTTAGCCGTCACTCAAGAGGATGGTTCTTGGAGCGCTCAAGTTACTGAACCTCTGCCTGAAGGGGATTTTACTGTCGTTGCAGCTGTTATAGACGATGCGGGCAATGAGGCACAAGCAAGTACGGTTGGTAATGTAGATTTGACCGTAAGTATTAATTTTATTATTGATACAAATGATACTACGCCAACAATTAGCGGTACTACGCAAGATGTTGATGCAGGGGCGGTGGTTACAGTGACCTTTACAGGCAGTGACGGCGCAACAGAAACGGTGCAAGTTACAACAAATGCTGATGGTACATGGTCAATCGAAGCAACCGATGAGTTGGTAGAAGGTCAATTTACGGTGGTTGCAACAGTAACCGATGCAGCTGGCAACACAGCCTCAGCTACTGAAGTAGGTGAAATTGATTTAACTGATCCGGCAATTACTATTAACCCAATTGCAGACACCAATGATACAACACCGAGTGTTACAGGTAGCGTAGTAGATGTTCCTCAAGGTACTGAGGTCACTTTATTAATAACCGATAGTGACGGAAATCAGCAAACGATTACTGCAGTAACTAATGCGGATGGAAGCTATAGCGCCGATATACTTAATGAGCTTAGCGAAGGTGACTTTACAGTTACTGCTAGTGTAAGTGACGAAGCTGGTAATAGCAGTACAGCAACGGTTACTGGCACCATAGATCTAACCGCACCTACCGTAACTATAGCTAATATTGATGATACAAACGATACAACGCCTACTATAAGCGGCTCCACACAAGGTTTAGCAGCGGGTAGTGTGGTTACTGTGATTGTTACAGATAGTGCAGGGGCTGAGCAGCAATTTATAACGGCTATAAATGGTGATGGCACATGGAGTATAGATGTCCCACAAGCATTAGCTGAGGGTGAGTTTAGTGTGGTGGCAAATGTAAGTGATAGTGCAGGTAATAGTGCGCAAGACTCACAAACGGGCACTATAGATTTAACTGCACCTACTATCAGTGTAAATGATTTTACTGACTCTAGCGATTCAACCCCTGTATTTAGTGGTACCACAACGGATGTTGAGCCTGGTAGCTCGATCACTGTATTAGTAACAGACTCAAATGGTGACTCGCAAACCCTGATAGCAGTCGTTGTAGAGGATGGATCTTGGCAAGTAGGAGCTACAGCCCCTGTAGCTGAGGGAGAGTTCACAATAACGGCAACAGCCATAGATGCAGCGGGTAATGAAGCCTCAGCTACAACCACTGGCGTTATAGATACCACGGCACCAACCTTATCGGTAAACCCAGTGGGTGACACTAATGACACCACACCGACTATTTCAGGCACAGCAACAGGCGAGCCAGAGGGCACGGTTGTTACAATCACCGTAACGGATGAAGCGGGTAACCCACAAACCATTACGACCGAAGTGCAAGCCGATGGCACCTTTAGTGTAGATGTGCCTAATGAGTTAAGTGAAGGTGAATTTACCGTTGAGGTATCGGTTACTGACTCTGCAGGCAATGAAACCACAGCCACCACCACCGGTGAGGTTGATACCGCAGCGCCCACAGTAATAATTGATCCGGTGAGTGATACTAATGACACCACACCGACTATTTCAGGCACAGCAACCGGTGAGCCAGAGGGCACGGTTGTTACAATCACCGTAACGGATGAAGC